>JAFSVB010000080.1 GCA_017450325.1 Bacilli bacterium | reverse complement strand
GCGATCCCAGATACTAGAGGATGGGGGCCAAGGCGGACCATTGACCTATGGATAAGGCGAAAGCCGAACTCCCGAATATCAGAGTGGTCAAATGCCGGTCACCCCAATCCGAACCAGCCGCCATCGAAGAGCCGATTCCACAAGAAAGAACCTTAAACAATGGAAGACGCAAAATTCCCTCTTGACACAGGTCGTCTCATATCAGGATTTTAAAGAATTTCGTGGCAAAACCCGCGTAAAAGAAAAGATATTTGTATATGTACGCGCGCAAAAAGGCGCCGGAAAAATAAATGAAAGATTTTTAGCACTCGGCTATTGACACTGCTAAAAATGGGTTTATAGTATGGTTAGCACTTAGGAAACGAGAGTGCTAAAACGCGAAAGCGAAAAGGAGACTTACTATGATCTACACCAATTGCAATACCAACTCTTATCTCGACCCGTTCTTCGATGCTTTCTTTGGCAAAGAAGGCAATAACTATGGCCGCCTCAACATGAAGACGAACGTCTACGAATCCGAAAAAGCCTACCGTCTCGACATCGAGATGCCTGGGTTTACGAAGGAAAACATCTCCCTCGACTTCAAAGATGGTTATCTGACCGTCGGCGTTAAGTCCGAGGAGAAGGAGGAAGACGAATTCAAGCTCCTCCGCCGCGAGAGGTTCTATGGCGAGGTATCCCGCCAGTACTACCTTGGCGAAGTCGACGAGAAGGCCATCACCGCCTCTTACAAAGATGGCATCCTGAGCGTCGTCGCCCCCAAAGTCCAGCCCGAAGAAGCGAAGCCTACGCGCATCGCGATCCAATAAGCAGTTTCTTTCCTCCCCGAAAAGGGTCATGGCAGCCTCAAAGGCCGTCGTGGCCCTTTTCCTCTTGGGAGCAAAATGTTTGAACTGAAGCGCGCAACCGTTAAGATATAGATACCCCCCGGGGGTATGCAGATGAAAAAGAAATACGAAGTGAGCGGCATGATGTGCGCCGCATGCCAAGCCAACGTCCAACGCGCGGTCAAGAACATCGACGGCGTTGAAGAAGTGAACGTATCTTTGCTTGGGAAGAACATGGTCGTCGAATTCGATGACGAAAAAACGGGCGACGAGGAGATTATCCACGCCGTTTCCAGCGCGGGCTATGGTTGCTCCGTTTACGTGAACGAGTCCATCCGGAAGATTCAGCAAAGACGGCAAGAGGCCCTTAAGAAAACAAGGAACAAGCTCCTCATTTCCCTAGGTTTATTGCTCGGCTTGATGGTCTTTTCCATGGGCCCGATGATCCCGCCGATCATGGATGCGATCGACAACAGCGAATACATGATGCTGATATCTCTTTTAAACGTAACGGCGCAGATTCTTTTCCTCGTTCCGATTGTCGTCCTCAATTTCCATCACTATTCCTCGGGCTTCCGTTCTCTTTTAAAGGGCCATCCGAACATGGATACGCTTGTCGCTTTAGGCTCCTCTATTTCGATTGTTTATGGCATTTACGTCTTTATTCGTCTCATCCTGGCTTTCGCTTCTAACGATAAAGAAGCGGTGATGATGCATTCGATGAACATCTATTTCGAATCTGCCGCCATGATTCCCGTCTTTATTTCCATGGGTAAGTATTTTGAGGCCAAGGCCACGAACAAAACGACCGCTTCCATCGCCTCCTTGATGGCGCTTACCCCAGACACGACCATCGTTCTTCGTGACGAAACAGAAGTTGAAGTGCCGACAGAGGAGGTGCAAGAGGGAGAAAAAGTCCTCGTAAAGCCGGGCATGTCCGTTCCCGTCGATGGCACGGTCATCTCCGGATATGGCAACATCGATCAATCGGCGATTTCCGGCGAGTCCTTGCCTGTATATAAAAAAGAAGGAGACAAAGTCATCGCGGGCACGATCAACAAAGAAGGATCGTTTGTTTTTGTAGTCGAAAGCGTAGGCAAAGACACGACCATCTCCAAAATCGTGGAGCTCGTTCAGGAAGCGAGCGAATCCAAGGCTCCTATCGCGCGCTTAGCGGATAAAATCTCCTCGATATTCGTGCCTGTCGTCCTCGGCATTAGCCTCTTAACCTTCGTTATCTGGATGATTCTCTCGGGTGTTGGGGTTGCTGGGACATCGCGTCCAGACGTTAGTCTAAGCCTGCAACTCGCCGTCTCTGTGATGGTGATTTCCTGCCCCTGCGCCTTAGGGCTTGCCACGCCTGTGGCCATTATGGTCGGGACGGGCAAAGGCGCGGAAAACGGTATCCTCATTAAGTCGGCGGAGGCGTTTGAGCGCTGCCGCGAGGTCGATGTTGTCCTCTTTGATAAGACGGGCACGCTCACCAAAGGCGAGATGACGGTCAAGGAATGGAAGGCCTATGTCGGCGATGAAGATGCGCTTCTTAAGGAATGCGCTGCGCTTGAGGCTTGTTCAGAACACCCGCTTTCGAAGGCGGTCGTCCGCTTCGCATCGGGCAAAGGGATTACGAGCGAGCGCGCCGAGGGCTTTCAAAATGTTCCGGGCAAGGGCGTATTCAATGCGAACCTCATCATCGGCAACAACGCCCTCATGAATGACTTCCACATCGACATCGCTGCCGCTGAAGAGGATTTCCTCCGCCTCAGCGAAAACGGGAATACGGTCTTATTCGTGGCCAAAGACAAGAAGCTCGTCGGCGTCTTTGCAATCGGCGACGAAATCAAAAAAACCGCTGCAAAAACTGTAAAAATGCTGCAAAAGCGCGGTAAAAAAGTCGCAATTTTAACCGGCGATAACCAAAGAACCGCCCGTGCGATTGCCAAAGAGCTCGGCATCGATGACGTCGTGGCAGAGGTCTTGCCCAACGAAAAAGACGCGGTGGTGGAGCGTTATCAAAAGCAAGGGCACAAAGTTGCCTTCGTAGGCGATGGCATCAACGATGCCCCAGCCCTCTCACGCGCGGATGTCGGCATTGCGATCGGGGCAGGCACGGAAATCGCTTTGGACTCGAGCGATATCATCTTGGCGCGCAGCAACCCTTTGGATACCGTTGGGGCATTCGAGCTCAGCACTAAAGTCGTCGACAACGTACGGCAGAACCTCGCGTGGGCGTTCTTCTATAATATTCTGCTGATTCCGCTTGCCGCCGGCGCGTTCTATGGCGTCTCGGTCGCCCCCAACTGGTTTACGGGCTCGCAAGCCCACCTTGTCTTGACGCCGATGATCGGGTCGCTCGCCATGTCGTTTTCTTCGGTGACGGTCGTGCTCAACGCCCTCCGCCTCCGTTTATTAAAAATAAGGACAGAAGAAGGAGAATAACTATGTTCGGAAAGAAACAAACCCTAACGGTCGAAGGCATGATGTGTGCGCATTGCGCCGCCCATGTTGAGGAGGCCCTTAGCAAATTGCCGGGCGTGAAAAGCGCCAAGGTCGACCTTGCTAAGAAGACGGCGACCGTGAAAGTCGACGACTTAATCGCCCGCGAAGCCTACGAAAAGGCCATCGCGGATGCCGGCTATAAGCTAATCGAGGTCGCTTAATGAAAGCCGATCACGATAAAGTATCCCGCCAACTGAAGATCGCGCGCGGACAAATCGATGGCTTGCTCAAGATGGTGGAGGAAGACGCCTATTGCATCGATGTCTCCAACCAGCTCCTTGCGACGACGGCCCTCCTAAAACGCATCAACGCGATCGTTTTATCTGCGCACCTTGAGCATTGCGTGAAGAACGCGAAAACCGAGGCTGATGCCAACGAGAAAATCGCGGAAATACAGGCGTTATTGCTGCGCTTGATGGACTAATAGAGCGCGAGGATAGGCAAAACTTCCGTTTGCAATCCGCCGACGACAAGCAACTCCTTGCCTTGGATATGGAGGTCTGTTTCGGTGCGCATGCCATATTCTGGTGTATAAATGCCAGGTTCGTCCGAAAAGGACGTCCCGTCTAAGAGCAAGCGGGTATCGTGTGATTCGTAGTTATCGAGGTTCGCGCCAGGGCCATGCGGAGAATCGTCATCATAGATGCTATGCCCCAAACGGTGGAGGAACCATTCCCCAAAGCCCGCCTCTTCGATGACTTTTCGCGCGGCATCATCCGCTTCGTAGGCATGCACGTTACGTAGAGGGAGCTCGCGCTTAAGGAGTTCGATGGCTGCGTCGCGGGCGTTACGAATGATGGCGAAGCGCTTTTGGTATTCTTCGGGGACTTTGGTGCCGACGTAGCCCATCCAAGTGATGTCTGCGTAGACGGATCCGGGCTCCTTGTATTTGGCCCACATATCAATCAAAACCAAGTCGCCTTCCTTAATCGGGGAGTAAGACTCTTCCGTTGGGGTGTAGTGCGGGTTTGACGCGTTCTTGCCAATCGCCACAAGGGGCGCCTCGTCATAAACCATTCCCTCTTCATCAAAGCGCCTGGCGATGAATTGCTGGATTTCTAGTTCCGATGTTACGCCGGATTCGCGGATGCGCCGAGCGATCTCCTTAAAGGCCTCATCTTTGATTTTTAGGGCGGTTTTGCAGGCTTTTATTTGAGATTGCAGGGATTTTTCGTTCATGACTGCCGTTTGGAATTGGAGCAAGTCCGCGCTGGAAAGAATTTCGATGCCAAGAGATTCAATAAACGAAACAGAACCATAATCCGCGAGGCTAACGCGGGGCAAAAGACCGTTTTCGGACACGTCCATGAAGACTTTTTTGTAAGAGGAAAAGCTCTCTCGCTCAAGCGCGAGCATTTCTTCCCAGGTCTTATAAACGCGAAGGTCAAAGCGCTCGATAACGGAAGGGTCGCTTAGGTAGACCGTGTCGATGCTGTGGGTGATGAGATAGGGCTTCCCTTCTGATGGGAGGACGAGGAAGATCTTGCGCGTGAGCATGCGCTCCCCGAGCATCTTCACCAAAGCGGGGTTCTTGTTCTCATAGTCGACGATGATCCATGCGTCGCCGCCAAGACGGGCGACCTCTTTTTGAATGTCTTTGATTTCCATAGGGACTCCTTATTCGATGGATTTAAGCGAATCGTTGATGTCGATCGCAATGATACGCGGGTAGAGAAGGAAGTTAATGCCGACGGAAAGGCCGATTTCTAAGGCTGCCGTAACGACGTAGGACCACCATTGCACGTCCTGCAATGAACCAAACTCAAGGTAGCGCAAGACGAAGTCGACAATGAATGCGGAAATGGGGACGCCGATGAGGGTGGCAAAGATCGTGATGACGATGATTTCGCGGAAGGTATATCCCATGCATTGCCAATCCGTATATCCAAGCACCTTCAAAGTCGCTAGCTCCCTCTTGCGGTCCGCAATGTTCATGCTGGCGAGGGAATAAATCGTGGGGAAAGCCATCCCTAGGGCGAAAAGCACCAAGACCGTCGATATGAGGCCCATGGAGGAAGCGACATCGGCATAGAGCTCGTGGTCGGTAAGCGCGTTGGAGACGTTTAAGAGGGCGAAGCCCGCGAGTAAGATGAGCGTTGAGCCGATGACGGCGAATGTCGTAAGGACGAAGTTCTTCTTCTGGCGGAAGATGTTTCGGAACGTGGATTTGAAGGAGAACGGAATCGGTCTCCACAAGAAAGGAATGCGCTCCATCCATATTCTTTTGCCAACGACGGGCGCCTTGTCATGGAGCAGATCGCTCGGCTCCTCTTTTAAATAGGATAAGGACGAGAAGACGGCTAGCCCAAGGGCGATCGCCGTTAAAACGAAGATGGTTACCAAGCCGATCGGGGCGGCAAACGTGACGGGACAGCCGTTCATTCGGAAAACGGACGTATAAGCAGGGTAGACCGCGAACGGTAACAATGGAGCCCCTAAAAGATAGCCGATAATCCCACCCGCAAGCACCGCGAGGGTAATGAAAAAGCTGTATTTGAAGACGACCTTATGCTTTGGCACGCCCGAGGAGGCATATACGGCAATCGCGGCGCGTTCGTCTTTGATAAGACGCGTTATGCCGAGGTGGTTGATCAGTGCGCATAGGACGAGGAAGAAGAACGGGAAGATGTACCCAATGAGCGTGATTTTATCGTTATAGTTCTTGAATAGGGCGTAACTGGTGTTTTCCTCAAGCGTCAATGCTGCGACGCGGGAGCTCCCTAATGTGGCGATAAGCTCCTCTTTGATGGCGTTTACGCGTTGCTGATAACCCTTGGTGTAATAATCGTGCGGGATATTCAGGCGGACGTAGATGTCCGTGAACATGGACTGGGAGAATCGAGGCATGGTGGAGCGGTCGAGGAAGAAAATGGAGTCCACATACTGAACGTTGTCTTGGTCCTCTAGTTCGGCGCGCTCCCTCGATTGAGAGTTGTATAACGGAGATTGGGCCTCTCCTAGTAGCGTTAACGAAGAAGGGAGGAACGGGTTGCCGTGGGTGAACGTTAATTGTTCCCCGAGTTGGTGCTTAGCCATCTTGCGGCTAGGGGTTAAGAAGATGGCCTCGCCACGGTTGGCAGGATACTCTCCTATGGTGATGACGGGCTTAGCGATGGAGGCGCTGGCGAAGTCATAGACGTAGAAACGATTATAGGTTCCGTCTTCTTCTTTTGCGTCAACAACGAAAAATTCCTGCAAAAGCTCAATTTTTTCATGGCTTTTTATGATTTCGATATCTTCGTTGCCAAAGCCGGTCTTCATCTTGGACTTCAGGATGATGTCTGGCGTTATGGCGTTTTCGTAGTTCTTTAAAAACGAAGCGGAAAACCCTTCTGGGAGGGCGCTTAATCCAGCGGTGATGGCTACCGAGAGCAAGACCGTGAGGAAGTTCGCCAAAAAGCGCCCCTTGTTGACGAGGTAGGTTCGGACGATGGATTTGCCAAACGATGTCTTCACCAGTCAATCTCCTCGATGGATTTCGGGCAATCGACCTTCTGGTCGGATACGATCTTGCCGTTTTTAAGCCTGATCAGGTGGTCGCCAACTTGCTCAAGGGCGGAATTGTGGGTGACGATGATGACGGCCTTGTCCTCGTCTCTAGCGGCACGACAAAGCAAGGCGAGTACCATTTTGCCCGTCTCGCTGTCTAGGGCGCCGGTAGGCTCATCACACAAGAGGATGTCTGCGTTCTTAGCCAAGGCCCGCGCGATGGAGACGCGCTGCTGCTCGCCGCCTGATAGCTGGGAAGGATAGTTGGAAAAACGATGTTTTAAACCCACGTCCTCGATGGTTTTATCAATGTCGCGGCATTCCCCTCGCCTCATTTCCGTAGCCAAAACGACATTTTCGCGAGCGGACAAGTTTGCGAGTAGGTTATATGTTTGGAACACAAAGGAAACCTTGTTCCTCCGGTAAGCGGACCGCTGCTTCGCGCTATAGGCGAGAACGTTATCTCCGTCGACCGCAAGGATGCCGGAGGTCGCGACGTCCATGGCGCCGAGGATATTGAGCAAGGTTGTCTTTCCCGCGCCCGAGGGGCCGAGGATGATGGTGACCGTCCCTTTTTCCACGGAGAAAGAGACGTCATCGAGGGCGGTGACCGCGGCGCTTCCGCGTCCATATCGCTTGGTTATGCCGATTGCCGTGATAAGGGAAGCCATGTTCTTGCCTCGGGTCTATCTTAGTTTGTTCCCTAGACAGTGACCATATTTTCTTACAAGAAAATCCTCATTTTTCGCTTTGGCTGGTACAATATGAACATGTTGACGAGCGAAGGAAAAAAACTGGACGTTTCTTGCCCCCGCAGCGAATACCCAACCCCGCAGTTCCAGCGGGAGTCTTATCTATGCTTGAATGGGGTATGGGACTTTGCACTGGACGAGGACCCGCAGAACCACTCCGTTTATCCGGAGGACATTGTCGTCCCGTTTGCCGTGGAGACGGAGCTTTCGGGCGTGCACAAGCACGTTTCGCCGAATCAAGTCATGCATTACCGCCGCTACTTCGAATTGCCGGCGGATTTCAACAAAGGCCGCGTGCTTCTGCATTTCGAAGCCGTCGACCAAGTTGCTGACGTCTATCTTAACGGCGTGAAGATCGGCCATCACGAAGGCGGCTTTTTGCCCTTTACCTTCGATTGCATGGAACTGAGGCCTGGCCAAAACGAACTCCTCGTCGATGTGCGCGACGATACGATGTCCGTCGTATATCCCCGTGGCAAGCAATCGGCAAAACCCGGAGGCATCTGGTACACCGCTACCAGTGGCATTTGGGGGACCGTTTGGCTAGAATCCGTCCCGAAACAAGTCATCCAATCGTTCCGCATCACGCCTCTTTTCGACGAGAAGAAGGTGCAGATTGACCTGACCTTCGAGGGAAAACGCGAAACTTCATGCGTCGAAGTCTTCTTTGGCAGTAAAAAAGTAGCGGAGGGGAGCTTCGATAAGGATGGCAGGCTCGTCCTCGATTTATCGTCTCATTTCCGCGAATGGTCGCCCGAGCACCCCAACCTTTACGATTTAAAGGTTCGCGTCAACGAGGACGAAGTCAGCAGTTATTTTGCCATGCGCAAGTTCTCGGTCGTCGAGCACGAAGGCCACAAGGTATTTGGACTGAACAATAAGCCTTATTTCCTTAGCGGCGTCCTCGACCAAGGCTATTTCTCCGATGGCGGCCTGACGGCTGCGTCCGATGCTGCGTTAAGCGGAGACGTTAAGCTATTGAAGGAAATGGGCTTCAACATGGCGCGCAAGCACATCAAGATCGAGTGCATGCGCTGGTATTATCATTGCGATCGCCTCGGGCTTATCGTCATGCAGGACTTCATCAACGGAGGGCGGCATCCTAAGAAGATTCTGCTTTGGGCTGCCCCATTCTTTACGTTCCATTTTGACGATACGGTTCGCTTCCCCCTGTTTGGCAGGGCGAGCAAGGAAAGCCGCGACTTCTTTGAGAAAGAACTCCCTCTGGTCGTCGACCGGCTATACAACGTTCCCTCCATCGCCGCGTGGACGCTTTTCAACGAGGGCTGGGGCCAGTTTGACTCCGTGCGTCTTGCAGGCGAATTGCAGCGGCTTGACCCGACGCGCCTTCTGGACGCGAACTCCGGCTGGTTCGATCAAGGCAACGGCGACTTCTATTCCCGCCACATCTATTTCCGCAAGGTGCGGATGAAAAACGACCATAAGCGCATCATGCTCCTATCTGAATTCGGGGCGTATTCCTGCATCGTCGAAGGGCATTGCGACCATACAAAGAAAACCGTGTATAAATACTTCAGTTCTACCGATAAACTCTGCAAAGCCCTCATAAAATGTTACAAAACGGAAATTTTGCCGAAAATAAAAGAAGGGCTTTCTGCGATTGTTTTGACGCAGCTAAGCGACGTCGAAGAAGAGACGAATGGCCTCATCACCTATGACCGCAAGGTCGTCAAAGTCGATAAGGCAAAGATGCGGGAAGTGAACGCACTACTGAAGTTTGAAGGGGGCGAGCATGATTAAGGCGGCTTTCTTTGACGTCGATAACACACTCTATGACTGGCAGCAGCGGCGCTACATTCCCTCAGGCATCGAGGCGATCAAAAAGATTCAGTCGCAAGGAGTTAAGGTCTTCCTTTGCTCGGCACGCCCATATGCGAGCATGAAGGATTTTGGCGTCTTCGACTTAGGGATACGCTGGAACGGCGTCATCGCCAATGCGGGCGCCTATGCGACGCTAGGAAACCGCACGCTTCGTCTCCTGGCCATGGACCAAAAGGCTATACGCACACTTGTTCATATCGCAAAGAAAAATAGTCTCACGATGGAGCTCGTGACCGCGAGAAGCCGCTTTCTTATCGCCCCGGGCAATACGTTCCTCGATCACTATCACGGCACCTATACCGACATCACTCCGCCCGTTCACCCTTATTCGGGGCAAAAAGTCACGGGAACGCTTTTGTTCTGCCCCGAGGAATACGACGAACAGTTCCACGCGGCCTTGCCTAGTCTCGTTTATTACCGTTTCCATCCATGCGGCGTCGATATCGCGGGTGAAGAACATAAGAAGGGGGATGGCATCGCCGCGATCATGCGTGAACTCGGACTTCAAAGAGAAGAGGCCCTTGGCTTTGGCGATGATTTTCAGGACATCTCCATGGGCGAAAGCGCGGTGTTGGTCTGCGTTGGCAATGGGCGCGATGAAGTTAAGGCGGCAGCGGACTACGTATGCCCGCCGATTGCGGAAGACGGTCTCGTTGAGGGCCTTCGCCACTTTGGGCTAAACGTATGAAAATCGGAAAGACAGCACTAAAGATCGCTTTTTACTTTGTGGCCAAGATGGACCGCAAGCGGATGCGCAGCTGGCCTTCGATCGATCAGTACGAACATGTTTTGGACGTCGATGCCATCGGCGAGGGCAATTTCTATCATTGCTTTGACGTATTCTATGCCCCAAAAGATAAACGCCTTGGCAAAACGGTCTTTGACATTCATGGCGGCGCTTATATCTATGGTGACCGTAAGAACAACTTTGGATTCGCCAGCGTTCTTCTTGAGAAAGGCTATGACGTCGTTTTGCTCGACTATGAAAAGAACGACGGGAAACGGGACTGCCTTGGCCAAGTGCGCACGCTCGTCCGCCAAATCCAGTACATTAAAGACCACGAAAAAGAGCTTAATCTAAATCTCGAGCATGCATTTATTACCGGCGATTCCGCGGGAGGCCACTTTGCGTTATTTATTGCAGAAATCGCTGCAAATAAAGATTTATCCGCGCAAAACGGCCTTTATTTAAATGGAATTTCCTTCAAAGCCATCGCGGTATGCTGCCCTGTTTTCGATTTTAGACGCGCCGTTGGTGGCTCCTCGATGACGGCTGGGGCAAAACGACTGATGTTCGGTCCCCGTTATCAAGACGAGGATTATTTGAAGTTACTGGACGTCCGAGCGCATTATGCGGAATTGGATATTCCCGTCTTTGTCTCCTCGTGCGTCCGTGACTTCCTCAAACAAGAAAGCTTTGATCTTGCAAGCGAGTCGAAGAGAAACGAGAAAACCTGCACATTCTTGTTCATCGAGGACGACGACAAACTTGTCGACCATGTCCATAACATCACGGAGTTCCGCCATCCAGAGTCCATCCGCGTGAATGACGCTATCGATGCTTTCTTTCGCAAAGCTGATGGGAAATAAACGTCTATCGAATTGCAAATGTCCGCTTTTAGCGGAATTGTTTTGAGGTTTTCTATCAAGGAAGATACCATTACATAGTAATGAGAAAGACGCGTTTACCTTTAGATTCTGCTCTGGTCCTGCAAGGCGGGGGAAGCCGCGGCGCTTTTACCGCCGGCGTGCTTGACGTGCTGATGGAGCACGGTGTCTTTTTCCCTTATGTCATCGGCACTTCCGCCGGCGCATTAAACGCCGTGAATTATGTCTCGGGAGACGTGGGGCGAAGCAAATACGTTACCACGGAGCTCATGCACGACCCGAAATTCGTTTCCTTTGGCAATGTGATCTTCCGCGGGACCGCGTTTAATTTCACTTATCTTTTCCATACTGTCCCCAAGGCAAAATACCCCTTTAATACCGGCCGTTATAACTCTTCATCCATCGAGTTTCTCTGCGCGACGACCGATATCAAAGAAGGGACGGCCACCTATTTCAAGAAAGGGCAGTGCAAGGAGTTCTACAAAGCGCTTGCCGCCTCCTCTTCTCTCCCTCTGATCTCTCGTCCCGTTGATGTCGAGGGAAGAAAATACCTCGATGGCGGCGTCGTGGACGCCACGCCTTTTCGGAAACCGCTCGAAGACGGCATCTCCAAAATCGTCATCGTCCAAACTAGACCCAAAGGTTATCGAAAGAAGACCGTCGGGAAAGGTAAGAGAATCCTCGCTCGGATGCTCTACCATCGTTGCCCGAAGTTCCACGCCGCCTACCGCGTCTCCGCGGAGACCTACAACAAAGACATGGACGAGATGGAAAAGCTTTTCGAAGAAGGGACGGCCTTTATTATTCGCCCGGATGAGCCGCCTGCGGTCGGCATTATCGAAAAGGACAAGGACCGCTTGCTCGCCCTTTACGATAAGGGGCGCGAAATCATGGAAAGAGAGCTATCCGCGATGCTTTCCTTTTTAGGAGCGACTTATGAATAAGAACGACAAAAAGAAAACATCGCCGAACAAGGGGCTCGTCGATCCGCGCAGCATCAAGGAATTCGAGGTATACCGCGAGACGACCTTGATGGAGTTTTTGATGTTCAAGATGCCGGACACTCCCCGCAAGACCATCAAGTCTTTGCTCACCCATCATCAAGTCGCCGTCGGCGGCGTGCCCGTTTCCCAATACAACTATCCCCTCGTGCCCGAAGACGTCGTCACCGTTTCTAAAAACCGCATCGCCAAGCACGAGCGGAAAGATTTGCCCATTCTCTATGAGGACGAGGACATCATCGCGATCAACAAGCCTTCTGGTCTGCTTTCCGTCGCCACCGAGCGTGAAAAGGGAAAGACGGCTTATCGACTGATTTCCGATTATGTCGCTTCCTTCAACCCCAAAGCGCGCATCTACGTCGTCCATCGTTTAGACGAAGACACTTCTGGCGTCTTGGTATTCGCGAAGAAATACGAGGTGCGCGAAGCTCTTCAAAACCATTGGCAAGAAGCGGTGGAAACCCGTGCCTATTACGCGATTGTCGAAGGGAAAATGGAACAAGATGAGGCGGTTTTGCAGGATTATTTGATGCAAAACGAGCTTCATTTGGTTTTCGTAACGAAAAACAAAAAAGAGGGAAAGCTCTCCACGACGGCCTATAAAGTCATCTCCTACAAGGAGCCCTATTCGCTGCTAGATGTCCATATCTCCTCAGGGCGAAAGAACCAGATTCGCGTCCAACTCGGTTCGCGCGGCCATCATGTTATCGGCGACGATAAATACGGTGAACCCGCCGACCCCCTGAAGCGCCTTGGGCTCCATGCCTATCAGCTGACCTTTACGAACCCTCTTAGCGGCAAGCGGTACGATTTCATCACCCCGATGCCCGATTCTTTCAAATCGCTTTTCTTCAAGACCCATGCCCAAAAAAGAGAAGAAGCAAAAGAAAGCGCTTCGAAATCCCGCAAGCCATTCCTCAAAGAGGAAGAAGGGTCTAGAATAGCCAAAAAGCGGAACGTTAGAACCGGCAGCAAACCCAGGAAAGGAGGGCATCGATGATCCCAGACGGAAGAGAATGGCTCGATAAACTCAGGGAATCCCTCTTCTCCGCGGCGCCGATCGCATTCGTGATCGTCGTCTTCTTTCTTGTCACCCGCTTTGCCTTGCCTGCCGACCAATTCCAGAATGCCGCCGGCGATATCTATGCGCTAAGCAACGATCAAATGATCTCCTTCGCGGTCGCCGTGGGGATGATCGTGGTCGGGATGGCGCTATTCAATCTTGGAACAGAGCAGTCCATGACCGAAATCGGTCGCATCATCGGCGGCTCGTTGGTTAAGAAGAACAAGTTCTTTTTCGTCATCGTAATGACGTTCATCATCGGCGTTCTCGTGACGATTGCCGAACCGGATCTAAGCGTCCTTTCCGGCCAAATCGGCATCAATCCGCAGATTATTATCTGGACCATCGGTATTGGCGTTGGCTTATTTTTGGTCGTCGGCGTCATCCGCACGACGCTCCATCAAAGCCTCAACGTCATGTTCTTGGCTTTCTACGGGCTCTGCTTTGCCCTTCTATATTTTATCGACCCGCGCTTCCTGCCGATCTGCTTTGATTCCGGCGGCGTGACGACGGGGCCAGTGACGGTGCCGTTCTTGCTCGGCTTTGGCCTTGGCATGGCCGCGAACCGCGGCGGTAAGAACTCCGAAGATTCCTTCGGTTTGACGGCGTTATGCTCCATTGGACCCATTCTCGCCGTGGTCATCATTTCGCTGGTTCTAAAAGCCTCAGGCAAAGGGCTTCCCTCCGTCTATCCAAACGAAGCAACCAGCCTTTCGTCCATTTGGGAAGGGCTGCTGCGCGACAGCATTGGAACGATGGGCTCCGTCGCCCTTTCGGTTGTGCCCATCTTGGTTTTCTTCATTGTTTACGAGCTGATCTTCATCCGCATCGCCGTCAAGGATTTGATTCGCATCATCATCGGCATGATCATCACCTATGCAGGCCTTGTGCTCTTCTTAGCGGCCGTCGAGTGGGGCTTCCTGCCCATCGCTCAAACGGTCGGATTGATGCTTGGGACTTCCGATGTCATGCATTATGTTGCCGTCGGTATCGGTGCGTTATTTGGCGTCTTTGGCGTCTTAGCCGAGCCCGCCGTCCACGTCTTGGTATCACAGATGGAGCAGGTCTCCGATGGCCGCATCCGCAAAGTGAACGTTTTGGCGATGCTCGCGCTTGCTAATGGCGTCGCCGTCGCCCTTTCTGTCCTGCGCTGCCATTTCCGCTTCGGGTTAGAGTATTACATCATCCCCGGCTATATCATCGCCTTCGTCCTCTCGTTCCTCGTGCCGAAAATCTATACGGCCATGGCGTTTGATTCCGGCGGCGTCGCTTCCGGTCCAATGACCTCGACGTTCGTATTGCCTTTCTGCATCGGCTTCGCGCTTTCTTGCGGAGCGGACGTTTATTCCTACGGCTTTGGCCTCGTCGCGGTCGTCGCGATGATGCCGATTATCGTTATCCAGGCCCTCGGTCTTCAATCCAAGGTGCAATCTCGCATTGCCTTGGCTAGAGCCCGCAAGCGTATCATTGAGGATAACGATGACCAGATTATCCATTTCGACATCGCGAAGCTTTCGGAGGGTGAGCTATGAGTGACAGCAAAAATTACGTGCCCTACGAATCGACGCACCGTTTGAGGCCGTTGCTCTTCGTGACGACGGTCGTGAACGAAAATCAGTCGGAGGCCATCATCAACCTAAACCGCGAGGAAGAGTGCGCGATCTGCTTCGTTTGCCACGGCAAAGGAACCGCTCCGAAAGAAGCGCTTCTAAATCTCCGCGCTCCGACGAAGAAGGAAATCGTCTTCTCGATCCTGCGCGCCGACCGCTGGCCTTCCTACCGCGAAAAGCTCGCCGAGCGCTTTGCGATTTCGAAGATGGCCAAGGGAATCGCCTACGCGATACCGCTGGATTCTGTCGCTGGCGTTTCCATTTACAAAATGCTGAGCAATACGAGAGTGTTCGAGAAGCCGACGTCCGTCACAAAGAAAAAGGGGAAGAAACATGAATAACAACTACGAATGCATTATCTGTATCGTGAACCATGGCTATACGGACCTCGTCGTGGAATCCGCGAAACGAGCAGGCGCTACAGGTGGCACGATCTTCTCCGCGCGCGGTACGGGCAACAAGGAAATCGAAGAATTCTTCGGCGTCGTCGTGACGCCCGAGAAGGACGTCGCTCTTATTTTGGTTCCGCGGGCGATTCGCGATAAAGTCATGGAATCCATCAACGAAGGCGCGGGTATGTCCACGGCAGGCATGGGCATCGCCTTCTCGCTTCCTGTCAGTGACGTCGTCGGTCTCGCCGCTCCATCAGGGGACGGAAAACAAGGAAAATAATGGATGTTTGCAGAGAAAACGGTTGAAAATACAAAGATTTCTGAACGGAAGAAACCGACTCCCGTCCGTGATTGGCTCGGTCGGCACCTGCCCTTTCTCCTACGCTGGGACAGCCTGCTTTACTATGGGATTTTCCTTTTCTTCCTCGGTATGCTTTGGGCAGGTTTCCCGTTTTTCACCAACGACGGCACTCAGCTTCTAAACTGGGATTACACTTGGCAGTATATCCCCTTTGCATACACGTATTGGGATGCTTGGCATACGTTCTTCGTAACGGGGCATTTCCCGCTTTATGACGCGTCGACGTTCCTTGGGACGGACATGGTCGGTTCTGGGTCCTACTACGGCCTCATGGATCCGTTTATGTTCATCTGTTACCTCGCCCCAAGAGCTTGGATTCCCCAGATGTACGCCTTGATGACCTTTGCAAAGCTCACGTTTGCGGGGCTCATGATGCGTGGCTATTTGAAATACATGGGCATCCGTGAGTGGACGGCGAGGCTCGGCGGCCTTATCTACGCATTTTCGGGCTTTACGACTTTCTTTGAAGGCTTCCCGACATATTTGACCCCGATCGGCATGCTCCCGCTTATCTTATGGGGCATTGAAAAGACCATCCGCGAGCAAAAGCCGACCTTCTTGATTCTCGGGGTCGCTGGCATCGGCGTTTCCTGCTTCTTCTTCGTGCCCGTTTTATGCATTTTCGGCGTCATTTATGCGGTTTGGCGTTTTTTCTTGACGATTAAAACGCGCGATGGCAAGACCAACGTCAAGGTCATGATCCTTGGCGTCGCGGGTTTTGCGATGGGGCTGATGTTCTCGGCTTTCTCGCTGATTCCATCCGTTCGCGAATCGCTGCTGTCCGGCCGTTCCGCTTCCATCGGCGCCGCCTATTTCAAATCCATTCGCGAAGCCATCAAGGCTATCGACGCCCGTAGGCTCTTCACCCTCGTCTTCGAGGAGGTCGGCGATAACCCTGGCCGCGAGCTCATGGGCCTCATTTCCTTCTTCTTCCCAACGGGCGGATGGACGCAGCTCCCACTCGCCCGAAGCAACGGCTACGACGCTTGGACTTCTTCGTTATTTTGCTACACGCCCTGCGTCATTTTGTTTTTCGCGGCCTTGATGAACTCCATCCGTTTGCAGAAATGGAACCATCTTGCCGCTGTCCTTCTTGGCGTCTTCGCCGTCTTCACGAACTTCTGTTATTTCTTCTTTTACGCATTCACGGGCAACGGGTATGGCCGCTGGTTCATCGTCTTGGTGCCCCTGATCGTCTATTACTGCTGCTGGGCCTTCGACCAGCGGAAGGAAGAGCCTAAGTTCATTCCCTTTGCCTCGACGGTGATCGCCTTGGGGATGACCATCTTCACCTTCTACTTTATCGAAGCGACCCTCGCGGGGAAAGAATTCACGCGCGCCACCTACAACGTCAACGGGACGACCTACTGGCAGACCACCTACCATACCGCGAGCGAAGTCTATAACCATGTCACGACCGCCTGGTATTTCTATTACCAGCTGGTATTCGTCGTCATGGAAGGCCTATTGCTTTGCATCGGGCACCGCAAGAAGTGGACGAAATTCGCTTTGTTTGGCCTCGTCGCCGTGGAATCGGTCGTCATGGGCAACCTCTCCTATGTCTTCAACGGCGTCTGGTCGTATCAATATAGCTTTATGGGCGGCCAAGGAACCCTCCAGACGTCGCAAAGAATCGCGGACAACATCAAGTCCGGAGACCACTCGTTTTATCGCGTCCACATGGATTCGACCCGCGGAGATAACTATGGCCATAACGTCCTTGGATTAAACGGGGCGGCGCAGTTCCACTCGCTGATGAACTTCGACGTCGAGGATTTCGCCTTGATGCACCACATTAAGCACGTCGGTGATACGGGTACGACCTATGACGAGGAACAATTCTATAACCCTAGTTGGTCAGGCTTATACAAACATAAGCGCTATGCGACGGACACGGTTCTTGGGATGCGCTATTACGTCGTCGAGAATAATTACTTCAACTGGAAAAATCCCGACGGTTCGTCCGTCTTCCTCCCCGCGAACGTTCCGTTTGGTTGCGAGGAGTTAACGGAAGCCACGACCAATCGCGATTATTACCGCGTCTATCGCCGCAGCGAGGACTCCTTGCCACAGCTCGGCTTTGCCATCCCTTCCGATTCAGAGCGCATCTACCGCATCGGCCATAAAGAAGGCAGCAATTATGCGACCTCCTTCTTCGGCAACCATGGCGATACCGCCTCTTTTGACCAGCTACAATTCGCCCAATATACCGAGCTCCACGGCGCAATTGTGGAGGATGACGCAACCTTGCCCGAATCGATTCAGATCCAAGCCCAAACCCCATATGTCACGGGCGACAGCCTTCTTTATGCGAACACGGGCATTAAACGCCTATACGACGGGAACGGCCTAAAAGCCGAATACTATGAGACTAGGAGTTCCTATATTCCCGAAGGATCGACGACGGAAAAGCCATGGTATGACCAGATCTTCGGCGATACGCGGGCGGATTATTATTCGGAAGGCCTCGGCTATTTCCTCAATCACCACGTCCTTGGACCGGTGGAGAAGACGGGCAACTTCTTGATGAAGCTCGATTATGGAAAACTCTGCTTTAGAAGCAGCACAGGCACTTATCTCAACGAAGACCCTCGCGGATGCTATCTCGAAATGCGCTTCTATGCCCCGACGTCCTATAACAATCGCAACGTCGGTGCGCCGAGGGTTTACGTCATCGGCGACCGCGTAGATGACGAAGGCCATATCGTCGAAGAGAATGTCGCCTTGTCTTTCGACCACCATTTGCTCCAAAACGCCGCGAGGGCGGATAAATACAACTGGGGGTCCTGCACCTATGGCCTTTACGCGGACGGCTTGGTCAAATACGTCGTTCTTTGCTACGGCTCCTCGCAAGCGGAGGCGGCATCCGTCAATACGCGCAACATGTACCTGACGGTCACGGAACGCTCAAAAATCGAGCAGGAAGAACGGCAAAGGAAGTCGGACTCGCTGCAAAACGTCGAGACGGGCGTCAATCTTTTCCGCTTCCAGACGGCCTATGACCAAGAACGCATCGTATTGACGCAGCTTGGCTTCGATAAGGGCTGGAAAGCGACCGCGAAGATGCCAGACGGCAAGAAGAAAGACTGCACGATGCTCAAGCTTAGCGGCGGTCTTGTCGGATTTATCGCGCCCGCCTCGCTCGACGAAAACGGGAAGGCGCAGACGATTTCCTATGAGCTTCGTTACGTGACGCCCTTTGGCCTTGCAGGCGTTGGCTTATGGACATTAGGCGTCGTCCTCTATGTCGGTTATGCGTCCCTAGGATTTGCTTTGGCCATCCGCAAAAAGAAAAACGCGACCGAGATCGATCCTAGTCGCGCTTGAAGTTCTCTAAATAGACTTCGTATACCTTATTCTTAGGCAACCCGTTATTCGCGGAGACGTTTTTAATGGCTTCTTTTGGCGTCCGTCCCCAATCGAATTCCTCGCGAAGCGCTAGGGCGATTTCCGTATCGGAGAGGACGGCTTTCTTTTTGGAGGCGCCCTCGATGACAATCACCATCTCGCCGCGAAGGGATTCCTCGGGGAGGAGGCATAGTTCCGCCAGCGTGCCACGGATGAATTCCTCGTGGGATTTCGTGAGCTCCCGCGCGATGACGGCCTTGCGATCCCCAAGAGTCGCCGCCATGGATAGCAGCGTCTTAAAGATGCGGTGGGGCGATTCATAGAAGATGAGAGTGTCTTCGTTGGATGCAAGGGCATTAAGGCGCGCGATGCGCTCGGATTCTTTTGCAGGCAGGAAGCCTTCAAAATGGAAGTGGGTTGAGCTAAGGCCAGAGCATGTTAAGGCGTTTATGGCGGCGCTAGGGCCGGAAGTTACCGATACTTTTATCCCTTGGTCTAAACAACGCGCTACGAGGCGTTGCCCTGGATCGGACAAGCAGGGATAGCCCGCGTCGGACATATAGCAGACCTTCTTGCCTTGCTGCAAGAGCGTCACAATGCGCGTGCCCGCTTCTTCTTCGTTATGCTCATGGCAGGAAATAAAAGGCTTATCAATGCCGAAATAGGCCATCAATTGGCCGGAATTGCGCGTATCTTCCGCGGCGATGTAGTCCGTATCTTTGAGGATTTCCAAGGCGCGCGGGGTCATCTCGGAGCGGTTGCCGATCGGTGTGGCGATCAGGTAGAGAATGGGGGAAGGGCCCTCGAAGTTAAGCTCGCGCGAAGTCATTGGGCGCCGCCCTCTCCTCCGCGGTTGCCTCCGCCGTTGCCGCGGCGATGGTGGTGATTGCGATGGTTATGGTTGTTGCGACGCTGCTCTTGATTCTGCTGGCCTTCAGCGTTTGCGGGGCGCTGGTCGGCTTGACGAGGAGGCTTCTGCGGGTTCGGCCGCTGATTCTGGTTGTTGTTTTGCCTCTGGCCGTTCTGGTCGCGGCGATTCGGGTTACCATGCTGCGGGCGAGGTTGGTTGTTGCCACGCTGCTCGTTATTCCCTTTCTGCTGCTGATTTCCGTTGCGATTATTGGGTTTTTGCTGCGGTTTTTTATTTTGCTGGCCGTTTTGCGGGTTATTTTGAGCGTTCGGGCGGTTTTTGCCGTCATTTCTTTGCTGTTTTTGGTTCTTTTGCTCTGGTTTGCGGGGATTTTCGTTATGTTCGCGCGCCGGTTTGATATTGAAGGAGGGGAGCTCCGCTTCCTCGGCTTTAACGATTTCGACGCGGCGGACATAGGTGCCGTTTTGAATGGCGCGGTAGTCTTCGAGACTATAGGTTTTGTAATCGCTGCGCGTGGAGTTGGCGACGCGAATCGTCTTCGAGAGGATGTTGTATGAATCGACGGCATAGACGCCTTCTTCGAGCTTAATGGTCTCGCCGATGCGCGGGAACTCTTTCTTCGCGGCCGTATAGGCTTCGTCTTCGTAGGTTAAGCAGCAGATGAGCTTGCCGCAAGGGCCCGAGAGCTTGGGGATGTTCAACGTGAGCATCTGGTTCTTGGCGCGCTGGATGGAAATGCCTTCAAACTGGGTCAGGAAAGTCGAGCAGCATAGAGGTAGCCCACAGATTCCAAGGCCGCCGATCATCTTGGCCTTATCGCGCGACGCGATTTGCCTTAGCTCGATGCGGCAGCCAAGCTGTGGGGCGAGCACCTTAAGCAATTCGCGGAAATCGACGCGCTTTTCGCTGGAGGTATAGGTAATCGTGATTTTGGATCCATCGATCGTGTAATAGGCATCGATGAGGTCCATGGAAAGGCTGAGGGCAGCCACTTCCTTGCGCGTGATGGCCATGGCGCGCTTGGCGTCTTCGAGGTTCCGCTTATAATCGCGGATATCGCGTTCATCCGCCTTGCGAAGAATCGGCTTAAGCTCAAGAGTCGAGGTGTATTTGGCTAAGGAGACGGGCAAAGCTGAAACGATGCCCGCTTCGATGCCCGCCGCCGTCATGACGATGACGAGGTCGCCTAAGGCGAAATCGTTGCTCGGGCAGGAAAAGTAATAGCTCTTCTCCGAGCCCTGGAATTTAATTCCTAAATAATATCCACTGGTTTCAGGTTCCATATGGGGCTACTCCTTGGTAAGGACGTTCACTAGATGGGCCAAAATAAGCCCGATTCGAATATTCAGTTCGATCTCCCCTCGGAGCGTCATGATGGAGAGAAGGGAGTTTTCAACATGAGGCAGTTTCTTGGATGCCTCCTGTATTATCTTATCATAGCTCGTCAACGAAATGGGGTTTCCGCCCTTGTAGGCGACGATGTCCTGAAAGAATAAAGTTAATAAATCGAAGAAAAAACGTGCGTTTTGCTTAGAATTTAGCAACGGAGTGACGTCTTTTTCAAAAATGAAGCGCGCGAAATGCTGGCTTCTTGCAAGGGCGTCGACCGCATCGACGGCCGCGATTTTAATCTTCTGATAATCTTCCCCTTGGCTTGCGGCTTGTAGCAAAGAGCCGTCGTTATAGAAGAAGGAAAGGATTTCCGCGTCTTCTTGGGATACGCCAAGGGAAAGGGCCTCGTTATAGACTTCCTTTCGCGGCGTCAAAATGAGGCGGAGCTTTTCGCAGCGGGAGATAATCGTGGGCAATACCTTGTCTTCGTTTTGTGTCGTGAGAATGGCGTAGGTGGAGGGGCTAGGCTCCTCAAGGAACTTCAGCAAAGAGTTCACGGCTTCGGGCGTCATATTCTCGACGAGGTGAATGACGTAAATCATGATTCCTTTTCGTTCGAGTGGCGTCTTTTGGAAGAGGGTTAGGGTGTCCTTAATCTCCTCCTTCTTAATGGAATCTTCTTCGCCGTTAAGAAAGATGAAGTCCGGGTATTCGTCGCGATCGATGCGTTGACAGGTGACGCATTCCTCGTCTGCGAGGGGGTTTGGATGGTCGCAGAGGATGGATTTGGCAAGGAGCAGGGCGGTTTCCTTTAAAGGGGTTCCGCTTTCGCCCGTGAGGAGATAGGCGTGGGCGAGCTGATCGTGGGTCAGGCCATAGCAAAAAGACTTCGTGACGAGCGGTTGTCTTTCTTTTAAGTAATTGGCCAGACCCATGGGGTTATTTCATCCTCGCTTTGATGGCACGATAGGCGTCCTCGACGACTTTATCGAGGGTTTGCGACGCGTCGATGATGACGTAGCGGTCGGGGTAACGCTTCGCGAGTTCCAAGAACGTCTTGCGGACGCCGCGGTGAAAGTCGATTTTCTCAAGGTCGAGGCGGTTGACTTCGCGCGACGCATTCTTTGCGATGCGTTCCAGGCCAAGTTCCGGTTCGATGTCGAAAAGCAACGTAATGTCGGGGAACGTGCCTTCGGTCGCGAAAAGATTCACGTTAAGGACGTTATCGATCCCAAGGCCACGCGCGCCGCCCTGGTAGGCAAGAGAGGAGTCCAAATAACGGTCGCAGAGGACGATTTTCCCTTCCTTAATGGCGGGCCAGACTTTCTCCACAAGGTGCTGACGGCGCGAGGCGGCGTAAAGAAGCGCCTCCGTGCGGGCATCCATCTTGGTATTGCCCTTGTCGAGGATGACGTTGCGGATCTGCTCGGCGATGGGGGTGCCGCCCGGCTCGCGGGTCAGGACGGTTTGAAAGCCCTCGGTGCGCAGGCGCTCATCCAAAAGCTTTAGTGCCGAGGACTTGCCAGAACCCTCGCCACCTTCAAAGGTAACGAACAAACTCATAGTTTCTTTCTCCCTTCCAGCGCTCGCGAGAGCGTTAATGGGTCGGCGTATTCCAAAGACGAGCCCGCCGGCAGGCCATATCCTAGCCTCGAGACCGACACTTGCAGGGGTTCGAGGATTTTCGCGAGGAACAGCGCGGTCGTCTCCCCCTCAAGCGTCGGGGAGGTCGCGACGATGACTTCTTTGATGGATTCTTCTTTGATTCTCGATTTCAGGGTCTCGATATTCAACGATTCGGGACCGATGCCTTTTGCGGGCGAGAGCAAACCGCCAAGCACATGGTATATGCCGCGGAAATTGCTGACGGCTTCAAATGCGACGGCGTCTTTAGGGCTTACGACGACGAGGCAAATGTCATGGTTTCTGGAATTATCCTCGCAAACCTCGCATATTTCTTCTTCCGTGTAGAGTCCGCAGCGCGGGCATTTATGGACCTTCGTCTTCGCGCTTTCGATGGCGTGAGCGAATTCCAAAGCATCTTCTTTCCGTAGCTCGAGCACGGCGTTGGCCATGCGTTCTGCGGAACGGGTGCCGATGCCGGGGAGCTTGCGAAAAGAATCAACGAGCGCCGTGTAGGTTGGAAGTTCCTTCATTAGAACAGCCCGGTCCTACCGGTGATCTTCTCCTCAACCGCGTCGCTTTCTTTCTGAATGGCTTCCAAAGCTTCGTTCAAGGCGAGGGCGATGGTCTCGGAAAGCATTTCGCCGTTTTCAGGATCCAAGGCATCTTTGTCGATGACAAGTTCCTTCACGGTGCGGTTGCCGAGCATGGTGAGCTCCACCATGCCGTTTTTGGAGACTTTGAATTCCTTCTCGGCTAAGGCGGCGTGGGCCTTGGCGAGCTCGCGCTGCATCCTTTGGGCGTTGGCGAGCATTTGTTGCATTTGGTTCATGGGTTATTACCTCCTCTTTGGTAAGTTCAGGACGACGTCCTCGGGCTTTGGCAACTTATCGATTTGCTTGAGGGCGTAGTAATTCTTTTGGCAACGGTTGGAGTCGTTGCGGTCGAGGCCATAGACGAAGACGTTGCGGCCAAGGATCGTCGCGACGAGGTCGGAGATGGCTTTCTGGTTCTCCGCGAGGTTCGCGTATTCGCGCTGGCGCGGGAAGTTGAAGTTAATCAACAACGCTTCTGAGCAGAGGCAGAACGGCCTCCCCTTCTCAAGCAGCGCGGCAAGGGCGCCGACTTTTGGGTCGTAGCGCAGTTCGCCGATCTCGCTCCACCTCTCAAAGAGGGCTTGGCGTTGCGGCTTGTACTTCGGGCCGAGGACCATGATGTCGAGAATGGTTTGGTCATCGAGCACGAGCGGAGTCCCTTCGGTCACCATGACGCCGAGAGAGGGGGAAGCAGGGGCTTCTTGTTTCTTCTCTTTCGGCTCTTCGGGGGCGAATATCGGAGCGGCGGGCTTCTTGGGCTCGGGTTTGGGCTCGGGCTTTGGCTCTGGCATAATCGGCTTCGGCGCAGGCTTAGGTGCCTCCTCGTCAAGCAGCCAGTCGGGCGGTGTCGTTCCGGTATAGATTCCTTGGGGCGCCTCTTCTTTAGGCTCGAACAAGGGTTCATCGACAGGCTTTTGATTGTTCGCGGGTGCGAATTCCACAGGCGCAGGTGCGACAGGCTCGGGCTTCGGCTCGGGTTTGGGCTCGGGCTTTGGCTCAGACCTTGGCACGGGCACGGGCGCTGGCCTTACGGTTGGAGCAGGTGCTGGCGCAGGGGCGACGCGCTGAATTGGCGTGGGTTTTGCAGGGGAATCTCCACCAAATAAGGAAGTCATGCGCAGCAATGTCAATTCGAATAAGGAGCGCAAATTCCCCACGGTTTTGGAATCGGCTTGGCATTTGATGAGGATATCGATCATCTCGTTTGCTCGTACGTCATCGATGCCGCCGATGAGGCTTTCGATCTCCTTGGCCGAAGCGGCTTGGAGCAACTCGGCTTTCCCGGTCTTTAGGTAGACCAGGCAGTCTTTGAGGATATCGAGAAGGGACTGGATGAGGCGCTTGATATCGATTCCCGAGGTCAGGAATTCTTCCGCGAGGGAGAGAACGGGGCTGACAGAGCCTTCAGCGATCAGGTTCAGCAAGCGGCATTTCTGCGCGCTGGAGGTAAGGCCGAATACGTCGAGGACGTCTTTTTCACGAAGCTGGTTGCCGCCATATGCGAGGGCTTGGTCGAGGATGGAAAGCGCGTCGCGCATACCCCCATCCGCCAAATCGACGACGGCGTCGAGGGCGGCGTCCTCATAGGGAACGCCTTCGCGGCTAAGGATCCACGTGAGCTTATCCTTGATGTCCTTAGGCTCAATTTTGCCGAAGTCATAACGCTGGCAACGGGAAACGATGGTCGGAAGGACTTTGAACGGTTCGGTGGTCGCGAGGATGAAAATCACGTGTTCGGGCGGTTCTTCAAGCGTCTTTAGCAACGCGTTGAAAGCGCCGGCGGACATCATATGGACTTCGTCGATGATGTAGATCTTGTACTTTCCTTTGATGGGGGCGTAACGGACCTTGTCGATGAGGTCGCGAACCTGCTCAACGCCATTGTTGCTCGCGGCGTCGATTTCGATGACGTCTGGGTGGGAACCCGCGTTCATCGCCAGACAGTTGGAGCAGCGGTTGCACTGATGCCCGACGCCTTCCTCGCAGTTCAACGCCTTGGCAAAGAGCCTCGCCATGGAGGTTTTGCCCGTTCCGCGGGGCCCGCAGAAAAGATATGCGTGAGCAATCTTGTTGTTTTCGATCGCGTTCCGCATCGTGCGGACGATGGAACGCTGGCCCGCCACTTCTTCGAAAGTGGTAGGGCGGTATTTGTTATAGAGCGCTTTGTATGCCATTAACTTGAATTATAGCCGTCCCGCGCCCTTCTTCCTAGGGTCTAATCATAGATTAGTTGCCGTTTTCTACTCGTGCGCACAATGTTATAATCGCTCCGGTAGGTCTGAATATGGAAGATTCAATGAGAAAACGGCTCGAAGCCACGAAAACACGTTATCTGCAATTGGAGGCGGAGCTAAGCAAAGAAGACGCGACGAACGACCTTGCGACATTCACGAAAATGACGAAGGAACAGTCGAACCTTCGTGAGGCTTATGAAGCCTATCTTATATATTTAAAGGCCGAACAGGACATCGCCGATTCTTTTGAGATGGAAAACTCTGGTGATCCCGAGCTCGCGGAATTCGCGAAGGAAACCAGGCGCGAGGCCCAAGAGAAGATTGAAAGTCTCGAAGAGCAGTTCAAGATCATCCTGCTTCCAAAGGATCCCAACGATGACAAGAACATCATCGTCGAAATCCGCGGCGCAGTCGGCGGCGATGAAGCCAATATCTTCGCTGGCGACCTTGTTCGCATGTATTCCAAATACGCGGAAAAGCAAGGCTGGAAAATCCAATTCCTCGACGCTTCCTTAGGCGCTTCTGGCGGCTACGCGAGCGTTTCGTTCCTTATCAAGGGCGATTCCGTTTATTCGAAGCTGAAGTTCGAATCCGGCGCCCACCGCGTGCAGCGCGTCCCAAAGACCGAGGCCAGCGGGCGCATCCACACCTCGACCGCGACGGTTCTTGTGATGCCTGAAGCGAAGGAAGTCGACGTCCAAATCAATCCTTCGGACTTAAAAATCGATACGTATCATTCCCAAGGCGCAGGCGGACAAAACGTCAACAAGACCGAATCGGCCGTCCGCATCACCCACTTGCCCACGGGCATCGTCGCGGCTTGCCAAACCGAGAAGGCACAACTTCAAAACAAGGAAATCGCCATGCAGATGATCCGCGCGAAGGTCTTCGCCTTCTTCCAAGAACAAGAAGATGCGAAGCGCGCGACGGAGCGGAAACTAAAAGTTGGCACGGGCGAACGCTCGGAGAAAATCCGCACGTATAACTATCCTCAGAACCGCGTGACCGATCACCGCGTCGGCTATTCCGTCAACCAGCTCGACCGCATCATGGAAGGCGAGCTCGACGGTGTGATCGAAGCGCTCATCCACTTCGACCAAGAACAAAAGCTACTCGAGGAAGAAGGCGGCGCCAATGCCTAAGATCTACGACGTCTATCTAAACGCGATGAACTCGGGCAAGGAGTCTGGCGTCACCTCGCAGGATATCCGTGTCCTGATCGCTCATGAAATGGGGTACTTAGAGCCCATCGATACCCTTTATCATAAAGACGACGAATTTACGAAAATCGAACAATTTGAGGCGGATTTTGCAAAGTTATTGCAAGGAATGCCCGTAGAATACGTGATTAACGAAGCCACGTTTTTGCACACGAAAATCTATGTAGATCCCCGCGTTTTGATCCCGCGGATGGAGACGGAGGAACTCGTCGCGAACCTCTCGGAAAAGATCTTGGATTACTATGACCCGCGCAATTACCTCGTCTGCGCGGATATCGGCACGGGGTCCGGCGCGATCTTATGCGCATTGCGGTCCATGTTCCCCAATTGGCTTCTTGTAGGGTCGGATATGTCTTCCGCAGCCTTAGAAGTCGCGAAGAAAAACGTGCAGGAGCATAACGTCCGCGCAAACCTCCTTCAGGGCAAGAGCCTCACCCCGTACATCGAGGCGAAGATGAACCTCGATATCATCATCTCGAACCCGCCTTATATCCTCAACAAGGACGAAGTTCAGGATTCAGTGAAACGTTATGAGCCCGAAGAAGCGCTTTACCTCACGATAGAGAATTCCGTCTATGAGGATATTTTCCGCGATTATAAGAAAGTTAAGAAAGGCACGTTATTCATGGCCTTTGAGATCGGGTATGACCTCGAGGGTTATCTAACGGACTTGATGAATAAATACCTCGAGGACTACGAATACGAATTCATGAAAGACCTGAATGGCCTTACCAGATTCTTGTTCGTATTCTGCAAATGAGGGGGAGGATCTCCATGGAAGCAAAGATAATAGACTGGTCAGATACGCAGACCGCCATCGACGCATTAAAACGCGGTGAAGTCGTTCTCTTTCCTACGGAAACGGTTTACGGAATCGCCTGCATCGCTTCAAGCGAGGAGGCATACAATGCGCTTCGCGAAGCAAAAGGCAGACCTGCGGAAAAGCCGTTTACCCTAATGTGCGCGGATATGGGAACGGTTGCGCAATACTGCGAGATCGACGTCGGCATAGCCGCCGTTTTAAATGAACTGATGCCTGGCGAACTCACGTTGTTACTTCGCGCTAGAAAAGGCGTTCCTCATACGATTGACCTTGGTACGGGCGTCATCGGCGTGCGCGTTCCTAATAGCCCAGAAGCCCTCACTCTCATCGAGAAGGTCGGTGAGCCGCTGCTCGTCTCTTCAGCGAACATGTCTGGGCAAGCTCCCGCAAAAGATTTTGAGCAAGCCTGCGAAATCTTCTCCTCCCGCGCTTCGGTCATCGTGCGCGGAGAGACGTCCTCCAACGTTCCTTCGACCATCGTCGACCTCACGGGAAAAGGCGCGCCGAAATTAATCCGCCAGGGCTCCCTTCCTTTTGAAAAAGTGGAGGGCGTGTATCGAAATTCGAAGAAAACGATCGCCATCGGATGCGACCATGGCGGCTATGATTACAAGGAAGCAATCCGACTCCATCTCCTCGATATGGGGTTCGGCGTTCTCGATCTTGGGTGCTATTCCAAGGCCTCGGTCGATTACCCCATTTATGGCAAAGCGGTCGGGGAGAAAGTCGTCGCGAAAGAAGCGGATCTCGGTGTCGTCATCTGCACTTCGGGCGAAGGGATCTCCATGGCCGCGAATAAGGTGAGTGGCGTGCGGTGCGGCATCGGCTATGACGATGTTGTCGTCGCCAAGTGTCGCGATCACAACAACGCCAACGTCATCTCCTTCGGACAGAAATACATGAAGCTCGAAGACGTTCTTCGCCGCGTCGACATCTTCTTAAGCGTCCCCTTTTCGACCAACCAGAAGCATCATCATCGCGTCGACATGCTCTGATTTAGCAAAAAGTATTCTCAAGTTCCCGTATTCGCCCCTATAAGTGAATGTGGGAACTTCTTTTGTTTGTCCCCGTTGCGGGAACTTTGATCCGATTTACCTCGGCGTGAAAAACGGCAAGACGTATTGTCGGCGCTGCATCGGCTTTCATGGCGATATGGCCAAGGACTTGCCGAAGAGCCATAAGACCATCAAACTCGATCTTTCCTATTCCCTTTCGAAGGAACAACAGGAGCTATCCAACAAGATCATCGCGAATTTTAAGGCTGGCATCGACACGCTTGTCTATGCGGTCTGCGGTTCGGGAAAGACCGAGATATCCTATGGCGTGATCGCCTATGCGATGTCGATGGGCATGAACGTTGGCTTTGCCTTGCCGCGCCGCGACGTCGTCATCGAGCTATATCTTCGCCTTCGCGATGCGTTTCCCGGCAACAGCGTCATTGCCGTTTACGGGCAACATAACTCAAAACTAGAGGGCGACTGTATTATTTTGACCACCCATCAGCTTTATCGTTACGACCATTACTTTGACTTGTTGGTGATGGACGAGATCGACGCGTTTCCGTTTAAGGGAGACCCGACGTTAATCGCCTTTTTCCATGCGGCGATGCGCGGGCATTACGTCATGATGAGCGCGACGCCATCGAAGGAGGTCATTCAAGAATTCCAAAAGCCTGGCAGGGACATGCTCTGCTTACGGACCCGTTACCACAAGAAACCCATTCCTGTGCCTAAAACGGTCCTTCGACTCGGTCCTTTGATGCAGATATTCGTCATCCGCAGGCTGCTTGATTATCGTAGAAGCGGCAAACAATGTCTCGTTTTCGTCCCGACGGTTAATGAGGCGGAAAGCCTCTATGGCGTATTGAGGATGTTCGTTCCGCAGGGCCATTATGTCTCGAGCAAACACGTTTACCGAAAAGAGGTCATCGAGACGTTTAAGAAGGGCAAGTTCCGCTATCTGGTGACGACGGCGGTCTTGGAGCGCGGCGTCACCATCCGCGACCTGCAGGTCATCGTCTTTAAGGCCAACGATGAGATTTATGACGCCGCCGCTCTCATTCAGATCGCAGGTAGGGCAGGGCGGAAGGCGGACGCGCCCGAGGGCGACGTTTTCTTCGTCGCCGAGAAAGAAAGTGAGGGGATGAAAGATGCCATCAAAGAAATCAGCTACTGCAACACTTTTCTGCAAAGTGTGCCATAGGCCCATTGAGAAAAATTCGATTTTTAATGCCGTTTTTGCAGCGAAATCAATTTGTTTGCGATGTTTTTTAGCGTTAAAACCCACTTATGTACATTGGAAAGAAAACGGCATTCATTTTACTTCTGTATATCGATATGAGGAGGCCTATCAATCATTGATTTACTTGTATAAGGGGTGTGGCGACTACGAGCTAAGGCAGGCCTTTTTGGAGCGTCTATTCCCGTTTCTTAAAATCCGATATAGACATTATGTAGTAGTCCCCGCGCCTTCCTCCTCCTCGAAAATCGATGCGCGTGGTTTCGACCATCTTCCGGCGATGTTCGAAGGGCTAGGAAAGGAAGTCCGTTGCCTCTTGCAAAAGACATCTGATTTCAAGCAGAGCGACCAGAACAAGTTCGGCCGAAAAAAGGTCGGCAATTATATATCCCTGCTTCCAGGGGCGAAAATCCGCGGAGAGAAGGTGCTTCTTGTCGATGACGTCTTCACCACCGGGGCGACGGTTCGAGCTTGCCTGAAACTCCTTCAAAGGCTGCATCCAGCCAAGATTGAGGTCCTGGTTTTGGCGCGCGTCGCCAAGGATAGGAAACGTCGACGCAGACCATCATTTCTATAGCGCGTCGCCTGTTCCGCGCATTACACGCACGCATTGTTGCCTACCATTTGACCAAATGGTATGATTTACGGGCACTTTTGAGCAAGGAGATTAACGTGGCTAACTTTATTGAAGCAATATTCCACCTCGAAAAAAGAGAACTGAAGCGGCTCGAACGCGTAGCCGAATCCGTCATGGCGCTGGATAGCAAAATGGCGGCTCTGACCGATGACGAACTTCGTGCGAAGACCGATGAATTCAAGGCGATCCTCGCCGCCGCGACGACGCCGGAAGAGAAAGACCGCAAGCAAGAAGAAATCAAGATTGAGGCCTTTGCCGTCGCTCGCGAAGCGGCGTGGCGCACTTTACAGCAGAAACCCTTCAAGGTTCAGATCGTCGGCTCGCTCGTCCTCGATGGCGGCAACGTCGCCGAGATGCGCACGGGCGAAGGTAAGACCCTGACCGCGACCATGGCCGTCTATCTCAACGCCCTCCGTGGCGAAGGCGTCCACGTCATCACCGTCAACGAATACCTCGCCTCCCGTGACGCGGAATGGATGGGCCAGGTCTACCGCTTCCTCGGTTTGACCGTCGGCGTCAACCTCGCCTCCAAAACCACCGCCGAGAAGCGCGAGGCGTATCTTTGTGACATCACCTATACGACCAACTCGGAGCTTGGTTTCGACTACCTCCGCGACAACATGGCCACCACGATGCAAGGGCGCGTCCTCCGCGGCCTTAAGTTCTGCATCGTCGACGAAGCCGACTCCGTCCTCGTCGATGAATCGAGGACCCCGCTTATCATTTCCGGTGGCAAGCAAGCCGCCGCGAGCCAATACCAGGTCGCGGACCGCTTCGTCAAAATGCTCAAGAAGGAGAAGGACTTCACCGTCGATATCAAGACGAAGACCGCTTCTTTGACCGACTCTGGCAACGACAAAGCCGAGAAGATGTTCGGCATCCGCAACCTCTATGACCCTGAAAACCAGGACCTCGTCCACCGTATCCACCAAGCCCTCAAAGCCAACTACATCATGGCGCGTGACGTCGAATACATGGTTGACTCCGAGCGTCAGATCCAGCTCATCGATCAGTTCACTGGCCGTATCATGAAGGGCCGCGAATATAACGACGGTCTCCAGCAAGCGATTCAAGCCAAGGAAGGCGTCGAAATCAAGCAGGAAACCGTCGTCATGGCGACGATTACCTATCAGAACTTCTTCCGTCTCTATAAGAAACTCTCCGGCATGACCGGTACCGCGAAGACCGAGGAAGAGGAATTCGAGAAGATCTACAACATGAAGGTTATCGTCATCCCGACCAACCGCCCGATTCAGCGTATCGACGACGATGATCATATCTATGGTAATCACAACGCGAAACTCGCCGGCCTCGTCCAAGAGGTGAAGGAGCGCCACGAGAAAGGGCAGCCCGTTTTGATCGGTACTTCCTCCGTTGAATCCAACGAAGAAATTTCCGCCTTGCTCACCGCCGCGGGCATCCCCCACGAGGTCCTCAATGCGAAAAACGCCGCCCGCGAAGCGGAAATTATCTCCCACGCAGGCGAAAAGGGCGCCGTTACCTTGGCCACCAACATGGCTGGTCGTGGTACCGACATCAAGCTCGGCGAAGGAGTCAAAGAACTCGGCGGCCTCTGCGTCTTAGGCACCGAACGCCATGAATCCCGCCGTATCGACAATCAGCTCCGCGGCCGTTCCGGACGTCAGGGTGACCCTGGTTTCTCCCGCTTCTATGTTTCCTTCGACGACGAGCTTATGCGCCGCTTCGTTCCGGACAATATCCGCGATACCTTTAAGAAACAACTCGGCGACGACCACCTTGAGAACCGCATGATTCAAAACGTCGTCACCAATGCCCAAAAGCAGATCGAGGGCCGCAACTTCGATACCCGTAAGAACCTCCTTGATTACGATGACGTTCTCGCTAAGCAGCGTCAGATCATCTATACCCGCCGCGACAATATCATGCTCGCGGGCGACATCAGCGAGATGGTGCATACCTTCTTCGTCGACACGGGCAAATACCTCGCGAAGAAATCCGTCCTCGCGGGCCGCGACGAAGGCCTCATCAACGCAGAGGAACTCCGTCGCCAAGTCGAACCTGCCTTCGTGGATGAAGGTGCCTTCCCGTATAAGGCTTATGAGGAAGCGACCGTTGAAGAAGGCGGCGAGGACTTAGGCGAATTCCTCTACCAGAGGTATCTGCAGCGCCGCAAAGAGTGGACCGAGGAACAGGCCGATTACATCGAACGCAACGTCTCCCTCTCCGTCATCGACCGCAACTGGACCAAGCATATCGATACGATGTCCCATCTCCGTGATGGCATCGGTCTACGCTCCTACGCGCATACCAATCCGCTTCAGGATTACGTCAACGAAGGCTATGCCCTCTTCCGCGAAATGAACGAGCAGGTGGCTGTCGACTGCGTCCGTAGCTTCATGCGCGTCCGTCTCACGACCCCCGAAGAACGCGAGGAGCAAATGCGCCGTCAGCAGGCCGCTCAGCAGCAGGCCGAAGCGGCAAAGGCCGCCGCACAAGGCGGTGCCGCCCCGCGCGTCGGCAGCGCCTCCCATGCCAGCGTTCCGCCCGCACCAGCGACCGAACCCGATGAAGACGAGGTCGTTGCGGCGCACCATCGCGCCGCGATTGAACTCCGCGACACAATCGCCCACATTCCAAGCGTCGTGAAGACGATTCGCGCCCTCTTCGACACCGCTGCCAGCGCCATCTGCCGTCGTTATAGCAAGGAAGGCAAGATCGATGTTGAGCCGATGAAGGCCATGGTCGTTCCGAATTTCTTCGACGAGGGCGAATTCAACGCCGAGGAATATGACCTCACGACCGAAGAGGCGACCAAGAAACTTTCCGATGCCCTCTATCAGAAATATCTCCAGCGCCGTAAACAGTGGACCCCTGAACAGGCCGACTACGTGGAACGCAATGTCTGCGCCCAGGTTATCGACCGCGATTGGGAGGCTCACCACAAGAACCTTCTGACCTTCAAGCAAGGCATCCTTGCCCGCGCCGAGAAGAACACCCTCGAGGATTACGCAGCCGAAGGCGCCCCCCTTGTCAGCCTCCTAATGGATGCCGTCGCCGTGGATACCGCCTTGAACCTGCTTCGCGTTCAACTCGAGATCCGTCCTGCAGAAAACCCTGCAGAATAAACTAAAACCCTGCAAAACACCGATAATTTGAGAGAAAAGGAATAATGAAAGAGCTCGTCGAATTAAAACAGAGGGCCGTGGAACTCGGCCGTCTTGTCTCGCAGCTCGGTGACTCTCTTTGACCTGCCTAAGATAAAGTCGGAGATCGCCTCGCTGGAAGAAAAACAAAACAAGGACGGTTTTTGGGATGATCCCAATTCCGCCAAAGTCGTCATGGCGCGCTACTCCGCTTTGACGGGAAAGCTTGGCGTCTACGAAAAATCCGTCTCGGCCATGGACGATATCAACGCCCTCCTTTCCGAGACCTCGGAAGGCGATGGGGAGATGATCGAGCTAATCGACTCCATGGAAGAAGAGCTCGGGACGGAATGCGAAGACCTCCGCCATAAGCTCTTGTTCTCGGGCGAATATGACGCATTGAACTGCACGCTGGAAGTCCATGCGGGCGCTGGCGGCACCGAAGCCCAAGACTGGGCTCAGATGCTTTCGCGCATGTATGGCCGCTTTTGCGAGCGCAACGGCTTCAAACTGCAAGTCATGGACATGGAAGAAGGCGACGAAGCGGGTATTAAGTCCATCGCTTTGAAGATTTCCGGTCCCGATGCCTATGGCCATCTCAAAGGCGAAAAAGGCGTCCATCGCCTGGTTCGCATCTCGCCATTCGACGCTGCGGCGCGTCGCCATACGAGCTTTGCTTCCGTCAACGTCATTCCAGAATTTGGCGCGATCAGCGATATCGTCATCGATCCTAAGGACCTCCGCGTCGATACATACCGTTCTGGCGGCGCCGGCGGCCAAAACGTGAACAAGGTCTCTTCCGCCGTTCGCATCACCCACCTTCCGACGGGCATTGTCGTTCAGTGCCAGGTCGAGCGCTCCCAGCTGATGAATAAAGAAAACTGCATGTCGATGCTGACCGACCTTTTGATGCAGCGTAAGCTCGAAGAACGCAACCGTGAGCTAAAGTCCATCCAAGGCGAGCAGAAGAACATCGAGTGGGGTTCCCAGATTCGCAGCTATGTCTTCCAGCCCTATACGATGGTGAAAGACCATCGCACCGATTATCAAACGGGTGATGTCAATGGCGTGATGGATGGCGATATCCTGCCCTTTATCTACGCTTATTTAGAATCTGAGGCACGTCATGGCTAGGTTTACGAAGTCAAAAGGCTTTGCCATTGCCAAAAAATACTTAATTTTGACACTTGGGTGCCTTGTTTTGGCTTTTGGCTCAGCCGCTTTCATCTCCCCCTTAGGACTTGTTACGGGTGGCGTCTTGTCCATCGGCGTCATCATCCAGCACTTCATTTCCCTCTCGGGATCAGACTTCTATGCGGTCGACATCATCACGGGCGCTGCCCAGGTGGTCTTGCTTCTTATCAGTTTTTTGGTGCTCGGCAAGAAATACACGATTCGCACGATTTACACGAGTCTGCTTTATCCTTTGCTCTTTTCGCTATTCACGCGCGTTCAAGTGTTTGGGGGGCTTAGCCTCGGCAATTATATCTGCCGTCTTTTTGACCCTGCGGATTTCGGCCAGCTCATACTTGCGGCACTCGCTGGCGGCGTTTTGGTCGGCGTAGGTGTGGCTACATGCTACCATGCGGGCGGCTCTACGGGCGGCCTTGACGTGATCTGCACGATTATCGCGCGCAACACCCCTGTCAAGGAAGCCGTCGCCTCGTTCGCGTTAGACGCGACGCTTGTACTCGTCGGCGTTATCGCGACCAGGGACGTGCGCATCGCCCTCGTCGGCGTCATCGGCGCCTTCACGTGCGCGCTTGCGATTCAATACGTATACGTGAATGCCGAATCCTTTATTATCGCGGACATCATTTCCGTCGAATATGAGAAGATTCAGGAATATGTCCATAAAAACATGGACCATGCGACTACCGTCATCGATGTGACGGGCGGCTATTCCGGTGAAGGAAAGAAACTAATTCGCGTTGCGTTCTCCTCGCGCGAGCTGTTTGCGTTCCGCGATTATATTGGTAACGTGGACCCGAGAGCCTTTGTCACCTTCACCAAGGCATCCATGATTAACGGTGAGGGTTTTGACCCGCTCGTCCGTCAAAAAAACAATCAAAAAGACAAGGATTTGCATGGATAATCGCGCTTTTAAACTCGTTTCACCCTTCGTGCCGACCGGCGATCAGCCCGCGGCTATCGCCTCGATTTTGCAAGGCGTAAAGGATGGCAAGAAGATTCAGGTGATTAAGGGCGCGACCGGCACGGGCAAGACGTTTACAGACGCGAATATCGTCGCCGCCTTAAACCGTCCGACCCTTGTTTTGGTTCACAACAAAACCCTCGCGGCGCAGCTTTATGGCGAGTTTAAGGAACTCTTTCCCGAGAACCGCGTCGAATACTTCATCTCCAACTTCGATTTCTACCAGCCAGAAGCCTATTTGCCAAAGTCGGATACCTACATCGATAAGAATGCGGTCATGAATGAAGAAATCGACATGATGCGCACTTCTGCGATGAACTCGGTTCTTTCGCGGCGCGATACGATCGTCGTGGCTTCGGTCGCGGCGATCTACGGCTTATCGGACCCGAATGAATACAAAGGCCTCATCTTTGAAATCCGCGTGGGGGAGGAACTCGACCGCAAGGAGCTTTACCGACATCTTTTGGATGCGCAGTATACCCGAAATAACATCGACCTGAAGCCAGGCACCTTCCGCGTCCATGGCGACATCATCGACATTGCGCCCGCGACGCATGATTTCTATATCCGTCTAGACCTTTTCGGAGACGAGGTGGAATCTATTTCACAGGTTAATTCCATCACGGGAACCGTCGAAAAGACCTTCGCGACCTATCCCATCTTCCCCGCCTATGATCACGCTTCCACAAGGGCGCGCATCGAGGCAGCTTGTGAGACCATTGCCGAGGAACTTGAGGAACGTCTCGCCTATTTCCGTTCCGAGGGGAAACTCCTCGAGGCGGAGCGCTTAGAAATGAGGACGCGCCAAGACATGGAATCAATGCGCGAATTCGGCCGTTGCCCGGGCATCGAGAACTACTCGCGCCACATCGATGGTCGTAAGCCTGGTCAGCGCCCGTATTCCTTGATGGACTACATGCCCAAGGACTTCCTGCTTTTAATCGACGAGTCCCATGCCTCTATTCCTCAGATCCGCGGTATGTACAACGGTGACCGCTCTCGTAAGGAAACGTTGGTGGAATATGGTTTCCGTTTGCCTAGCGCCCTCGATAACCGTCCGCTCAACTTCCAGGAATTCGAGGAACTGATGCCCGATACCGTCATCTGTACCTCCGCCACGCCGGGTGATTATGAACTGGAACGCTGTGGCGAGGTCGTCGAGCAAATCATCCGTCCCACGGGACTATTAGACCCCATCATCGAGGTCCGCCCGACGATGGGACAGGTTTTCGATCTCATCTCCGAAATCAAGAAGCGCATTGAAAAAGGCGAACGCACCATGGTCGTAACCTCGACCATCAAGATGGCGGAGGATTTAACCGCCTACCTTAAGGACGAAGGGCTCAAAGTGACCTACCTTCATAACGAGACCAAGACCTTGGAACGCACCGAGATCATCTACCAACTCCGAAAAGGCAAATACGACGTGCTCGTCGGCATTAACTTGCTGCGCGAAGGCCTAGACATACCGGAAGTGTCGCTCATCGCGATCTTCGACGCGGATAAGGAGGGATTCCTCCGCTCCACGCGTTCTTTGATTCAAGTCATCGGCCGTGCGGCTAGAAACGCGAACGGCCGCGTTATTATGTACGCGGATACGTATTCGGACTCGATGATGGAAGCCATCAACGAGACGAAGCGCCGCAGGGCGAAGCAAATGGCCTATAACGAAGAATACGGCATCGTTCCTACAACCATCAAAAAAGAAATTCGACCGCCGTTACATAACGTCGAGGACGAGGGCGTTGAAGCGTTGCGCGGCAAAGAAAAGAAGAGCCGCAGCGAGCTCCAGCGCATGATTGCCGATATCGAGAAGCAAATGAAGGCCGCCGCGAAGGAATACGACTTCGAGCGCGCCGCGAAACTACGCGACATCATGTTTGAATTAAAGGCGGATTTGGACGGATAACTATGCAGTTCTCGGTTTATTTATTCGATTTTGATGGAACGCTCTGCGATACCAGGGAATCCTTAGTGCCTGTTTTCCGCGCAGGGTTTGATAAGATCGGCTACCATGCCACGCCGGAGCAATGCGAGCGGTGGATGCACCTGAATCTGCTGCAGTCGCTGGTTGATTCGGGCATCGCGGAAGAAGATTACCAAACGGTTGTCGATGGCATCATCGATGCCTTGGACATGCCAGAGTCCATCGCGTTGATCAAAGCCTTCCAGGAGACGGAGGGCGTCTTAAGGCAACTCGTCCAGGCGGGTAAGCGAATCGGCATCGTCTCAAACAATACCTCCACCCATATCCGCCTTGTCTTAAAGTCCCTGGGTATTGACTTGCCATTTGATTGCATCGTCGGCTCGGATATGTTTTCAAACGGAAAGCCCCACCCTGAGCCGATTCTCACGGCTTTAAGCATCCTTGGGATCGAAGCGGATAGCTCCGTTTGCTATGTCGGCGATTCCCTACAAGACCCCGAGTGTGGTGAAAACGCGGGCATCTCTGGCGTTCTCGTGGACCGCGAAAATGTCCATCCGGACTATCAAGGTATTCGCGTCTTTGACTTAGGCGGCCTTCTCTGATTCGTCTTTCTTTTCTAGTTCCGCAAGCCTTGCCCGAGCGTGGCGGACTTTGATATTGCAAAGCGTGAAACGCAGGACGATCAAGGCCGCTCCGCCATCGGACAAAATCGTCGCGGCCACGACGAAGAGCCAAAAAGAAGGCTTCTGGAACAAAACGGGGATCGTAATCCCGTTTGGTGACGCGGCGATGCCGGAGTTTATCGCCGCGAAAACAGCGAGGATAATCGACGCAATATTCGAAGCTGCAACGGCAATAATCCCGCAAATCAGGAATATTTTTCCAAGATGCGTATATCGTGCTATCGTCGATTCATAGAGTTCTTTATCTTGCATGGGAGCTACCTCGCTTAGGAATGATAGCCGCAAATGACGCTTTGTAAATGCATCGTTGAGAGGAACCGTTCCGATTCATAGACGCTCACTAAAGCGAAAAGTGCAACAAATATTGTCAAAGACAAGCGGGTGGAGTATCTTTATTAGGCGCATTTGCGCATGAAGGAGGTAACGTTCATGAAATGGTATGACATCATCTTCATTATCGTCTCGTTGATCATTATCGTCCTTTCGCTCCTTCAGGGTGGTAAAACCGGCGGCGCTTCGGGCGCGATTACCGGCGGCGGACTCAATGTCTTCGCCAAAACCAAGGAGCGCGGTTCCGAAAAGGTCGTCACTTGGTTAACCTTCGGGTTTGCTATTCTGTTCTTCTTCCTAGCCCTTATGATCTCGGTCTTGGCTGGGAACGGGAGCTCCTCCTCGGATACCACGGAAACGACGGCGGCAATCGTCTCGCTCTTCCGGTAAGAATCATCGAGAACGGAAACGACGGCGCGAGCCGTTTTTTCTTTTTTCAGCGCGAAATAATGATTCTCCTCTACACTTTTTCTTCCGAAGTGCTACCATGCCCAGCATGACCATTAAAGAATTTGTAGCAAAAGAAAAAGAACAACTCTCCGCGGAAGTTGCCGCTCTTCCGCACATCCCGCATCTTGTGATCATTCAGGCCAATGATTCTCCGGCCTCGGACGCTTATGTCCGTGGGAAGATCAAGGACTGTGACGAAGTAGGGGCGCGCGCCACGCTTTGCCTCCTGCCGCCCACGACGGAAGAAGACTATCTTCTAGGCAAAATCGCGGAATATAACGAAGATGAGGACGTCGATGGCATCATCGTCCAGCTTCCTCTTCCAAGCCATATCTCGGAAGCCAAGGTAAAACTAGCCGTCGATCCGAAAAAGGACGTCGATGGCTTTCATCCGTTAACGTCCTTCGTGCCCTGCACGCCGAAAGGCATCGTCGATTACTTGACCGAGGAGGGGTTCCCCTTCGTTGGCAAGAATGCGGTGGTGCTTGGCCGCAGTGAAATCGTTGGCAAGCCCATGGCGAAACTCTTGCTCTCCAAGCATTGCAACGTCACCGTGCTTCATTCTAGGACCACGGAAGAAGATAAGGCATTCTATATCGCTCATGCGGACCTCATCGTCGTGGCGATTGGACGCTTGGGTTTCCTCGATGCGCGCTTCAAATATAAGCCTAGCGCCGTGATCGTGGACGTAGGCATCAATCGCAACGAAGAAGGAAAGCTTCGTGGCGATGCCGTGGCTGGACTGCCGGTCGCTTTACAGACTCCTGTACCGGGTGGGGTTGGTCTATTGACTCGACTTGCCCTTGTGAAGAATCTCATTATCGCTGCAAAAAGCCGTTAAAAAAGAAAAAACCGCCGCAAATCAAGGATATTCTTGAGAAGCGACGGTTTTGTTTTATTCAGCGTCTTTCTTTTCTTCAGGCTCTTCCGTGGGCTCTGCTTTATCTTCAGCAGGTTCAATCTTCTCTTCGGAAGGTTCCGCCTTTTCCTCTTCGACGACTGCGTCGATGGCTTTGGGGTCGGCGGCGTTTGGTTCGTCGGCGGAGGCGTTATTAGCCTCTTCCGCGAGCTTCGCGCCATGGCGCACCGCAATCGCGACGCCAATCGTGCCAAAGATCATCGCGACGGCAATGAGGATCAACAGGATGCCGAACAAGACGAAGAAGATTTGAAGCATGGCTTCTTGGTTTGCATATACCAAGACGAGGATGCCGCCGGTAACGAGCAACGCGCCGATGATGATTCCGCCGATCTTCGCGCCCATCGTGGAGACCTTGCGGATTAAGAAGACGACGCTAAAGAGCACTGCGACCGCGCCGAGGGTGATGAGCAGGATGCCGATGAAGTAGGCCAGGTATTGGAACAAGACAACCAAATCCGCGCTTTGTCCTTGCGAGACGAGGATGAGCAGAATGCCGATGGCAAGCTCGCTTGAAGAAGCGGCTGCACGAGCGACCTGAGTGCTTATTTCCTTTTCAGCCTTGCTGGCGATGATGGTGAGCGCGAGCGTCAGCAAACGAAGAGATGCGTCGACGATGACGATGATGCCCGCGATGAGAATCACGACATTCTGGAAATCTGAATTGCCCGAATTGACGCACGTCACGATGCCAAGCGTCATGAATAACGCGGCAAATAGGATGTTCCAGACAATCCAGGCGATTCCACCTTTTTTAAACATAGAATACCTCCTTAAAAACGTAAAAATTATGGAGCATTTTCCTGCAAATTCAATGTAGATAGAGACAATTTGAAAGGTTTTCTATAATTCGACATATACTTTGGAAGGATGTAAGATTATTAGCAACATATGGCATCGAACGCATCCAACTACAAACTCTTCGGAATCGACTTTACCCAAAACCCTGAACAGCGCGAGCTGATACGCCTCATCAATGACGACCCGGAACGAACGCCGGTCGTCTTTTGCAAAGGCTCTGCCGGAACCGGCAAGACTTTCGCGGCGCTTGCAGGCTGCTTGAATCTCGTCCGTGGCAAAGGCGCGAAGAAGCGGTACAAGAACATCTTCTATGTTCGCGAACCGGTGGAGATCGGACATCGCCTCGGCTATCTAAAAGGCACCGCGGCTGAGAAATATGGCCCTTATATCGGTCCATTGATGGATAACTACGACCACTTGATGGCCAATGCGCCGCAGGAGGAGCAGAACTTCTCCCATAAGATGCTGCGCAAGAAAATCAAAGGCGCGCAGGATGTAGACGATGAGATCTACGAATCCGCCTACTATGAAAAACTTCCTAGCGACATCATCCCGCTCGCGCCGGAATTCATGCGCGGCCGTTCCTTCAATGATTGCCTCATCATGCTCGACGAGGCGCAGAACATGGACCTCGATGAACTTCAGACCATGGTCACACGCATCGGCGCGAACTGCAAGATGGTCATCATCGGCTCGCCGAACCAAATCGACGTCCCTGGACAGACGCCCGAGCAAAACGCCTTTGAGATCTCCTATGAGATCCTAAAGCCGACCGGGCTCGTCGGGTATGTGGAACTCACCCGGCCGATGAGGACCTCCTTCGTCGTCGACTTCGACCTGCGCTTCTTGGAATACAAACTGAAGCATCAGACGAAAAAACAATAAAAAGAAACGGGTTTTGCGCCCGTTTTCTATTTTTTCTTATGTTCGATGGCCCTAGGTCCATCGAGGGCTTCGGGCTCTTCGTCCTTTGCCTCCTCAACATCCACGACGTCTTGAGGCTCGGATTGTTTCCTATGGCTGCCTTGCTTAGCGACGACTTCATAATTGCCGCGCTCTTCGTCTTCGGCCTTGCGGACTTCCTTATTGGTTTTCACGCGCGTGATGATCGTGATGACGAACATGCCGATCGCGGCGAGAGCAAGGACCGTGCCGATGAGGATGAGGACGAGCTGGTCGCGGCTGGAGGCGGTGTTATAGAGGACCTCGATGACGACTCCGACGCCCACGAGAATCGCGGCGAAGAGGATTTCCATGACGGGCATGAAGAGTTTCGCCATCTTCTTCGCGATAACATAGATGGCATAGAGCAAGAGTAACGCACCCATGACCATCATGATGATGGCGATGAGATTGACGACCATATAGGCGAAGATGCCCGCCCCGCTATAATGGGTTTGCAGAAGAATCAACAGAATACCTAGAGAGATTTCGAAGCCCGCGATTACAAGTGGGGACTGCTCGTCGTTTTTTTGCGCGCGAGCGAGAAAGAGGACGATGCGCAGCAAGCCATCGAGGATGACAAAGCTCGCGACAAGATAGGCGACGGCATTTTCGACGCCGGTAGGGGCGTTACTCCCTTCCGTGCCTGTCATAATGCCTGCGACGATGGCTAAGACGCCTCCTGCGAACAAGACGATGGATTCGACGAGGTTCCAAATGAACCAGAATTGGTTTACCTGCTTTTGTTTTTGAATTGCTTCGGACATTTTAGTTCCCTCCTGTTCGCTGTGGATTATAGTATAAAGGCTTTTTATTCCAGAAAGGTTCTTATGAAGAAAAGTTTGTTGAAAAAATACGCGGAACTCATCGTCCGCTCTGGTCTTGCCGTGAAAAAGGGGCAGACCGTTTGCATTACCGCTAACGTCGAGATTGAGCCCTTCACCGCCTTGGTGGTAGAAGAATGCTACCGCGCTGGCGCGAAACGCGTCTTGATCGACTGGACGAGCGAAGCATGCTCTCGCATCACCTACAAAAAGGCGAAGAAAGAAGCCCTTGCTGAAGTCTTTGCTTATGAAATCGAGAAGGAGAAATGGAAAAACGCGGTGCTCCCGTGCTTCCTTTATCTTGAATCTGATGACCCGGATGCCATGAAGGGCATCGATCCGCAGAAGATGGCTTATGTCCGCCGCGAGAAGATGAAGGTGCTCTTCCCATTCCGCGAGGAACGCGAGAACCGTTACCAGTGGTGCATCGCTGGCGTCCCTTCCGCCGCGTGGGCGAAAAAGGTATTCCCAGGTCTTCCGAAAGGAAAGGCCATTGAGAAGCTTTGGGAAGCCATTCTAAAGACCTCACGCGCCGACGACGGCAATGGCATCGAGAACTGGATCAAACACGATGAGGACCTAAAAGCCCGTTGCGATTACCTCAACTCCTTGAGACTAAAGAAACTTCATTACACCAGCAACAATGGGACCGACCTCACCGTCGGGCTCATCCCTGGCGTCGAATTCCTTGGCGGTGGCGAAAAGAACCTCTGTGGCGCCTACTATCAGCCCAACATTCCAAGCGAGGAGTGCTTTACTTCCCCGATGCGTGGCGAAGCGGAAGGCATTGTCTATTCGGCCAAACCGCTTTCCTATTCGGGCGTCCTCATCGAAAACTTCTATGTTCGCTTCCATGAAGGAAAAGCGGTGGAAGTCCATGCGGAGAAAGGCCAAGAAGCCCTCGAGTCCATTCTCAAGGTCGACGAAGGCTCCGCGTATCTAGGCGAATGCGCCTTGGTCCCCTTTGACTCACCGATTAACAACACGGGCCTGCTCTTCTTTAGCACCCTCTATGATGAAAACGCCGCCTGCCATTTAGCGTTAGGCCGCGGGTTTACCAACCTTTATCCCAACTATGAGAAATACACCGAGGAAGAAATCCATTCCTTCGGCATCAATAAGTCCATGAGCCATGTCGATTTTATGATCGGTTCGGCCGATTTGAACATCGTCGGCACGACGGAAGATGGAAGGAAAATCCAGATCTTCAAGGACGGAAACTGGGCTTTCTAAGACCTGAAAATTGTTTCAAAAATCGATTAAGCGCTTACATTTTGTCGAGATTATATCGATGAATAGGCGCTTTTTCGTTTCGAAAATTTGTAAGCGATTTCGGAAAGGGGTTACAAATTTGCCATTTTTTGTAACGCTCCTATAGTGATTGTGTCCTCAAAAACGAGGGCAAGAAGGAAAGGAGGCTGACATCATGATCCAGTCCAAAGGCTACGAAGAAGCCCTCAACGAACGTGAGAATGATTACGATCACACGGAAGAAAATACCTATACCGCTTGTGTCTATGCGCAGCTTTCTCAGAATAACCACATCTGCGAAGGCTATGCCGCTCCCGTTCTAGCGTATTGCTTCTAATCGCCCCACATATAAGATGACGGCGTCCCCTCTGCGGGCGCCGTTTTTCTGTTCAAGGACTGTAGATCCTTCAGTGGAATCTTTTCGCCGCCGATCCACAAAACGCGTTCAAAGGCGTCGATACGGTCAATGACCCCTTCCAGTATTTGGTTTCTTCCGTGCTTAGAATAGACGACTTCCACGAGCTCCCCGTCGTAGTTACGAAGTATTTCGTCAATCGCGTACGCTTCGTCTTCGAGCAAGACGCGTTTCTCCACATGCGACTTGCGCTCTCGCATCGCCGCGAGGCTTTTTGCCTGTTCGACCAAGGATTGGTATGGGGCGTATTTCACCATGCCCCGATTTGCGTTTTTCATGCGCGGTGCCCTCCAATGAGGCCATGACGGTCGATGATGGTGGAATGTTTCAGGAGGGCGGAAGCTCTTAGGATGGCGTTTCGGCCAAAACGCTCGCTGATTTTATCCATGGCGAGGCGCAGGCAGCGGCGCTCTTGCAGTTCCTCCTCACGCTCAAAAATGGATTGCTGGCGTGGGGCGTCATAACAGGACAGCTTCCCAAAACTCACGACGAGGTTACGGATGGGACGGGGCTCGATGTAGCGGGCGTAAAGCTGCTGCACGAGGTCATTGAGGATGTCGTTATCATCGGCGGCGACATTGAGGGCGCATTGATGGTGCAACCCACCTCCGCCTCCCGTCGAGGAATATCCGACGAAGAGCGAGACGACCTTCGTTTGGGCGTTTGCCGCGCGTAGACGGATACAAAGTTCGTCGACGATCTCTTTGAGCACGAGGGCAGCCTCCGCGGGCATATAGTCGCGCATCAGGACTTGCCCTTGGCTAAAACTCGTCTCCTTTGGAACATACTTATGGGTGATATCGGTATGGTCGATGCCGTTTGCGAGCAATTGCAAATCAAGCCCGACGACGCCAAATTCTTTCTCGATAAGCGCCGGAGAGGCTTTTGCAAGGGCCTCCATGCTGCGGATGCCGATACGGTGCAGGTGAGACCCGATTCCATGGGCAATGCCCCATATCTTGGTAATCGGCGCGACTTTCCATAACTTTGTTTGCACGTCTTCATAGCCCCAGTAAGCGCGGTAGGGCGGTTTCTTTTTGCCTTCGTTATCCAAGCATGCCTTTGCGAGGAACATATTCGGGCCAAGCCCTGCCGTCGCGATTAATCCAAAGCGCGCCTTAATTGCCTCTTGGATCTTCTTGACGAAGCCAAAGGCGTCGCATTCGTTCATCTTTAAATAGGGTGTCAGGCGCAGGAAGGACTCGTCGATGGAGTAAACGTGGAGGTCCTCTTCGGCGACAAAGTCGAGGAAGAGGGAGACGATGTTGGCGGACATCTCCACGTAATAGGACATGCGCGGGGTAGCGTAGATCATCTCCTCGATATCGGGGAGGTCTTGGATGCGACAGACATTTGGGATGCGGTAACGCGCCTTCAGATAGGGCGTCGCGGACATGACGATGCTGTTGACGCTGCGCGATTTGTCCGCTACGACCAAAGGCGTTGAAAAAGGGTCAAGCCCCCGTGCGGCGCACTCGCAGGAGGCATAGAAGCTCTTAATGTCAATCACCGCGTAGACTTCGCTTTCCATAGCTTCATCGTAAGGCAAATAAAGTGTTAGAAAAGCCTTGCGAAATCCATGTTTCATGCAGGGGTATGTGCGTAACTTTTGATTTGCTTGAGACGGTCTTATGTTCGGGCGTTTACCTATACGTTATCTAAAAAACCCATCTTGAATTTCGGGTGAAAAATGAGTTGCAACATTAGGATAAAAACTTTGCAATTTCAGAATGATATGACGGAATTGCAAGGTTTTTGGATTTTCAATAGCGGATTTATCGTTATAGGTTTTTCTTCTTTGCGGCGTAACAACGCGCTTGGCTTACCTATGTTCTTCGCGCGAGCGAACGTGGCGCGCACGCCCGCAATCCTTAATTCTTGCGGTTGATTCACAACTCACGTTGAGTATAATAATCGAGCCTGTGGGTCCGTAGCTCATCTGGGAGAGCGCCTCGTTCGCAACGAGGAGGTAGCCGGTTCGATCCCGGTCGGATCCACCATTTTTTATTGCCTGTTGTCGCTGCACAAACTCGTTTATCCGGGCGACGCAGCAACACCCATATAGAAATCGACTTGGCTATCGACCAGGTCCTTTTCTTTCGCCCCAAACGAAAAGAGCCGCGGCCCGTTCAATCATCTAGCCTGTCTTTTACATCATTAGTTTGGTCTGTAAAAGAGAACTCACGCTTCTTCCACCTTTCTTTGTCCCACGTGCGAAGCTTGTGCATATCAATAAAGAAAAAAATAACAATTGAAAGTGCCGACAAGGAGATGAGAAGTGGCTTTGCAACTGGGCCATCGACGTAGATTGCGGTCAAAACAATAAGGGTTATTGCAAACCCATAATGAAGGATGCGAGCAAGCCATCCAAATAGTTGTTTTATCCATTTCTTGCCGTCTTGCCCATTAAAGAACAGAGCCCCACGAATGATAGACAATGAAAGAATGTATGACAAAGAAGCGATGACAATTGGGCCTCTTTTGGTTATCAGTCCGTAAACGGTCAGCGCTATTACTCCTGTCAGAATCAGCGCACCAATAATGTATTTTGCTCTCTTCTTGGCTTGCGTATTGGACATGTATCGATCAGAAAGAACACAAAAAAGTCCCTCGATTATCGCGCCCACTATTTGGCCGACTATTTCGAACAGTATTTCTAATAGAACTTCCATCGACTGGTATTTTATCTGCTTTATGGGTGAATTAGAATTCGCGTACCAGACTCGGCGCGGCATAATTCCAATGGGCGACCGTGTGCAAAACTGGATAAATCGATTCAGCCGGCCACAGCCTGTCGTAGTCCAAAGTCACTTATCCAAAGTTGGACAAAAACCGATATTCAGATAGATAGGTCCCTTTTGGGGTCTTTTTCGTGTCTTGAGGTCATCAAAACTTAAATACGAATTGAATGTGCACCTAAAAACGAATAAAAAATATACCACAGTATATAGTCTTGACATATAAACATTCACAAAATATGGTTTTTATATGGAACGAATCATTTACCATGGAAGCGAATTTATCATTGAGAAACCCGAATATTTAAAGGGCAATATCCATAATGACTATGGATTGGGCTTTTACTGTTGCTCAAACAAAGGCCTCGCAAAGGAATGGGCCGCAAAAAGAACGGGCCACGGATATATAAATAAGTATCAGATTAGGGATGACAGATTAAAAATCTTGGATTTAACGAAACCACCGTTTAGAGACGTTTTATATTGGGTAGCCCTTTTGATGCATAATCGTGAATTATCCGCCGACCTCAGGAGCAATTTTCCTAGGGAGCTCGCTTATCTAGAAAAAAAGTTTCTTATCGATGCTTCAAAATACGACATTGTGATTGGCTATCGGGCAGACGACAGTTACTTCCGTTTCCCAGAGGCATTTGTTCGAAGCGAGATCACTTTGGAATCTTTGGACAAGATATTCCAAGCTGGAGAATTGGGGAAACAATATGTTTTGATTTCTGAACGGGCCTTTCGATTAATTCATTATTTAGATTCCGAAGAAGCGCTTACAATAAGCCGCCAAGATTATTACTTACGGAAAAGCGGTGCGGACAAAGTATTCACCGATTTGTTGAATGCCGATCGATACGCAAAAGGCACGAGATTAAGGGATTTGGTGATGGACCATGAATGATTTAAGAAGCACGAAAGAGCTTTTCGCGCGTTTATTCGTGCTCGCCTTTTGGAACAAGATGAACCTGCTTTCCTTTACGACGGCGCTTTCTAAGAGCGAACTGATAAAAAAGCTTGAACTCAAGGAGTACGACGATTATTTCAATAAAGAATTAACCGACATCTTTTTCGATATCACGGGCAACAGGATCAACGAAGATAACAGCTATGGAGTCTATAACGATGCCTATTGGTGCGGCTATTCGTATTTCGAATTGCAGCTTAGAACCCAAAAGCCCTTTGCCTACATCTTCTTAAAGCTTCCGTTAACCAAAATGGTGGACATTTATACCATCTACCACGAAATGGATTTCTCTTCGCTATTGGAATATTTTGTCCGAATTTGCAAAGAAAAAACGATATTGAGGCTTCTTTGCGAGCAAAGGAGAACCTCGTTGACAAAAGCAAGTTATGAAACGGGAATCGGGCTAGCCACGCTTGCGAAATACAACGCGGATGACGGGGCCTTATATAAAGCGTCTTTCCAAAATGCCTTCAGAATTGCGGAGTTTTTCGATTGTCCGATCAGTTTGTTTGTCCAAAGGATAAGCCAAAGGAAGCTCGATAAAGGTTTTATCGAAATATATGGCGACAACTACATGGATTATTTTTCAAACACCAGAGTCGCTTGTCGAGGGATCGTCATTAATGGTGGCAGTATCCTTTTGGTATATGCCAAGAACAACGATGTATGGATGATTCCAGGCGGCGGAGCGGAGAACGATGAAGAGGAGACGTCCTGCGTCAAAAGAGAAATATCCGAGGAAACCGGATATATCGTGGGCCCAACCAAATGCGCGTTGGAAATAGACGAATATTACGAAAACGAAAAATACATCAGTAAGTATTTTCTTTGCAATGTCGTTGGGCAAAGCAAAGCCCAGTTAACCGAACAAGAAGCAAAAGCCGGACTAGAACCAAAATGGATACCCATCAAAGACGCGATCGATATCTTTAGTAAGCATCAGCAATATGCGAAAGAAGACGAGATAAAGCGCGGGATCTATTTAAGGGAATATTTGGCACTCCGTAGGATCATCCAAGGCAAATGAGTTTTATGGGCTCGCGGATGTCTATAAAACGACAAAATGGTGAATAGGGAGATTTAGGCAAAAGGGGAGTTAGAACAAGATCAAACTGTTGCAAAAAATGCAGCGGTTCAAAAGGAAGGAAATAAAACGGTTAGAAGAACCATTGAGTTTTATAACCTAGATGTAATCATTTCGGTTGGGTACCGCGTGAAATCTAAAAACGGTGTGGCTTTTCGAAAATGGGCAAACTCCGTCCTAAAAGAGTATTTATTACGTGGCTATGTAGTTGATAATAGCCGCGTTCTTGTGACCAACGAGAATTACATTAATCTTCTAAATAAGGTTGAAAGCATCGACTCGAGGCTGGTCAAAATCGAGGAAGAACATATCCCGGACTTAGAAAAGGTTTTCTTCGACGACGAATATTTAGACGCTAGAGCATTTATAAAAGAACTGTTTTCCAAGGCAAAAACAAGCATTGCGGTCATCGACCCTTATGCCGGC
>JAFSVB010000079.1 GCA_017450325.1 Bacilli bacterium | reverse complement strand
TCCTGAATGTGGAATCTCTTTTTTTATTATCATACGACGAACAAAGCCTGAAGAAAACGCCCTCCTACGCGCAACGTGAGATTGCGCTGTTTGAACATTTGCCACCTTTTTCGGCAAAAAGGTGGCGGCCAAAAAGGCAGCTGCGCCTACCGGTCGGAGCGACCGCTATTAATGCCTTGCGACCGCTGGACTCCGCCGAGACGACTGTTCGACTCCGCCATTTGCACTTTTGCAAATTCAGAACCTTTTTTCCATGATGCTGCTTTCCACATCTGCGTAGCCGCTCTTCTCGTAAAATCTTCTCGCCATGCGGTACGGGCCCTCGCCAATATGGGCGGAAGCGCGTTGGAACCCCTTCGCCCTGATTTCCTTTTCCGCGGCAAGCAGGAGCTTCGTCCCTATGCCCTTGCCTTTGAGGTCGGGTCGGACGTAGAAACGGTGCAGTCTCGCCTCTTCCGAAGAGACCGGGACATACCCAAGTCCGGCGAGCACCCTGCCCTCGATAGATAGCGCGAGAAAGAAGCCACCTCCCTTATCGAAGTATTCCGCTTCGATATTCAACAAATCCGGATTGAGGGAAGGGACTCTGCCCAAGGCGTCCTTCGCCGACAGAACGACATAGAGCCAATCGCCACGATACGCATCGGAATAAGGCACGATGGAAACGAATCCGATCCTATCTTTCGCAATGGCGTGCATCTCCATCCCGAGCGAATCGAAATACCGTTCCATGGTGGCGAGGGTTGGCGAGATGCGCTTCGCCTCAATCCTGCCAAGCGCGGCCTGCTGGTAACCGGACATCTCCGCGAGTTCCGCCTGCGTGAGCCCCTTCGCCTTCCGCGCAGCGATCAACTCGTCGATGAGGCTCATCGCTTGATCCCCCGTTCGATCTCCTCGATGGACGGGAGGTCGGATTGCAATTCCTTCGGTAAAACGCCAGTGAGGTGGTATTCGGCGATTCCGATCGGCGGTTTCATCATCTCGACGGCGTATTTTGCGACGATATCGTCCTTTTCGCCGACGATGAGCAGGCCGATGGTGGGGTTGTCCCACTCTTTCTTCAGCTGATGGTTTACTGCGGTCACATATAGGCCAAGCTGCCCGAGGTTTTCCGATTCAAGTTTGTCGACCTTAATCTCGACAACAACGTAGCAACGGAGGTTCAGGTTGTAGAAGAGCATGTCCATGAATCTTTCCTCTTCGCCAATCTGAATCCGCTTTTCACGGCCAAGGTAGGCAAAGCCGTCGCCAAGCTCGAGCAGGAACCTCTCGATGTTGTCGATCAGAGCGTCCTTCAACTGTTTCTCATCGTATTTCTTTCCAATAGAGAGGAAATTGAACTGATAGGGATCCTTTGTTATCTGCTGTGCCAGATCGGAGGTGCTTTCTGGCAAGGCGGAGGCAAAGTTGGTGATTGCCTTGCCTTGGCGATGAAATAAACCGCTTTTGATGAAGTTGGTGAGGATCGCTCTTGACCATCCGTTAGAGATGGTCTCGTGAACATAGAAAAGAGATTCCTCGGGCGAAGAACATTTTCCGATGATGACTAGGTGGTGCCCCCAAGGAATTGAAAACAATTCTACAGCAAGTTGCTGTAAATTCTGTTCGTTCAGGCCGGCAACGGCTGAGTGTGCTTGTTGTGTGTCAAATTCTACAGCAAGTTGCTGTAAATTCTCCAGCAAGGTCGAATAGCGTTCATAAAACCAGCGCATATAATGCAAATTCGAAGGCGAAAATCCCTTAGCGTCGGGAATTTCCTTGCGGAGGTCTGCGCTCAGTTTTTCGTAAAAACCGGATCCATAAGTGGATTCGTATCCTCTTTTCGTGATTTCCTCGCCAAGGCGATAGTAAAAGCGAATCAATTGCTCATTGACGCGGATTGCGGCCTTAATTTGGGTTTGGCGGTACTCAGTTTTCAGTTGGCTAAGCCACTGTGCATAACTAGGATCGATGATGTTTGCCATAGAGAAACCTCCTACAAATATGATAACACAAATGTATTTTAAGAACAATGTGCCTCGCCTTGTTTTTCAGGATAAAAGAGCGAAACACGATTTTCGGTTGTGCGCCAAACCCTTATAAAAAGACGCCGAAAATTAAAAGCCCCGGATTTTTGTAATCCAATCGTCACCCAGGATTCCAGCAAAAACCAGATGCCATCGAAGAAAAATAGGCATATGAACCACGATGCGGGATTAGAACCCAAGGTATCGCAAATAAATACCGTGGCCAAAAAGAGCGAGAAGGCTATTGCGTTATGTTACCAAAATAGTATAGTTTTAGTAACATGAATTCCACCGCGTCCCTTATTGAAGAAGCAATCAACGAAGCTCCAGAACTCTCCTTATGGCATATCAGCGACTTTCTCGGCTACGGGAAGGCAAGCAACGTGAAAGTCGTCCTTTCGCGCTTGGCCGAGGAAGGGAAATTGCGGCGCGCCATCGACGGGGTCTACTATCGGCCTAAGACGGTCTTGGGAATCGAAGTCCCGCCGTCCGTGCATGAGATCGCCCGGAAGATCGCCTCGCTCCATCGCTGGAGCATCGTCCCTAGCGGCGAGACCGCGCTCAACGCGCTAGGCCTTTCGACGCAGGTCATAGCCGAGTACGTCTATAGTAGCGATGGGCCCTACCGGGACTACCTCATAGACGGGATCCCGCTCCATTTCCGCCACAAGAGCACCCGCTTCATCAAGGGGATGTCGCATAAGACGGCGCTCTTCGTGGAGGCGATGAAGGCCTTGGGGAGGGAAAACGTCGATGATGCGACGATCAAGGCGCTCGCCAAGTCGCTTGGAGAAGACGAAATAAACCAAATACTAAACGAGGCAACGTCCGCCCCGGAATGGATTTACGACACCGCGATGCGGGTACAGGAGGAGAAACAATGGAAACGATCATGAGACTAAGCGCAGACGAACGCGCCGGGCTCATCGCCGCGGCGGCGAGGAACCTAGGGCTAGGCGAAGCCATCGTTGAGAAGGACCTTTGGGTCACCTACTTCCTCGACTACCTCTTTTCCCGCTGCCCCCATAAAGGTGAATTCGAGTTCAAAGGCGGGACCAGCACTCGAAATGCTATGGTCTGATCGACCGTTTTTCGGAAGACCTCGACATCGTCATCTCCGCCAAGGCGATCGGGATGGACCTTTCCCCGCTTCTTCTGAAGGGGACGAGCCGCAACAAAAGGGAGCTTTTCGCCAAAGAGGCCAACGAGAGGGCGATGGGCTTCCTCGAAAACGAATTGATTCCTGCGATGAAAAGGGACTGCGAGAGGGAATTGGGCGCACAGCTCTCCTTCGAGCTCGTCAAAGAGGACCTCGCCTTTTACGTCGGCTATCCCACCTCCTATAGCGATCCCTATCTCCTGCCTAGGCTCAAATTCGAGATGAGTTCCCTCTCGGCATTGCTTCCTTCGGAGACTAAGCATGTCAAACCGCTTCTTTTCGAAGCCCTTCCCGCGCTGGACGACGGAAAGGAAAGAGCCGTACGCGCACTCTCCCCGGAACGGACCTTTTGGGAGAAGGCGATGATCCTACATCAGGAGGCGCACCGCGAAACGGGGCCGATGCCGCGTCGCTATTCGAGGCATTACTACGACGTCGTCAAAATCTACCGAAGCCCCATCGGCGAAAAGACATTAGCGAACCTCGGCCTGATGGAGGAGGTCCGAACGTTCACCGAGGCGTTCTCTAACCGCGCCTAGGCGAAATTCAATGAGGCAAAGCCCGGCAGCTTCCGTCTCTATCCAAACGGGAGCCAGATTGATGGCTTGCGCAAAGACTACGCAGAGATGGGGAAGATGATCTTCGACAAAAGAGCACCGAGTTTTGACGAGATTCTATGTGTCTTGGCGGAAATCGAGGGCAAGATCAACGGAGGGAATCGATAATGTCGATACTAGACGCATACGAAGAGGGCGGAATCCCGATCATCTCGCCCGATAAGCTTTATAAAAAGGAAAGGAAAATCGCCGACGTCGCCGTCGCCTGCTTCACCAAGAAGGCCCTCGACTATGTGTTGTCCACATACCGCCACGAGACCTACCACGAGTTCATGGCTACCGGGAATGGCCCTTTGACCATCTATTACCTTCCGGATTTCAAGGCGCTTTTCTTCATGTCGCTGATCGGCTCCTCCATGGCTGGGGGCCTATTGCAGGAAGTCGCCTACATTTCGGGAGCGACCAAATTCATCTACTTCGGCTCCTGTGGCGTCCTCGATAAATCGCTCAGGGGTCATTACATCGTCCCGACGGAATCCTACCGCGAGGAAGGCTACAGCTACCACTACGCCCCACCCTCAGAATACATGCCAATCAAGAACCACGCCCGTGTCGAATCCTTCCTAAGGTCCCTCGGCGTGCCCATTGCCATCGGAAAAAATTGGACCACGGACGCCTTCTATAACGAAACCATCGCCAAATGGGAAAGAATGAAAGGCGACGGCGTTTTGTCCGTCGAGATGGAGTCCAGCGGCCTCGAGGCCATCGCGGACCATCTCGGGGTAGAGTTCTACACCTTTTTCTTCGCCGGTGACATCCTCGGAGAGTCCTGGATTCCCGGCGACCTAGGAGGGGAGAGGGAAAGAAGGCGCCAGGTCAGCGCTGTCGAAGTCGCACTTGCGTTAGGCAGATCGATAACAAAATGAAACTTATCCGGCCACGGAACGAGATATCGGTCTTGAACCAAACTGTTTTAGAAACCCGCAAAATAGGTTCCAGAAAAAATGTCGAATTTTCGTAGGCTGAGTGTAAGCCAAGCTTTGTGCAAAATATCTCATTTCTTTCAATGTCATCGGGATAATCTAAAAAGAACGAAACACGCTGCGGGGAGTAATGGATACTCAAAAATTAATAGACCTGTTAAGGTTTTTTCGCAAATATTTCATTTTATGCATATTTTTCCATAGTTATAACTATGGGTCGGTGGTATGAAAGGTGGTATGAGATTTCGAAGAATTTGTCGTAAAAACTGGCGCAAAAAGAGGAAAGACGAAGGTGGTATGGCCCGACCGCGTTTTCGCTTAATGGTTTTCCGCCGCGAACGAATCGGCAATCTCATCGACAACCGTGCGGATATCTTCAAAAGTCTTATTCAAATCTAGACGATGCAAAAAATGCGTGACCAGACAAACGGAATGGTCTGGATCAAAGTCGATATCCGCATCCGCCTT
>JAFSVB010000078.1 GCA_017450325.1 Bacilli bacterium | reverse complement strand
TTCTGTCGCCGCACAAGCCCAACCATCCAGCTTTGCACAAAACCATCCATCCTGACGGCGCAGCAACAAAACGCATAGAAAACCGGCCTGACCCATAGCATTTTTAATTCCTTTAACCCCGGGTTATAAATAGAATTGCAGAAAATCCGCAACACGATATTGATATAATGAAATCAAGCAAGGAGATAGTAATCGTGAAGCAAGAGCTATTTATAGGTTTAACCGAAGAGCAAATCGCCAAGGTCAAAGCGTGCAAAAACCAAGAAGAAATATTGAAACTCGCTAAAGAAGAAGGCATAGAACTTACCGATGAGCAACTAGAAGCCGTTTCCGGTGGCTGCACGGATAGAGAAGGTCTTATCTGCCCACACTGTGGTAAAAGTGATTACTATCAACGTCTATGGGGTAGCACATATGACACTTATGTATGTATGGGCTGTCATGAATGTTTTTATTACATTAAAGAAACAGGTCAAACAGCGAAACATTATTAATGAATTTAATCTACTTTATGGAACAGGATGCGGTGAAGCTATATCTGAAAGAAGGGACGGTAATAGAGGTTCTTTTCGATGATGGGATCACGAAGCGCTACGACATGGAAAAACTATTCGCCAAATATCCCTGGGTTTCCGCTTTGTAAGATAGAGCCTTGTTTCTCAAGGAAGGCTTCTTGGCTGGGGCAGCATTGTCTGGAATGACGAAATTGACGTAGACGCAGAGATGTTTATGACTGCGGCGAGACCGTCGCTTCCCCTTCAGACGCCGAGCAGGTCGTTTTTGGGTATCGCTTGAAGAAGGCTCGGCTTAAGGCGGAACTGACGCAGGAGGAACTATCCGTTTTTATGGGCCCGACCACAGATTGTATCTCGAGATTGCGTATCATCCAGAACCAAACGTCGGTATTCCGGGAAAGCCTGTATGGCATTATCACGCCTATGAGCCGACGTTGGAACACCCACGCGCCAAACCGCTAACAAGCGAAATGATAAGCAAATACATTCAATATTTGGAGGACGTTGGTTATGGAACAAACCGAACTTGAACAATTCTTGGACACTGGATGGATGAACGGAGCCGAACTGTTTTTCCGCGGAAGGATTTATAGGACGGAGCGGTGCGTTGATAAAGGCCGAACAGGATTGACCACTGTATTTTCCTGGCATGCAAAAAAGGTTTCTGAAAAAGAATACGACGACGAGTTTACCGATGAGGAAAAGAAGCGGTGGATATGCATATATGAAAATGCCGAATCTACAGAAGAAAATGCCCGCCTAGCCCTTTTGAGCGCGCCCATTTTCGATGGCAAATCCTTTTGGGAGGCCGTCGATGAAATCGAATGGCTCGACCACGCGTAATCCAACAATAATTTAAGGTAGCCTTATGTCCCGGCCACGCGGTTTCACTTCTGCTAGATTGAGACCTTGTTTTGTTCCTCTTGTGTTCTCGTTCTAGTGTTAACTTCTTGGGCTTTATGTTCCAACTGCCTGCACACGTCGAGACGGCGGCCTCTTTGGAATTAAAGCAAAAAGCAAGATAACATCGATATAATTTCCCTTGTTCTTTCCCACAGTGACATGTTTCAACGTACACCGTTTCTGCTTTCGGGGCCATTGTAATAGGCAATTTGACGGGCATAATTTTAGTAGATATCCGCAAAAAGATTAAAAAAGCGGAGGTTTACTAAAATGTTGATGGACTATGCGCGTGCAATTAAAGCTTACGGAAACGACTATGGGATTAAAAAGGCCATAGAAGAGAAGAAGCTTTTCCACATCGATGTCGGCGTCTATTCTACGAAACTGATTGTTTCCGAGGAAGCTGCGCTGTGTTTCAAGTACCCAAAGGCGGTATTGGCCCTTTCCTCAGCGTTCTATCTCCATGGCCTCACGGATACGGCGCCGGACTATTACGAAATGGCAACTTCGCGTGATGCGGCCAAAATATACGACCCCAGGGTTCGGCAGGTCTTTTCGCCGAGGAAGATACTCAACGTTGGGAAGACGCGGTTCCAAAAGGACGGGACAATCTTTGTTTACGATTTGGAGAGATGCACCATCGACTTGTTCCGTTATAAGTCCAAACTCCCTTATGGCTATTACAAAGAGGTTTTACGTAATCTTAGATCCCGCCTTGACGAAATGGACGTTCGGAAACTTCAGGACTACATCTCCAAAATGCCGCGGCAGGAACGTTTGATGAGAATGATGATGGAGGAGCTTTTATGATTGTGATTCGCGAATTGATGGCGGCGATTAGGGGCGAGTGTAATAATTGGTGCCCTCGTATTGGTCAATTGAGGCGAAATCGCTCCACATCTCCAGGATGAATTTCTGCAGCTCGGCGAGGATCGCGTTCTCCAAATCCTTTTCGCTGTAGGTGTCCTCAAGCCCCAAAAAAGAAAGGACATAGGGGTCCCTGAAAGCCACATTGACGGACATCTCTCCGGTTCCCCGAACCGCAAGGAGGCCGTTCTTTATGGTCTCTTCCGGCTTCTTCGAGATGGCGGCGCGCCCGTAGAGCATGGAATTCTTCCTTTCCCTCAAGACGCGGACGGACCATCCTTCGTTCACGCAGAGCGTTGCGTAGAATTCGCGTTTTAGTTCATCTTGGATAGGCAAAAGCTCGATGAAATGGGACCAGGATAATTGTCGTGACAGTGAAACGACTTTCTCCTTTTCCGGAATTTGCTGATGAAATTGGGTTGCCCGAAATAGGTTTGCTCTGTCGAAAGCCTTTCCATATTTGGCTCGCAATGAATCGGCTAGACTAGCAATTGAACGGTCCCCATATTCCGGTTTCTCACCGGCTTAACGCTTTTGCAAGGTTGACTAGCGCGGAAAGACCAAGTAAGATTTCCTTACCAAGGAGTATTTTATGCTAGTCCAAGTAATCACGATGTCTACCAAAGGCCAAATAGTCTTGCCAAGCGAGATGAGGGAAGCGCTCTCTCTCGAAGCGGGTTCGAAGCTTGCTGTTTTCTGCGAGGACGGCACAATCATGCTCAAGCCGCTTTCCGTCCCTTCTGCCGACGATTTCCGCGAATCACTAAAAAAAGCGCAGGCATGGGCCATCGATAACGGTTACTCGGAAAGCGATGTAAAGGACATCATCAAAGAGGCCCGGAAGAAATGAATATATGAAATTGAAAGGACTCGAATAATATGTTCATGAACGCTTTAAAAGTTCGCTTTTTGGAAGACGTCACGCTTGAGCTGACGTTCCAAGACGGCAAGGTAATCCGATATAACATGGCAAGGCTGTTTTCAAAATACCCGCAATTGGAGGAATTGCGGCGGAACCGCAAACTGTTCCTAAGCGGCCATCTCGACGTTGGCGGATACGGCGTCATATGGAATGACGAACTAGATATCGATGCCACCAGTGTCTACGAATGCGGAGAAGTGGTTGGCCACGAGGACACCACGATCAATCAACAGATAGGGGTTCTTTTGGCAACGACGAGGGAAGGGCAAGGCCTTACACAGGTCGAGCTTTCCAAGCTTTCTCACGTTGACCAAGGCGATATCTCGAAAATTGAAAAAGGGCTTGGGAATCCGACCATCGCCAAGATCAGCAAGCTGTTTAAAGCCCTCGGAAAGAGCATTTCGCTCACTCTTTTGTAGAGGACCTCGCTTGTTCCGACCAAACAGTTTCACCGCCATGAGGCTGAGGCCTTATTCTACCCCCTTTATGTTTCCGTTCTAGCGTCGGCCTCTAGAACTATATGTTCCAATTGCCTAAATAGGGCACGTCGAGACTGCTGCAACGTTGAGCTTGAAAGAATCGGTAAAATAGGCTTGATGTCGCCGCCCAACCCCAACCATCCAACTTTGCACAAACCCATCCATCCTGACGACGCAGCCGCATAGAAACCGATCTAACCAAGCAGCAGATCTTCTTTTTACGCCGCCGCAGGCCTTCTGTCCTATATAAATATATAGACCAATCGCGCCAAACCCACCGACCGCCCCTCGCTTCACCCTCGCCCAGGACGCCCCACGGAGCCCATACGCAAGCCACGCCGCCCAGCCTAGGCAAACGCCAGCCCCGACGCCGAAACGAGGCCCATGACGCCCCATGGACGACAGTGCTTTTCGGGCGCTCGCGGAAGCTTCCCGAGGCGGCATAATACGGATGGGCGAAGCCAGACGAAAACGGATGGATAGCATCGGAGGACGACATCTTCTCTTGGGTAGGCTTGACACGCCTTGGATAGCCTTCTTATCGATTCCCGGGGACCAGTATCTCCTTATCGGCGCATACGATGCGGATGGGTTGCTTGTGCGTGCCGAGGAAGTTGCGGTGGGCGATGGAGCGCAATTCCTCTATGTTCCTGGCTATTCGATAAGGCGCAGGCGTTCAAAGCCGTCAAGGATTCCCGGACTAGCTCTTTGAATAACCCCGCCCTTTTACCGTCCGTGACGATGAGCTCTCCCCTTATTTTGGGTTTACGGAGGAGATTAAATCCCTGCTTGAGGAGGCTGAGTATGGGGAGCGTCTATGACAAACAGGGGTAAGGAGGATCTTCTATTACGACATTTTCGTCGCGAAGAAGGTACCCGTATCCTCTTTGAAGGTAGAAGCTAGCCATACGTAAAGGCCATCTTTGCATGGCTCTTAGGGAAGTGCTTTGCAAGAAAACTGCAAGAAACGTGCAAGAAAAATTATAGCGATGCCATCGATGTTTTTCGCGATATCAAGGAAAACGTCGGCGAACTTTGCAAGAAAAACTAAGCCCAATATGGAAGATAGAAACGATTCTTGAGGCTTATGAAATACAGGCGATCTTGATGCGATTCTCCATCATGGCCGATATGAATCTCCTTGAACTGACTTTGAAGCCCGTGGAGGAAAGGACGAGCTCTTCGGACTCATGGTATACCCATGACGACTTGCATCTCCGAGATGACGTCGAGGCAAGACTTCGCTTTGGGCCAATTGACGCGCATCGCCATCGCCCTAAGAGCATTCTTGGACGTCGCGAAGCGATTTTATCGATCGGTCGCATTCCACTTGATTGTGATGATTGTGAAAAAATGTATAATCGGAAAAAAGGGGAATCGATTATGAAAAAGACATTACTTTTAGCGGCTACAGCAGTGGTAGGCGCTTCGATCGTCGCTATCGCAGGGCTCAACGCTGGGCCTTCGCTTTTATCGACTGATGTGAAAGCTGGTACAAGCGAAAAGAACTTCGCTTTCAACGCTTCTAACGCTTCCATATTCAGTGGGGCTTTTGAGGGAGATGAGCATGGTGGCCAGGCCTTCGTTCCTGAGATCGAAACAAACCAAGGTACTCCGCTTCAAGGTAGCTCCCTTACCGTTTACGATGAGAAATCTCATGCCTTTGGCGAAAACGGTCGTTTCTTTGAGTGCGAAACAGAT
>JAFSVB010000077.1 GCA_017450325.1 Bacilli bacterium | reverse complement strand
TCGCCCTCACGGCCTTGGCTCCGCTATCGGGCGTCTTAGGCAAGCAATTCGCGAAGATCACCATCCGCCGTCCGAACTCCAAGAAAAAGAAGAAATCCAAGCAGGGTGGCCAACTCATGAAGAAACGCACCTCCGCCGAACCGGAGGAATCCATCTTCATCGGCATCAACGATTAATGGACACGCTCAAGGAACGCTTACTGCAGCATTACAATATGAACCAAGAGGACTACGCGCTTTGCGCGCGGGAGCCCTCTTTTTCCAACATACCGACCATCGAGAACGAACTCTCCGTCCAGATGGCCAAAAGCCGCATCGAGAAAGCCATCGCCCAACACGAGAAAGTCATCGTCTATGGCGATTACGATACCGATGGCGTCATGGCCACCTCGATTTTGATCCGCTGCTTCCACCTCCTTGGAAAGGCGGCGAGTTTCTTCATCCCTTCCCGTTATCAGGACGGCTATGGCCTGACGATGGAAAATGCCACCCGCATTGCCGCGAAGGGTTATTCCCTCGTCATCCTCGTCGATAATGGTGTGAGCTGCCTTCAGGAAGTCTCCTATTTGCTAAGCCAGGGCATCGAGACCATCATCATCGACCATCACGAGCTTCCCTCGATATTGCCACCTGCATTCGCGACCATCCATCCGGACCTGCTCCCCTATGGGGACTATCCCGTCAGCGCGGGTTACCTATGTTTCTTGTTCTCGGTCGCCTTATTGGGACACGTGGACGATTATCTTTTGACGCTTGGAGCCATCTCGACGATTTCCGACTGCATGCCGCTTCATGGCCATAACCGTGAAATCGTCGCCCTCGCATTAAGGAAGATCCGCCAATACGGCTATAAGGAGATCCTGAGCATCGCTGAACGCAATTTCATCGACGAGACTGTCCTTTCCATGACCGTCATCCCCGCGATCAACGCGGTCGGGAGCATGATCGAGGACCATCGCACGTCACGACTCGTCCATTATTTCGCGGACCTCGAGGAAGACGGCAAGGCCGAGACGGCCGCCTGGATGAAGGAAATTAACACCGCGCGCAAGGAAGCGACCAAAGCGGCAGTGGCGCGTCTACGCATCGAAACGAGCCTTCCCGCCATTACGGTGGTGGGCCATCTTCTAGAAGGGCTTAATGGCCTTCTCGCCAACCGCCTCCTCAACGAATACGATAAGCCCGTCGCCGTCTTCTCGACCGCCAAAAGCGACCCGAGCCTCTACGTCGGCTCCCTCCGTTCCCGCGAGGGCTTCAACATCATGGAGTTCCAGAAATCCATCCGCGACATCCTCGTCAAGGGTGGGGGACACGCCTATGCGGGCGGTGTCTCCATCAAGAAAGAAGACTACGGCGCCTTCAAGGACGCCTTCGAGAAATACGCCTTCCGCCATCCTCTCGCCCCAAAATCCGTCGACTACGTCCCGCTTTCCCTAAACGAGGTCACGATGGATTCGTATCGGGTCCTGCGGTCTTTCGGCCCCTTTGGCCACGACCACGAAGAACCGACGTTCCTCATCAAGGACTTGCCGGTCTCCTCGCTCATGTGGAACCGCGATGGCCGCTTCTTATCCACTGAACTTGGCAAGGGCGTGCGCCTTTTATCCTTCACTTATGCAAAACCATCCTTGATTAATTTCGACGATAAAGTATCGTTGTCGGGTACCTTGCATCTGGAGGAGTACCGCGGCAATGTCTCGCTGGTGTTCCGAGCCGACAAGGCCTAAGGACGAAAGAATGGAAAACGAACCGAAGAAACTCGTGCCCAACGGGGGCTATCCCATGCATCGCTTCGAGGACCTCGAGACGCTTTATTTCGTCTACATCAATAACCCCGACGACCGCAAGCTCATCCAATCTGCCTACGAATTCGCGAAAAAGAAGCACGAGGGGCAAGTCCGCCGTTCGGGCGAAGCCTATATCCAGCACCCCCTTGAGGTGGCCTATATCTGCGCCCAGCTCCAATCCGGGCCCGCGACCATCGCAAGCGCCTTCCTCCATGATGTGGTGGAGGATACCGACACGTCCATCGAGACCATCGAGGAGATGTTCGGCAGCGACGTCGCCAAAATCGTCGACTCCCTGACGAAGATCCAGCGCATGAAGCTCTCCCACATGACCGCGGAGGACTTCGAGGCGGAGGATCACCGCAAGATCTTCCTCGGCATGGCCCAGGACGTGCGTGTGATCATCGTCAAGCTCGCAGACCGTCTCCACAACATGCGCACCCTCGATTCTCTTTCGCCTAACCGACAGATGGCGTTAGCGAAGGAGACGTTGGAGGTGTTCACGCCCATCGCCCATCGTCTAGGCATCTATACCGTCCAAAGCGAGCTCGAGGACCTTTCGCTAAAATACCTCGAGCCCAAGAAATACCAAGACATCCTCGCCCTCGTCAACGACAAGTATGAGCACCGCAAATCCTCCCTCGAAGGGCTCAAGAAACGCCTTGCCGACTTGCTCCTCGAGCATGGAATTCCCTTCAAGATGGAGTCGCGCGTAAAGTCGATTTACTCCATTTATAAGAAAATGTATATGAAGGGACATTCCTTTGATGATATCTATGATATTTTGGCCATTCGTATCATCACGGGAACGGTCCTGAACTGCTATGAGATCCTCGGCATGATCCATTCGATCTACAAGCCGATCCCCGGCAGGTTCAAGGACTACATCGCCATGCCGAAACCCAACATGCACCAGTCCCTCCATACCTCGATCCTTACGGGCGATGGTCAGGTGTACGAAGTGCAGATCCGCACCGAGGAGATGGATTCCATCGCCGAGACCGGCGTCGCCGCCCATTGGAAATACAAAGAGGGCAACAACTATAACGCCCGCGCCGAACAGAAGGAAATCGAGGAGAAGCTCCATTGGTTCCGCGAGTTCGTGTCGATGTCGGGCGAGCATAAGAATGATTCCGCCTCCGATTTCATGGCGGCCCTCACCAACGACATCTTCGGCGCGAACGTCTACGTGTTTACGCCCCTTGGCAAAGTCATCGACCTGCCGACAGGCGCGACCACCCTCGACTTCGCTTATAAAATCCATACCAAAGTCGGGGATACCGCCGTCGGAGCGGTGGTCAATGGTAGTCTCGTGCCCCTGACGACCGAACTAAAGACGGGGGACGTGTGCGAGATTCGCACCGCGAAGAACGCGCACCCCAACGATTCCTGGCTCGAAATCGCGAAGACTTCCTCCGCGAAGAACCATATCCGCCGCGCCTTGCAGCGCCGCGACGCCGACTTGCTCCGCCAGGAGCGCATCAAGGCGGGCAAGCAATCCCTCGTCGACGCCTTCCGCATGCAGGATATCGACGAAGCCGAGATGGTGCGCCTCATCGAGGGAAGCCAAGCCATCAAAAACGAATACCATATCAACAACATCGATGACCTCTACGTCATGGTCTATGGCAAGAACCCCTCGCCCGGCGCGATCATCGATATCCTCAAGATCCGCAAGAAGCCGACCATCACCCTTTCGAAGAAAAGCCATCCGAAAGCAGTGGACGACAAATACCCCGTCGAAGTCGCCGGAGGCGTGACGGGCCTTGCCATCTCGCTTAGCCAATGCTGCTCGCCGATTCCAGGCGACGACATCGTGGGCTACATCACCCGCGGCAAAGGCATCACGGTCCATCGCCGCGACTGCCCGAACGTTTCCTCGGGGCGGCGCTTAATCGACGTCCATTGGAAGAAGGACCTCGGCGCGAGCGTCTATCCCGTCGATATCGAAGTGCTCGCGAGCGACCGCAGCAACCTCGTCTCCGACATCCTCTCCGCCTTCGCGGCCAAAAGCGTGGCCGTGCGCGATTTGCACGCGCGCTTAATCCCCGATAGCGCGAACGTCCTGGTCGAGCTCACCGTCGCCGTCCCCAATTCCAAGGTCCTCTATGATTGCTTTGCCGACCTCATGGGCGTCAAAGGCATCTACGAGACCAAGCGAGTCACTCATTGACGCCTTGTGCAAGCGCCGTACCCTCGCGGCGCTTTTTCCATCATGAAAGGCCTCCCAAAGCGGGGCGCCTATTTCTTTTATGTGCGCGCGTGCCTATAATAGAGCCGTCATTTCGGAGAAACACTATGCCTACCATCAATCCCGTGAAAGGAACGCATGACATCATCGCCGATGAGGCCGATGTCTACGCCTATATCGACTATGCGTTTTCCAACGTAGCCGCGAGCTTTGGCTATCGGCGCATCGTCACGCCGATCCTCGAGCACACCGAGGTATTCGACCGCGCGACGGGGGAGGGCAGCGACGTCGTCCGCAAGGAGATGTACACCTTCCTCGACAAAGGGAACCGCTCCGTCACCCTCCGTCCCGAAGGAACGGCAGGGGTCATGCGCTCCATCGTCACCAACAAGCTCTATGCAACCCCGGACATGCCACTGAAGTTCTATTATTCGGGCAGCGTCTACCGTTACGAGCGTCCCCAGTTAGGGAGATACCGCGAATTCCGCCAAATCGGCGTGGAATGCGTCGGCGAAGATAGCGCCTACCTCGACGCCGAGACCATCGCCTTGGCCGCCAGGACGCTTCAGGTCCTTGGCTTCCAGGACGTCAAGCTCAAGGTTAATACCCTTGGCGACAAAGCCTCGCGCGAGGCGTATAAAGAAGCCCTTCGCTCCTATTTCGGTGGCATCATCGACCAAATGTGCCCCGATTGCCATGAACGTCTGCGCCTCAACCCGCTCCGCATCCTCGATTGCAAAGTCCCCGAGGACCAAGAGCTCGTCAAGGACGCCCCAAAGATGGGCGATTACCTAAGCGAAGCCTCCAAGCAGCGTTATCAGAAGACGCTCGCCTTGCTCGATGAGCTTGCCATTCCCTATGAGGAGGACGACACTCTCGTCCGCGGCCTCGACTACTATGGCGAGATCGTCTTCGAGGTGCATTGCATCTCCCCCGAAGGCAACGATTACGGCGCGATCTGCGGCGGCGGCCATTACGAAGGGATCCTCGGAACCTTCGGCGGCCCGCAGGAACTCGACGTCGGCGTCGGATTCGCGATGGGGGTGGAGCGCGTCTATTCGCTCATGAAGGAGCTCGGCCTCATCGACAACCTCGCGGAGACCATCGACGCCTATCTCATGCCCTTAGGGGAGCAAGCCGTGGACTTCGCCTACCGCCTCGCGGATGGGCTGCGCGGCTATGGATACGCGGTCGAAGCCCCTTATAAGACCGGCAAGCTCGGCGCGATGTTCAAGCGCGCGGAGCGCAAGAAAGCGAAGCTCGCGATCATCTTCGGCGAGGACGAGCTCGCCAAGCAAATCGTCCAAGTCAAGGACCTCGCCACCCAAAATCAGGAAGAAGTCCCCGTTTCGGGGCTCCCCCAATACTTAGCCGACCATCTGCAAGAAGATGGCGAAGGAGAATAACGCCATGTCTTACCGCAACCACTATAACGGAACCCTACGCCTATCCGACGTAGGCAAGGAAGTGACCCTCACCGGATGGGTCGCCCAGCGCCGAAACCTCGGCTCCCTTTTGTTCCTCGACCTCAGGGATTCCACCGGCATCGTCCAGTGCATGTCCCCAAACCCCGACGAATTGCCCGACATCCGTAACGAATACGTCGTCCAGATCCAAGGCAAAGTCCAAGCCAAGGACGTCCCCAATAAGAACCTGCCCACGGGCGAAGTGGAAGTCCTCATCGAGAAGCTCGTCGTCTTAAGCAAAGCCCAGACGACGCCCTTCATCATCGCCGATAAGACCGATGCTCTCGAGGAAACGAGGCTTCAATACCGTTACCTCGACCTCCGTCGCCCCGTTTTACAGAACAACCTCCGCATCCGTTCGAAGATCTGCCACGCCGCCCGCGAGTATTTCGAGGAAAACGGCTTCTTGGAGATCGAAACCCCGATGCTCAACCTTTCTTCGCCCGAAGGCGCAAAGGAATACCTCGTCCCTAGCCGCATCCACCATGGCGCCTTCTACGCCTTGCCCCAATCCCCGCAGGTGTGGAAGCAGCTATTGATGATCGGCGGCCTCGAGCGTTATTACCAAATCGCCCGTTGCTTCCGCGACGAAGACCTTCGTGCCGACCGTCAGCCGGAATTCACCCAGATCGACCTCGAGACGTCCTTCATGACGCAGGATGAGATCCTCACCCTCATGGAAGGCTTCCTCAAAAAAGCCTTTAAGGAAGCGGCAGGGGTCGATATCCAGACCCCGCTTCGCCGCATGCCTTTCTGGGAGGCCATGGACCGCTTCGGCTCCGATAAGCCCGATACCCGCTTTGGCATCGAGCTGCAGGACCTCTCCTTGCTCAAGAAATCCTCCTTTGAGGGCTTTGGCGAGCAGGATTATGTCAAAGGCATTGTCGTCCCTGGCGTCGCCGGCAGCACCAGCCGCAAGAACCTCGACGAGCTCAACATGGAAGCCCGCAAGTTCTCCCTTAAGGGCGTCATCGCCTTGAAGTACCTCGGTGGCAAACTCGAGGGCAGCTTCACGAAATTCCTCGATGAGGCGCTTGTTTCCGAGCTCATCGCCAAACTCGGCCTCCAGGAAGGCGACCTCTTGCTTCTCGCTTCGAGCGCCTCCCGCCGCCAGATCGATAACGGCCTCGGCGCGCTGCGCTTGCTCTTTGGGAGGAAACTCGGCCTCATCAAGCCGGGAACCTATGATCTTCTTTGGGTCGTCGACTTCCCGATGTTCACCCCCGTGGAAGGGGAGGATCGCTACGTCGCTGAGCACCATCCGTTCACCCGCCCGCGCGACGAAGACCTCGATAAGCTCGACACCAAGCCGGAAGAAGTGCTTGCCTACGCCTATGACATCGTCATCAATGGCTACGAGGCGGGCGGAGGCACCCTCCGTATCTACGACCATGATACCCAATGGAAGATCTTCAAACTCCTCGGTCTCACTGACGAGGACGTCGCGAACAAATTCGGTTGGTTCATCAACGCTTTCAACTATGGCGCTCCGCCGCATGGAGGCATCGCCTTCGGATTGGACCGCTTGACCATGATCCTCGCGGGGACTGAGAACATCCGCGACGTCATCGCGTTCCCGAAGAACCTGCAAGCGGTGGACCCGACCTCCAAGGCACCGCGCGAAGTCACGCCGGACCAATTGGAAATCCTTGGGTTGAACATCGCGGACGAAGAGTAATTCAATACATTAGTATTGTATCTACTAATAAACCCCCAATAAAATACTAAGAATTTAAGGAGGCGCAACCATGTCAAAAGCCGACAGGACGACATCCAATCTCTCCATCGCCGCGATGAGGAGCATCGTGATCGACACGATCAACAAAGCCAAATCCGGCCACCCGGGCATGGCGTTAGACATCGCTCCCGCGATCTATGCCCTCTTCCACGACCACCTCGTGGCGGACCCAAGCCACCCCGAATGGATCAATCGCGACCGCTTTGTCCTTTCTAGCGGACACGTCAGCGCCCTCCTTTACACGACCCTCCACCTCTGCGGCTATGACCTCAAGATGGAGGACCTCCAGAGCTTCCGCCAGCTCGGATCGCGCACCCCCGGACACCCCGAACACGGCTGGACCGCCGGGGTCGACGCGACCTCAGGCCCTCTAGGGCAGGGCATCGCCATGGCCGTCGGCATGGCCATCGCCGAGGAAGCCGTCTCCGCCCAATATCCAGGCGCCAAGGACCTCTTTGGTCACTATACGTACTGCGTCTGCGGCGACGGGTGCCTCCAGGAAGGCATCAGCCAGGAAGCGATTTCCCTCGCTGGGCATCAACATCTGAAGAAGCTCATCCTCATCTATGATGAAAACGGCGCGACCCTCGATGGCCCGACCAGCGATTCCTTCAGCGAGAACGTGGAACTACGCTTCCTCGCCTCCGAATGGAACGTCCTGAAAGTGGAGGACGGCAATGATTTCGCCGCGGTCAGCAAAGCGATCGCCAAAGCGAAGAAAAGCGCCGACCCGACCCTCATCATCGTCAAGACCCGTATCGGCTATGGTTCCGTCAACGAGGGCTCCCATAAGACCCATGGATCTCCTTTGGGAGAGGAAGACGGCGCCCACGCCAAGGCCGTTTTCGGATATAACTATCCTCCCTTCACCGTCCCCGAGGAGGTCTACGCCGACTTCAAGGCGGCCTTCATCGCCCGCGGTGAGGCGGCCTATAAGGCGTTTGAGGAAAAGAAAGCCGCCTACATCAAGGCTAGTCCCGATGAAGCCAAACGCTTCTTCGACGCCTTTGAGCGCAACTTCGACGCCTATGTCCCGAATTATCCCGAATTCGAAGTCGGGCAGGGCGAGGCCACCCGCAATATCTCGGGCAAATGCCTCAACGCCCTCCACGACGCCCTCCCGTTCACCTTTGGCGGATCGGCTGACGTCGCCGGCTCGGTCATGACGGCGATCAAGGGGGAGAAGATGTTCTCCTTCCATGACCGCGATGGCCGCGACATGCATTATGGCATCCGCGAGTTCGCGATGGCCGCCGCCAACAACGGCATCGCACTCCATGGCGGATTGCTCCCTTATTGCGGCTGCTTCTTCGTCTTCGCCGACTACATGAAGCCCGCGCTTCGCCTCGCTGCTTTGCAGAACCTGCCGACCGTCTATCTCTTCAGCCACGACTCGATCGCGGTAGGAGAAGATGGCCCGACCCATCAGCCCATCGAGCAGCTCGCGATGCTCCGCTCCATCCCCGGATTCGAGGTCATCCGTCCGGGCGACGCCCATGAGACGATCGCCGCCTACGAGACCATCCGCACCAAGAAAGAAGGCCCGACCGCCCTCATTTTGACCAGGCAGAAACTCGAGACGCTCCCTTGCACCGACGTCGAGAAGGCCAAAAAAGGCGGGTACCTCCTCTATAGACCCGAAGGCGCGAAGTACCTTCTCCTCGCCACGGGCTCTGAGATCGGCGCCTCCCTCCATATCGCCCAAAAGCTCGGGGAGAAGGGCATTCCCGTCGCCGTGGCTTCACTCCCGAGCATCTCCAGATTCTGCGCCCAAGGCGAGGAATACGTCGAATCGGTTCTCTGCTTGCCCTATGAAAAGCGCATCTCCATCGAAATGGGCACCACCTTTGGCTGGGGGAACCTCGCCAAATACAACATCGGCATCGATACCTTCGGAGCCTCAGGCCCCGCGAGCGTCGTGCTGAAGCACTTCGGCTTCGATGAGGAATCCCTCCTGCAAAAAGTTGAGGAAATCCTGAAGAGGGCATAAACTTATGGCCATGAGGGACTATATCACCATCAATAACTATTCCGGGCTCGGCACGATCGGCTATTCGCGTGCCGCTATCGCAGCCGTCGCCCACGGCGCCTTAAAGGAAGTCGATGGCGTCAGCGCTTTCGGCAAGAAGAAGGGCCCCGTGATGATGAATCGCGGCGTCGCCGTCGTCTTCACTAAGGAAGGCAAGGCCGTCATCAAGATGGAAGTCAACCTCGCTAGGGGCACCAACGTCCCCGAGGCGGCGGAGAAAGTCCAGCAATCCGTCGCGACCGCCGTCGCCCAAATGTGCGACCTCGTCGCCTTTGACGTCCAAGTGAAGGTAATGCGCATTGTCTAAGCCTTCCTCTTACCAAGCTCGTTTCGACCGCCTCCTCTCCGCCTATCAGCGGATTTCCCTGTTTTTGATTCTCCCGCCCCTTATCTCCGCCTTTTCCGCGGTGGTGGGGCTTTTTAACGCCGAATACCCGCTGACCTTATGCTTATCTCTCGTGCAGGGCACGTTTCCACTTGTCGGAGAGTTCGGGCGGCCCTATGCCTTGATTCTTTCCCTGGCGCTTTTATTCGCCTATGTCCCGCTTTCCATGTTTTCCGCGAAAGGGAAGGGCTGGTGCTTTTTCCTCGGCGCGGGCCTTTATGCGGCGGATTTGATCTATGGTGCCTTCCTTTTTGGGAATCTGGGGTCGATGCGTTACGCCATCCTCTTGCTCGTTCACGTTCTTTTTGTCGCCGCCTACGTCGCAGGAACCGTCTTTTATCTGAAGGCAAGGGCCCTTTTGAAAGAGCATCCGAGGGAAATCCTTGGCAAATAGCCAAAACAACGATAGCCACCGCGCCTAAGGCGTGATAACATAGGGCAGCCTTAGGAGGCGCTTGTTCTATGGACGACGAAGAATGGATCACTGAACCGACGCGAAACAGCATGCAGAAAGTGGCTTTGACCGCCATTTACGACGCGCTGACGTACCGCAATATGGGACTTGACATCGACGTCCGCGACATCGTGTCATCGCTTTGCGAACAGCCGTATGAGGATTGCGATTACTATGTAAAGGCGAGCCTCGTCATGGCCATCAAGTACTACGAGGAGGCCGTCGCGGCCTTCAACGCTAAGATGAAGGGCTGGACCTTCGACCGCAGGAACCGCGTCGAGCAGGCCATCCTTTTGCTCGCCTACGTCCATTATTTCTACGTCGAGCCGGAGAACGACAAAGGCGTCGTCATCGACATCGCCGTCAAGCAGGCAAAGACTTTCCTCGGCGACAAGGAATACAAATTCGTCAACGCCATCCTCGACAACGTCCTCATCCATGCTGAATGAACCCCAAAGAGAAACCCTTACCGTATCGGAGCTAAACGCCTATATCAAGTCCAAGCTCGAAGGGGATTTTCTTTTGTCCTCGCTGACGCTTCGCGCCGAGGTGAGCAATTTCAAAGTCTATCCAAGCGGCCATTGCTATTTCACCCTCAAGGACAAAGACTCGATGGTCTCCGCCGTTATGTGGGCTAGCAACGCCGCGCGGCTAGGATTCCGTCCTAAAGACGGGGATGAAGTGCTCGTCCATGGGCGCGTCGCCGTCTATCCGCCTCGCGGTTCCTATCAACTTTCCGTGGACCGCATGGAGCTATTTGGCTTAGGGGAGGAGCTTCTCCGCCTGCAGCGTCTAAAAGAAAAACTCGCCGCCGAG
>JAFSVB010000076.1 GCA_017450325.1 Bacilli bacterium | reverse complement strand
GCCGGAGTGAAACCCGCCACCGACCGGCCCAGAGAGGCCGGTTTTCCTATGGGGGTGGTCAAATACAATTTCCTAGTCAAAGCAAAAAGCCCGCCGCAAGGGCGAGCTGTTTGGTTTGGGTGTTCGGGCGATTAACGCTTGGAGAACTGCGGAGCGCGACGGGCACCTTTGAGACCGTATTTCTTACGCTCTTTGGAGCGGGCGTTACGGGTGAGCATGCCGTGGGTCTTGAGGGTTCCGCGATCTTCGCCGGCCTCGAGGAGGGCGCGGGCGATGCCAAGGCGAATGGCCTCGGCCTGACCGGTGAATCCACCGCCGGTGACGAAGGCGTTGACATCATAACGGTCTTCGGCGTTGAGCATCGCAAGAGGCTGCTTGAGGTTGAGAAGAAGGGTCTCGAACGGGAAGTAGTCCTTCACGGGGCGGCCGTTAACGGTGATTTCGCCTTTGCCAGAGGTGATGTAGACGCGAGCGACAGAGGATTTCCTTCTGCCGGTTCCGTAATATTGGGTTCCTTTAGCCATGGTTGATCTCCTTATTTGCTGAGGTCAAGAGCCATCGGGTTCTGACCTTGATGTTTGTGCTCAGGGCCTTCGTAGACGTAGAGCTTCTTGAGCATCTGACGGCCAAGGCGTCCCTTGGGGATCATGCCCCAGACGGCACGCTCGACCATTTCGATCGTGTAGTTTTCAAGCATGACGCCGGAGGAACGGGTGCGGAGACCGCCGTTATAGCCCGAGACGTTGTAGTAGTTCTTCTTGGTCTTGGGGTGGTTGCCGGTGAGCATGACTTTCTTGGCGTTGACGATGATGACGTTATCACCGCAGTCAACGTTCGGGGTGTAGGTGGGCTTGTTCTTGCCCATGAGGATGACCGCGACTTTCGAAGCGAGGCGGCCAAGAGGGATATCGGTGGCATCGACGACGTACCAGTTACGTTCGATCGTCTCATTCTTTGCCAACGTGGTTTGACGCTGCATGGTTTTCTTCCTTTCTTTACTTATGGCTTCCATCGGGAAGCGCCGAGGCAAATTATGTCGACATCTACCCTCTATGTCAAAGACATTTCACATCTTTCATTTTCGTTGAAACATAGTTTTGTTATTATGTATGTATGAAAAAGAAGAACACGGAAGTTTTATTCGACCTTGCCGAGCAAAACGATGGATACGTTTCCGTCGCGGAAGCCCGGGGTTTTGGCCTTGCGCAGACCTATTTATGCGCAGCGGAGGAAGAAGGCCTATTCACCAAGGTGACCAAGGGGCTTTACCTCAAGCGCGGATATGCGCGCGATACTTTCTATGAGTTAAGCTTCCGTTATCATAAGGCCGTTTTCGCGCGCAAAAGCGCCCTATTCCTACATGGCTTAAGCAAAGAGGAAACAGTCGAAGTCAACCTCCCCTTGAACTACCTAACCTCCGGCATCGAGGGCATTCCCTGCCGCCACGTCGGACAGAAAGAATATGCGATCGGCCTTAGCTATGTCGTCACGCCGCGAGGCAACCTCGTCAACTGCTATGACCTAGAACGGACGTTGATTGACTTGCTCCGATATAAAGACCTCTATGACAAGGAAGCGTTCTTATCCCTTTGGTTGAAGGGCAAAGAAAAAGCCCCCTACTTTGAGAAACTGCGGTCTTATGCAGCCGCATTCCATGTAGAGGGCGAACTGTCGTTGATGGAGAAACTCTTTTAGATGTTCTCGATGTTGGTGTAGACGTTCTGGACGTCTTCGGCCTCGTCGAGCTCCTCGAGCATCGCCTTCACCTTCGGGAGATCCTCGTCCGAGAGGGTGACCCACTCGTTCGGGATGAGGGTGATTTCGCAGCGGTCAAAGTCCTTCACGCCGAGTTCCGCCAAGGTTTCCTTCGCGGCTTCTAAGGCAGCCGGGGCGACATGAACTTCGATGTTGCCATCGCCGATATCCTCGACGCTTTGCACGTCGACGTCGCCAAGAATCAAGGCTTCCTCGACCGCGTCGCGGCTTTCGTGCTTGAAGTTGAGGGCGCCTAGGGACTCGAAGTTATAGGCGACCGAGGCCATCTTGCCGCCCTTGCGGGTGCAGATGGTGCGGACGGTGACGAGGGCGCGGTTGACGTTGTCGGTCAACGTGTCGACGACGATGTTGGATCCGCCCGGACCAAGGAACTCATAACGTCCCTGGATGTAAGCGACGGCGTCGCCGCCTTTCGCTTTTTCAATAGCCCTGTCGATGACGTCTTTCGGGCATTGTTTGCGATATTTTTCAATCGCGGAACGAAGGGCGAGGTTCGAGTTCGGATCGGGCTCGCCGGACTTCGCGGCGGCATAGATTTCCCTCGAGGCACGCATGTAGATTGCGGATTTCGCCTTCGCGGTGGCCGCCATGGCAGCGGCACGTACTTCAAAATGTCTTCCCATAAAAAACTCCGTTTTCGGCGATAAATATAGCACCATGGGCGCGACACAAAAACCCCGAATTTTCGTATGCGCGCATAAAAGGGCGGTTTTGCTTCTTATTTTTTGAGGGAAAGAGGCGATTCGGGCAGCAATTTTAGCCTATGGGCGTTCGCGAAAGCGACAAGGGCATCGTAGTCCGTGACCTCATAATGGGAGGGAGAATGGGCGTCCACCCCGATGACGACGTCCACATCGTATTGCGCGACGATATCCCAGAACATCGGACAGGGCGTCAATAGGCTCGTGGGGTCGGTGAGCACGTCTGGCTTTGACCTCGAATAGCTACCGTTAATCTCAAGAGGGAGGTTCATCTCCTTGGCGGTTTTAGCGATGAGGTGAGCATATTGGGCGCATCGCTCGTCCCAATGGTCGACCCAGGGGGTGAAATAATCCGGATGGGCGACGAGGGTGAATAGTCCGCTGCGCATCCCTTCGACGAGGCTTTCGGCATAGCGGCGAGGCCCCTCTTCTTCATCAAGAGACGAAAAGAAGACGAGCTTCTTGTTTGTGATGAACGCATGCTGTCCCAAGATGAGATAATCGACGTCCTCGCGGCTAAGAAGATAACGGTAATAATCGGCGAACTCTTCGCCAAGCCATTCCGCCTCGAATCCAGCGCGGATCAACAAGCGATCCTGATAGGCTTCCTTTAGCCCGGCAACGGAGCCGAGGTAGTTTCCAAGTTCCGTATATTCTGCGCGGATGCCTGGCTGGGAAACGCCTGGCAACATGACGTGGTCGGAAAAGCCGAGTTCCCTGAATCCCGCCTTGATCGCGGCGTCACAGTATTCAAAATCCTCGCCATAGGCGTGGCCACATCGCTTGGTATGACTATGGAGGTTATAGGGCAGCGTCGTCTTCATAAAGGACCTCTAATAAGCATAAGCCTTCCGCGGGAGCCTTATAAGGAAGGATTTTCCGCGTCTTAGCTTGCAAACTAGCGCGGATGTCCTCGGGCGCAAGGCGATGAAGCCCCACGCGAATGGCCGCGCCGACCATCATGCGTATTTGATAACGCATAAAGCCGTCGCCGCGCAGCACCACGCGGACGAAGTTTCCATCTTCGAGAAGATCCGCCAAGACGATATGAACGTTGCGAACAAAGCCTTTGTTATCCTCGGGCTTCGTGGTGAAATTCTGGAAGCAATGTTCCCCTTCGAATTCGGATAATCCACGCAAAAAGCCATCGAATTCAAAATCGTCTCGCCGAAGCTGGGCGATTTTATGAACGCGTAAAGGGTCGCGGTCATGGATGGTGAAGCAATATTCATAGACCTTTCCACGGCAATGTAACCGAGAATCAAAGTTCTCCCCTACTACCTGAATGTCGCGGATGAAAATATCTTCGGGGAGAAGCCTATTGAATGCATGACGGAACTTAGAGACATCCTTGATGGCGTCGGCGTCAAAAGAAAACACCTGGCCACGCGCATGGACGCCAGCATCAGTTCGGCCCGCGCCTTTGACCGTCGTCTCTTTTCCTAAGAGAAAGGAAAGCGTCTTCTCGAGGGTGCCTTGAACGGTCACTTTGTTTTTCTGCCGCTGGAAGCCAGCGTAATGTTCGCCCGAATAGGCGAGAGTCGCGCGATACCTCATAGGGCAACGATCCCCATCAGCGCGAAGAAGTCGATCTTCATCGCGGATATCGTGATGATGCCTGCAGTGATTACCGCCATGGCTAGAAGCAAGAAGATATCTGAAACGCGGAAATGAAGCTTGCGGTATTTAGTGCGTTTTTCCCGCGGGTCATAGCAACGGCATTCCATCGCGTTGGCGAGTTCTTCGCTGCGGAGGAAGCTCGAGACGAAAAGCGGGATGATCAAAGAGGTGAGGCCCGTGATGCGCTTCCATAAGTTGCCATGGGCGAAATCCACGCCACGGCTCGATTGCGCACGCATGACACGCATCGCGTCTTCAAGAAGCGTCGGAATGAACCGCAAAGCGATGGAAATGGTCATCGCGACCTCCTCAACAGGGAAATGCAGAGGCTTTAAGGGAGATAAATACCATTGAAGAGCATACGTTAGGTCGAGCGGTTTGGTGGAGGAAGTAAGCGCCATGGCGATCATGATCATCATGACCAAGCGCACGATGACTCTCGCCGCCTCCGCGAACGAATCCCAATAAACCGTCCAGCCATTCCACGTCCAAGCCACGCCTAAGGTATTGGTCGCCTTCGGGACGAGGACATAGATGATGAGCAAAAACAAAACCATGACCCAGAGGGATTTCAACGAGGTCAAGATGGAACGGAGCCTCGTCTTCGTCGACGCGAGGATGAAGCTGACGAAAAGAAGCAGGAACCCCTGCGCCACCAGTGTCATCGTCCAGGTGGCCATCGGGAAGAAGACGGCGACCATGAAAAGAATCGTCGCGGCGAGCTTCGCGCGGGCATCCATGCGGTGAACCCACGTGTCATAAGGCACGTATTTCCCAAGGGCGAAATTCATCGAGAGTTTCTCCTTTTGATGATTTCATCTGCGAGGGAAGCGACGTCTTTCACCGCGTCATGGTCGAGGGCCATACCGCGCGACTCGAGCTTTGAGGCGAAGGAATATAGTTGGGGCGTCTGCAAGGAATACTGTTCTACTTCCGTGCCAAAGAGATCCTGGGGTTTGCACGCGAGGGCGACTTTGCCATGGTCGAGAACGATCACGTCGGTGCAATAGGACAAAACGATGTCCATGTCATGGGTGACGAGGATGACGGTCGTGCCCTGCTCATGGACTTTTTTAAAAAGATCCATGATGTCTTTGGCGCCTGAAGGATCTAATCCCGCGGTAGGCTCATCGACGACGAGGTATTTGGGCTTTATGGCAAGGATGCCCGCGATGGCGACGCGGCGCTTCTCGCCTCCGGAGATTTCAAACGGGGAGCGGGTATAGAAGGATTCGTCTAAGCCGACGCTTTCGAGGGCGCGGTGCGCTTTCTCTAACGCCTCCTCCTTGGTATCGCCGAAGTTCTTCGGGCCAAAAGCGACGTCTTTCTCAATGGTTTCCTCAAAGAGTTGGTATTCTGGAAATTGGAACACAAGGCCCACGTTTTTGCGCAAATCCTTGGTCTTTTTGTCACGACGCTTCTTATTGGAGTCGTTATGGAAGGAGTCGATGACGACAGCGCCTTCCGTCGGACTAAGCAAAGCATTTAGGTGCTGAATCAGCGTGGACTTGCCACAACCAGTCCTTCCCACAAGCGCGGTAAAGCTCCCCTCTTTGATTTCGAGATTCACGCCCTTGAGGGCTTTCTTCTCCATCGGGGTCTTTGGGTTATAGACGTAGGTGACATCCTGAAGGTTTATCGGCATAGGTATTCCTCCAGTTGTTCCGCCGTTTTGATATCTTCGGGTATCTTCAGGCCACGTTCGATAAGCGCGGCGCGCAGTTCATAGAAAAACGGCGCGCTCAGGTGGATGGCCTTAAGATCATCGATGCGCGAGAAAACCTCCTCGGGCTTGCCCTGCATGAGGATAGATCCTTTGTTCATGACGAGGACTTCGTCCGCTCGTGCGGCTTCCTCGACGTCATGGGTGATGGAAAGGATGGTGAGGCCAGGGTTTTCTTTACGCAACTGATGGACGAGATCGATGATTTCCTTCTTGCCCTTAGGATCGAGCATGGAAGTGGCTTCGTCGAAGATGATGAGGTCTGGCCCCATCGCGAGGACGCCCGCGATGGCGACGCGCTGCTTCTGGCCACCCGAAAGCATCGAAGGCTCTCGGTCGAGGTATTCCGCCATCCCCGTCTTCGCCGCGAAGTCGTCGATGATTGACTGCATCTTCTCGCGTGGAATGCGTTTGTTCTCCAAACCAAAGGCGATATCGTCCGCGACGGTCGAGCCAACGAACTGGTTGTCAGGATTCTGGAAGACGATGCCGATGCGGGAACGGATGGAAAAGAGGTTCTTGCGGTCTAACGGCAAACCAAAAAGGATAATGTCCCCCTCGAATTCAGACTGTAGGCCCATCAGGCATTTCGCAAGGGTGGACTTGCCTGAGCCATTATGGCCAACGAGGCAATAGTATTTGCCCTCCTCCAGCGAGAAGCTCACGTCGTGCAGGACGGACTTGGTCTCGTTATAGGCAAACGAAAGATGGCGAATCTCGGCGATATTCATTTTTCTTCATCATGGGGCAGAAAGTCGCCACCGTATTTCTTTTTAATGTAAATTTCATTGAGGACGATCGTCCCGATGAGGGCGAGAAGCCAGACGCCCAGCAAAACGAATAATAAGACGAGGTTTGGCTCTTTTTGGGCGCCTAAGGGAGCGAAGATCGCCGTGCCGAAAAGAAGGTACGCCAAGATGATGGCGATGATGCGGTAGGAACGGTGATGATGCCTACTGGGCATCGATGGTTACCGCCCTTCCCTCGTATTTCTTGTATTTTACCCCTGCCATATCGAGGAGTTTGCGCGATGCGCACTCGGAGACATGCTCATGGTATTTGTCGTCGAGGTAGATGATTTCCTTGATGCCCGTCTGGATGATGGCTTTCGCGCATTCATTGCACGGGAAAAGCGTCACGTAGATGCGACATCCATTGAGGACAGAGCCATCGCGAGTATTGAGAATCGCATTGAATTCCGCATGGCAGACATAGAGGTACTTGGATTCAAGCCCTTCGCCATGCCCCCAAGGGATCTCTTCGTCGTCCACGCCGCGCGGCATGCCGTTATAGCCGATGCTCACCACTTTGTTGTTCACGTCGACGATGCAGGCGCCCACTTGGGTGGAAGGGTCTTTGGAGCGCTTCGCCGAAAGGATGGCGATGCCCATGAAGTATTCGTCCCAATTCAGATTATCCGTACGATGTTTCTCGCTCATAAAGAAAACCTCCAACGCGGATTATACACGCGTGCAGGCATAATGGAAGTTATCCGCTATGCGACGCGGATGATTTTCACGCCATAAGGAGGCAACGAATTAGGGCTTTTCGCCTTGCCAGACTCCAGCACGACATCGCCAGCGATGTTATGGAGATAACGCGGCAAGCGCAAAGTCTTCTTGCTGAGGTTCACTAAGATCAGCAGTTCACGGTTCTCGTAACGGCGACGATAGGCAAATAGAGAGCCCGAAGTCGGCACTTCATGAAACTGGCCTAGGGTCAATTCCTCGTTCTCCTTTCGTAGTAAAAGAAGGGATTTATAGAAATTTAAAACGGAATTTGCGGAGTTTTCTTCCGTTTTTACGTTGTGCAGCTCATCGTCTTTGGTAAAGGGGAGCCACGCTTTTTCCGCCGTTGTAAAACCGATTCCAGGGCCAGGCGCCCACGCCATCGGGGCGCGGCAACGGTCGCGGTCGAGATTGTAGACGAGACGTTTGGCGATAGAAGTTGGAAGATGGAAAACGGACTTCATCATCTTTAGTAACGCATGGGCGCAGCAGTCCTTCGACTTCCGTGGGTCGCGCGGCTTGGCCCATAAGGCGCCTAGTTCCTGTCCTTGGTAGATAAAAGGCGTCCCCTTCAAGGTGAGCAGCAACGTGGCAAGCGCCTTCGCGGAGGCGTCACGGTATTTTCCTTCATCGCCATAATGGGCGAGGGAGCGCGGTTGGTCATGGTTCTCAAAATACAAAGCGTTCCAAGGTATTTCCTTCTGGTACTTATAAAGAACCTCGCGCAGCTTCGCAGGCTTGAAGCCCTGCAAGATCGCCCCGCCGAGTTTCTTTCCTACGTCCATATGCTCGAAGGTGAAGAACATATCGAGCTCGTTGTCCTTGAGGAAGCGCTGGCCGTTAGGGATATCGACGTCGAGGGTTTCCCCGATGACGACATAATCCTCATATTTGGAGAAGACATCCTCATAGAGTTTCTTAAGAACCTGATGGTTGCCTTCTTTCATGAGGTAATGCTCTTTTCCTCGGCCGGAAGGGTAGGTTCCCTGTCCATCGGCGAAGGAATCCTTGTAGATTTGGTTGATGACGTCGCAGCGGAATCCGTATACCCCCTTATCGAGGTAGAAGCGAAGAATCTTCTCCACTTCCTCTAATACGGCAGGATTATGCCAATTGAGGTCCGGCTGGGCTTTGTCATAAAGATGGAGATACCATTCGTCGAGTTCCGGCACATATTCCCATGCCGTTCCCGAGAACATGGAGGTCCAATTGTTGGGCGGCTCGCCCTGCTTCTTCCCTTTTTTGAAGATGTAGTAATCGTGATAGGGCCGTTCCCCTTTTACAGCGTGGCGGAACCACTCGTGCTCCATGGAGGTGTGGTTCACGACGAGGTCCATCACGATTTTCAGGCCGCGTTTTTTGGCCTCTAGGAGCAACTGCTCGAAGTCCTCCATCGTGCCGTAATCTTCATGGATATCGTAATAGTCCGACACGTCATAGCCCATGTCGAACAGCGGGCTTTTGTAAATGGGCGAAAGCCAGAGGATCTTCACCCCGAGGTCTTTAAGATAATCGAGCTTTGAGATAATGCCTTGGATGTCGCCGATGCCATCGCCATTCGAGTCGCAGAAAGAGCGCGGGTAAATCTGGTAGACGGCGCCTCGAAGCCATGTTTTTTCCATATAGACTAGAATAAACCGTGAATCGGAAAACGCCAGTGCCTTTGTCGGAGATTCTATGATCATTCTCAAAAAGAATCGCAAAACGCCTTTAAGCCTTATTTTCAGAAGGGGTTAATGATGTCTAATCGAGTTTGGCGGCCTTTGTGAAGACCCTTCGCGCCATGCATGACGTGGAGGTAAATATCGGTTTTAGGCTCGTCGTCCGATAACCCCCATTCAGGACCAATATAGGAAAGAGGCCTGCGCCTCTATTTTCGTATATCGCGGAAATTAACTCAGGAATCCTTCTTCGAGCGCGGCGCGGTCTTCGTCGCTTTCGCAGGAGAGAATCAAGTCGACCATGTCGTTGCTTTCTTCTTCATCGTAGAGCACTGTGAATTGATTGACTTCGTCCATGGTTCTTTGCCTCGGGCATAGTTTACAGGCGTTCGCGCGCATGGCAACCTCAAATCTTATACACTGTCGGAGAAAGTAGACGAATGACGCATCGGGCTACAAAACAAGGATGACGATGACGCATATGAGCATCAAGGTGAGGATCACGCCCCAGAAGATGGCCCACTTCTTGTTGAAGGTCTTCTCGTGCATCAAGCGCTTCTGTTCCGGCGTCAGAAGAGACTCGTCGATCTCGGGCTCATTTTCTTCTTTTTTCATTGCAAAAGCCCCGCCTTTTTCGCTTTTGCCTTAAGTTCTGCGCAGAATTCGAGGGAGCCGGTGACTAAGAGAATATCGTCGGGGAACTGTTCCTTCAAATGGGCAAGCGCCGCAAGGGCATCGCCTTCGAATGGGTGGTCGCCGGCATAGAGAAAATAGTCATTCTCGCCTCGAGCGAGCGGATGGGTGAAGGTGGTAAGGGTGATGTCACTGACGGCATTGGCGATCGTCGGAAGCTCGACGGCGATGTTCTTTTCGCGGAAGGAAGCGAACAAGACGTGGACAGGACGGCCTTGGGCGAGCGTGGGGATGCAGCGGACAAGGGCTTCTACCGCTTCGGGGTTCTGCGCGCCGTCGAAAGCGATATTGCCTGACTGCTCAAAACGTAACGGGAGCGGCGCGACCATCAGGCCTTTGCGGAGAGCCTCTTCCTCATAAGGGAAGTCATGACGAAGCTCATAGGCCGCTTCTACCGCAATCGAGGCGTTACGGATTTGATAATAGGCATCCGTGTTGATGCCAAGATTCTTATAGCTTCCGTAATCGAAGAGGAACGCCTCTTCCGTCAAGTGATCGAAATAGAAGCGCTCGACAATCGTGAAGGGGGAGTTATAGGACTTCGCCTCATCGCGGAGGATGCCGAGGGATTCATCGTCGAGCCGACCGACCAAAACAGGGACTTCCGCTTTGATGATGCCCGCAGTATGGAGGGCGATTTGGGAAAGGGTCGTTCCGAGGTATCCCGTATGCTCCAAGGAAACGCTCGTGACGATGGATAGACGCGTATCGAGGTCTTCGAGGTTGGTCGCGTCTAAGACGCCACCCATCCCGCATTCCACGATGGCGATATCGGGTTTCTTCTGCTCGAAATAGCGGTAGCACAAAGCGACGAGAATCTCGAATGACGTCAATCCGAACTTCTCAAAATCTTTGCAGTTCTCGTTATAAATCTTCGAAAGCTCTTCATCCGTGATGCTTTTGCCATCAAAGCGGATGGAATCGTTAGCCTCATAGAGACTCGGGGACAGGAAGAGTCCGACCTTGTAGCCAGCCTCCTTGTAAATGGCCTCGAGGAAATGGGCGACGCAGGATTTGCCATTGCTACCCGCAATATGGATGATGGGGCAATGGGGGTTGAGCTTTTTCTTGGAGCTATAGCGGTCGAAATTATCGCGGTCATACTCGCCATAGCGGTTCTGCTTCAGCAGCTCTTCGAGTTCCTTTACCATCTTATTCTCCTCCCTTGCCTTGGTCGCGCATGGCCTTGCTCATCTCGCGCTTGGCATCGCGCTCTTTGATGGCGTCGCGCTTATCGTGGGCCTTCTTGCCTTTGGCCAAGGCGATTTCCATCTTCGCGTATCCTCGGAGCAAGAATACCTTCGTCGGGACGCAGGTCATGCCTGAGCCCGTTAGTTCGCGCTCGAGCTTATGGATTTCCTGCTTGGTGAGCAGAAGCTTGCGCGGACGTAAAGGGTCCGCGTTCCATATGGTGCCTTCCTTGTAATTGGAGATATGCATGTTATAGACCCATGCCTCCCCATTTTTTAAGGCCACATAAGAATCCGACAAGGACGCGCTGCCAGCGCGGAGGCTTTTGATTTCCGTCCCCGTCAGCACCATCCCCGCGGTCATGAAGTCCGATAGAAAATACAGGAAGTGGGCCTTCCGATTCTCTAACAAAACACTTTTACCGGACTTTTTGGACATAGCGATTACCCGTGAGAGGATTATAAGCGCATCCGCGCGTATAGACTAGTGTCGATTCTTCTTCAAAATTACAAACTAAATTTTGCCTAAATATTCCAAAACGCGGTGATAATGTTGCCATGAAACATTCTGTCCTTGTCTTATCCTTCCTCTTGCTCCCACTGCTGCTAGGGTGTGGTTCATCCTCAAGCGGCTCTTCTTCAAGCGCCGATCCGAGCTATGACGCCTCCGCGTTAAAAAAGAAATACGGTGACTTTTCCATCCAGGTCGCAACGGAAGGCGTGGGTTCTTATACATACGACGAAGAGAACAACGTCTACACCCTCGCCGTCGCTTCGACGAAAGCGGAATACGTCCTGTCGGGTTTCTTCGACGGGTCCATCGTCATCGAGAACGTATCGGGACTTGCTTCCTATAAGGGCGTCAAGCTCACCCTAAATGACGCTTGTCTCGCCTATTCCGGAACTTCGGTGCTCATCGACTATGCCCTCACGGATAAAAACATCGAGATTAAAGCCCAAAACGGCACTTACAACTATATCCTCAACCTCGGGAGCAATGTCGCGGTCCATTCCGCATGCAACATCGAATTCTCTGGCAAAGGAAACCTTGAACTCGCAAGCCTCGGCGGAGAAGCGCATACCATCCGCGCCGACAAGGACATCTACCTCTATAGCGCACCCACGATCCTCGTCACCGCCTCTGCCCACGATGCCTTCCATGGCAATCATCTCTATTTCGTAGAGAAAGACGACACGAGCAATGTCTACGCCGGTATATTGACGATTCGTAACGTCGTCAGCCAGGCCTTCGACTTTGAAACCAGTAACGGAAATGGATCGATTCTCGTAAATTCGGGCAAGATTTACGTCGATAATGCCGATTCCGTCTTCAAGACCGACGCCACGTTAACGATTCTAGAACAGGCGAACGTCATCGCGACGAACATCGCCTCCGACCCCTATGTCGCAGGCGATAACTCCAATGGCCTCGCGGTCAGCATTCTCGGTTCGTTTACCGTCGATGGCGTTAAGGTAACCGCATAAGCAAGCAAAAGGAAAACCCGCAGTTTCATTAATAAGGCTGCGGGTTTTCTTGTTTCGAAATTAGAGGTAGTACTTCGCGAGGACTTCGAGGGTCTTCTCATCGAGTTCGTAGACGAGCGGCTTACCCGTGGGGATCTCGACGGAGATGATTTGCTCGGGGGTCAGATGCTCGAGCATCATGACGATCGCGCGGAGGGAGTTGCCGTGAGCGGCGATGAGGACCTTCTTGCCCGCCTTGATTTCAGGGGCAATCTTCTCATCCCAATACGGTTTGACGCGCTTGGCGGTGTCGATGAGGCACTCGGTGAGCGGGCACTCGTCAATGGTCATCTCGCCGTTTTTGACGAGTTGCTGATACTTCTCTTGGTTGCCGGGCCAACGCTCGTCCTCTTTGGTAAGGGCTAACGGGGGTACGTCAGCGCTGCGACGCCAGATGTGGACCTGCTCATCGCCCCACTTCTTCGCGGATTCGGCTTTGTTGAGACCCTGGAGGGCGCCATAGTGACGCTCATTGAGACGCCAGGAATAGAATTTGGGGATAGAATCCCATTGTCCGAGTTCGGTGAGGGCATATTCCATGGTCTTGTTCGCGCGCTCCAAGACAGAGGAGAACGCGATGTCAAAGGAATAGCCTTTTTCCTTGAGAAGCTTGCCGGCTTCGTGAGCTTCTTTAACGCCTTGCTCGGAAAGGTGGACGTCCGTCCAGCCCGTGAAGAGGTTGCTGAGGTTCCATTCGGACTGGCCGTGACGGATAAGAACGAGTTTGATCATTGTTGTTCCTTTCGTGTTGCGAGGTAATTATATACGATTCGCGTGGGCGTGGGAGGACGAAGAAAGAAGCGCAAGCGCGACGAGGCACGCTTTCTCGCAGGCGGCCTTCTTGTTTTGGACATATTCCTTTTCGTGGTCCACGGCGTCGGAGACGATGCGGAGGGCGGTAAAGGGCTTGTGGTAGAGATAGCAGACCTCAGCGTAAGCGGAGGCCTCCATGTCAATAAGCAAGGCGCCGAAGTTCTTGACGACCTTCGCCATATCCGCCTCATCCGCTATAAAGCGGTCTCCAGAGGCCATGCTTCCTTCGCAACAGGGGATGCCGATTTCTTTGCAAACGCCGCTTATTTTTTCATTTAATGCCGAATCTGCGTCGATTTTGATGATGTCGAGACCGCTGAGATATCCAAGAGGATCCCCGACAGCGGTGGTATCGAGATCGTGTTGCGCGAAGTCTTTGCCGATGACCGCGGAAAGGCACGGAGCTTTTATTGCGTCCAAGGAACCACCGATACCGATATTTATGAACGCGTCGATATCCTTATGGGCGAGGCAGCATGCCGTCGCGGCGCTTCCGGCCAGCACCTTGCCGACGCCCGAGAGGCAAACATAGAAAGGGATGCCTTGGTAATCAAGGTGATAGAGTCGTGCAAAACCTAGATGTTCTTCGCCGATGAGGGTCGCGGCTTTAAGAATCGGCTCGACCTCCGCCGCCATCGCGGAAAGAAAGCAATAAGTCATTGTCATCCTCCTTAGCGGGAATAGTGGGCGGCAAGGAGGTTCTTCATCTCCTCGATGTCCTTAAGGCCGCAGAGTTCGACGCATGAATGCATGGCGAGCTGCGCAATGCCAATATCGGCTGAAAGGATGGAAACCTCAGCGTTAGAGATATTCCCTAGCGTCGACCCGCCGCGCATGTCGCTGCGGTTGGTGAATTCCTGGAACTTCTGACCTAAGTCGAGGCATAGGGACTTCACGTAAGCGCTTGAGGCGGCGTTGGTAGTGTATTTCTGATCGGCATTGTATTTGATGACGATGCCGCCGTTGAGGTTCACGATGCTCGTCGGGTCGCACTTGTCCATGTGGTTCGGATGGCTTGCGTGGGCATTATCGACAGAGAGCATGAGAGCATTGGCGATGGCCATGTGGCGATGTTCTTCGTCGCCCCCTAAAGCAATGAGCATCCGATCAACCGTGGAGCGGAGGAAGTCGGAATGGGCTCCTTGAGCGGTCAAAGACCCTACTTCTTCATTATCGAAAGAGGCAAAGACCGAGATCTTCCCTGCCTTCTTATCGCGGTTGGCCACAAGGAAGGCGAGCAAATTCGCATAAGCGGAGGAAAGGTCATCAAGGCGCGGAGAGAGGACGAGGTCTTGCTTCGGTCCGATGACGCGCGGATTCTCCCGCACATAAAGGAAGAGATCATGGGAAAGTACTTCTCCTTCGAGGGAGCATGTAGCTTTTAGATATTCCTCAAAAGTATCGAACTCAGGTTCGACGTAGAAGATCGGCGTCATGTCCCTCGCGGCATTGAAGGCATAACCATTATTGACATCGCGGTTCATATGGATAGCGAGGCTAGGGATGACGAGGAGGTCTTGGTCGATGTCGACGAGATTGCAGCGAATCTCCTCCCCTACTTTGGTGTAAACGCGACCCGCGAAGCTTAACGGGCGGTCCAACCAGGTATAGAAAATGCCGCCTCCATAAGGTTCCACATTCAGGGCTGTCACGTTGCCTTTTTTCAAAAATGGATGGGGTTTTATGGCGAAAGATGGTGAATCGTTATGGGTTGCGGCTAAAGACATCCCCCATTGGAATTCGGCAGGGACATAAAAGGCGATGATACTCGAGCCATTCCGCTTGACGTAATAGCCTTTGCCTGGAGCGACGGCAAAGGGTTCGCCTTCGCGGAGTTCTTGGTATCCCTGGGCCGCGAAGGCCTTTTCCATGTTATCCACCACGTGGAACACGGAAGGACTCCTTGACAAGAGTTTCAGTACGTTTTCGGAATAAGCCATATTTACGTCTCCTTTTATAACGGTGTTGATGGAGTTCGGGCCATCATTAAAGTTTGGTGCTATGGTAGAGTTTGCGCGTCTCGTAATAAGGTTCGCAGGTATGGCGGATGCCAAGGCGGTTCAAAGTCGAAAGGTCGCGCGAAGAGAGGATGACGGAAGAATGCGATTCACATCCGCGCAGTTTCGGAAGCTGCGCAAGCGCCATATCCGCGAGCGGATTGGTAACGGCGGAGATGGAAAGGGCCAGCAAGACATCATCGACGTGCAAGCGTGGGTTATGATGCCCAAGACCACGAATCTTCATGTCGCAGATCGGCTCGATGATGGCCTTCGGGAGCAAATAGACGCGGTCGGAGATGCCGGCAAGAACCTTCAAGGCATTGAGGATCATCGCAGCCGTCGCCCCTAAAAGCGAGGAGGTCTTGCCGGTGATGATCTGCCCATCGCCAAGTTCCATCGCGGAGGCGGGGGCGCCGGTGAGTTTCGCTTTGTCGAGGCAAGGGGCGATGCAAAGGCGTTCCGAGGCGGAGATATCGTTGTTGAGCATGAGGCTTTCGATCTTCGCGACCGCGCCTTCAGTGGAACGGCCATTACGGCTATCCATCATGGCCTTGTAGTAACGGCGGATGATCTCCTGACGGGATGCTTTTTGGCATGCTTCGTCATCGCTGATGCAATACCCCGCCATATTAACGCCCATATCGGTGGGCGAGAAATAGGGCGATTCGCCAAAAATCGCGGAGATGAGGCGGTTGAGGACGGGGAAGATTTCCACGTCGCGGTTATAGTTGACGGTGGAGACGCCATAATGCTCGAGGTGATACGGGTCGATCATGTTGACGTCGTCGAGGTCGGCCGTCGCCGCTTCGTAGGCGAGGTTGACCATATGCTTCAGGGGAAGGTTCCAGATGGGGAAGGTCTCGAATTTGGCGTAGCCCGATTTGACCCCCCGGAGAGAATCGTGGTACATCTGGCTTAAGCATGTCGCCATCTTGCCAGACCCTGGACCAGGAGCGGTGACGACGACGAGGGAACGGGTGGTTTCGATATAGTCGTTCTTGCCAAGACCGTCCTTAGAGACGATGCGGTCGACGTCGTAGGGATAGTTGGCGATCGCGTAGTGGCGATAGGTCTTGATGCCGAGTTTGTTGAGGTATTTCTCAAACCGCTTTGCACCTTTTTGGGCCGCGTAACGGGTCAAGACGACAGATCCGACGTATAATCCGGCTTCGCGGAATGCGTCGATTAAACGAAGGACATCTTGGTCATAGGTGATGCCGATATCAGCGCGGACCTTCATCTCTTCAATGGCTTGCGAGTTGATTGCGATGATGATTTCGGCCTCGTCCTTCATCTCCATCAGCATGTGAAGTTTGGTGTCTGGCTTGAAGCCAGGCAAGACGCGGGAGGCGTGGAAGTCGTCGAAGAGCTTGCCGCCGAACTCCAAGTAAAGCTTACCGCCGAACTTGGCGACGCGCTCCTTGATTTTCTCCGTCTGAATCTGCACGTATTTGTCGTTATCGAACCCGATGGTATCCATTGTTGATCACCCCCACTTCCCTAGGTCAGCTTAACGGATAGATTATATATGCGCGCGTTAAAAAAGGGAGAATGCAATCTCCCTTTTCATCGACTTTTTTGCGTTTTCGAACGTCTTAGTTGAATTTGACGAACAAGTGGGCGACGCTATACCAGAATTTGGCTCTTTTCTTCGCGGGCTTGCCCTTGCGGAAGAAGGTCGAGACGCGGAGGGAACGGACGACCATCGCGTATTGCTTAGGGTTGTTCTCCTCACAGCGCTTCATCGCCTCGTTCATCTCCTCGATGGCCTTAGGATCGCCATTCAGTTGCGGATAGATGACGAGGAAAAGCATCGAAAGGATGAGATGATGACGCATCAAGCGGTAGCGTTTTTTGTCCGTTTCCTCGAATTTCATCACGTCGAAGCAACGGAAAATCAGCTCGCCGCACCGCACGAAATCATGGTATTTACGGATACAGGTCTCCCGCGTCATCGACTGGCCTTCGCGCCCGATGAGGTACTGATAAAGCGGCTCGGGGATATAAGCGACGGTCTTGATGAGACCCATAGGGGCATAGACGAAATAGTTGTCTTCGTAAGAGCAATGCTCAGGAAGGGTGACGCCTGACTCCTTAATCACCGCAAGGCGGTAGATGGCGGAGTGCAGGGTAACGTTATCCTGTAAGCGCATGTGGTTGCGCATCTGGCTCAGTTCGACGACTTCGTTCACGGGAAAATAGAAGCGGAATCCGATGCGGGTCGTCGGGTTGTCACGGCCCTGCTGATAGACGTAATCCATCAAAATGAGGTCGGATTTGCGGTCGTTTTTCTGATTTTTCAGGAAATCGATGAGTTTGTCATAGGCATCCTTATCGACCCAATCGTCCGAGTCGAGGACCTTGAAGTATTCGCCCGTGGCCAAAGAGACGGCGGTGTTGATCGCGCCGCCATGCCCCTTATTCTCCTGATGGATGGCCTTGAAGATCTCGGGGTAGCGTTTCTGGTACTCCTGGGCAATGGCTAATGTGCCATCCTTGGAGCCATCATCGATGATGAGAACCTCCGCCTCCTCGTGGCCGATCAGGCTATCGAGTGCATAGTGAAGATACTCCTCCGAATTATAGGAAGGCACGCAGAAAGTAATGAGCTTCTTCGTTTCGGGCATGCCTATATTCTACTTCGAATCTTTGGCCGCTGCAGCCTTGGCTTTATTCGCTTTCTTCCGCTCTCTGCCTTTCTTGAGGAAATGGCCGAGGCCTTTGAAGAAGTGGCCATTGAAAATCATGATGAGGCCGTCGAGCTGCGCCATGGAGATGGCCGCGCCAGTCATGCGGGAGAAGGAACGGACGGGGTTATAGTAGACGCCCATGACGAGGGTATTCGCCGTGGTGCGCTTGCCGATCTTGCGGAGGAAACCGATGAAGTGGCGCACGGCGCGCTCGGCGAAACGTCCTGCCCAGCCCTTCGCGTAACGAAGGTCGGAGTAAGAGGTGTTGTAGTCGACCTCGATGCGGTGACGCTTGATGAAGCGGATGCCCTTTTCGGGAATCGGCTCGCCTAGAACCGCCTCGAATTCCTCGTCGGGTACGTCGCGGACTTCGCCGTTGACGTAATGTGGGATCTTGGCGAGATCATATGGCGCGGGGGCTTCGGTGCCCTTGACGGCGATTTCGCCTTCGAGCAGGATGTCGCGGGAAGAGGAGCCGACATAGACCTGATACGTGCCGGACTCGATCTCGAACTTCTTGGTTTGGATATTGAAATAACGGAAGGAATATTCGTCGAAGGGGATGCGAACTTCCACTTCCTCACCTGCTTTAATCGCGACTTTCTTGAAGCCCTTAAGTTCGTACTTGGGACGGAAGACGAAGGAATTCTTCAAGCCGATGTAGAGCTGGGCGATTTCCTTGCCGTCGCGGCTTCCGACGTTCTTGACTTTGAAGGTGACGCCCTTGTCGTCGACCTTGAGGTCGCTATATTGGTATTTGGTATAGCTTAGACCATAGCCGAACGGAATGCGGGCATAGGCGCCAGAGAAGTTGTAATAGCGATAGCCGATGTAGATGGACTCGCGGTATTCGATCTGCGGGTCGGATTTGCCGAAGTGGTCGGCGCAGGGGCAATCGACATAGCCCATCGGATAGGACTCGGCGAGTTTGCCGCTCGGGTTCACTTTGCCCGTAAGGATATTAAGGATTGCGCGTGCGCCCGCTTCGCCCGAAAGATAGGCATGGAGCAACGCGTCGACGCGAGAGACGAAGGGGAGCTCCACCGGTGCGCCGCACTCGAGGACGAGGATGAGCTTCTTGCCCGTGTGATAGAGGGCGTTGATGAGGGCACGCTGATTGCCCGGCAGGCGGATATGCTTACGGTCGATGCCTTCGGCTTCGGTGACTTCGTCGAGGCCGCAGAACACGAGGAGGTAGTCCGCTTTTTCGGCGAGCTTGATAGCGTTATCGATGAGCTTCTGCTTCTTCTTGCCATAACGCATGAAGCCCGGCTCGTAGCCGACGACTTCGAGGGAGTATTCCTTCACGCAGTCGTTGATCTGGTCGATCTTGAGCGGGTTGACGACGGAAGAACCGGCGCCTTGATAACGGGCATCGCGGGCGAAATCGCCGATGATGGCGACTTTCGCTCCAGCAGGAAGAGGCAAAACATCGTCTTTGTTCTTCAGAAGGACGAGGGATTCCTCTGCGACTTTCTGGGCTTGCTGATGGTGGCCTTCTTTGTCGAAAGCGCGCGGGCCCGCATCGATGGACTTTTTTGCGGAGAGGATCATCTCGAGGAGACGGTCGACCGATTCGTCGACGAACTTCTCTTCGATCTTGCCTTCTTTGACAGCGTTGAGGACTTCTAAGTCGGTCTCGCCACCGGAAGTAGGCATCTCGAGGTCGCTGGAAGCAAGCAACGCCGCGATGCGGTCATTATCGCCACCCCAGTCAGAGACGACGACGCCTTGGTAGCCCCACTCGTCGCGGAGGATATCGCGAAGAAGATGGGGATGCTCGTTGGCGTAGGTGCCGTTGATGCGGTTATAGGAGGTCATCAAGGCAGCGGGGTTGGCTTCTTTGATGGCGATTTCAAAGGCGGTGAGGTAAATCTCGCGAAGGGCGCGCTCGTCCACGATGGAATCGCTCGTCATGCGGCGGATTTCCTGGTTGTTCGCGGCGAAGTGCTTGATGCAAGAACCGATGCCGTTGCTCTGGACGCCGCGGATATATCCAGCGGCCATCTTGCCGGCGAGATACGGGTCTTCGGAGAAATACTCGAAGTTGCGGCCGCAGGCAGGGCTTCTCTTCATATTGACGCCAGGACCAAGGAGCAAGGTGACTTCGGCGGCGAGAGCTTCTTCACCGATGGTCGCGCCGACGGTATAGGCTAGATCGGGGTCCCAGGAGTTGGCGACGGTCGCGCTAGAAGGCATACAGGCGGCGGGGATCGAGGGATTCAATCCGAGGTGGTCGGCAGCCTTGGCTTGCTTGCGGAGGCCGGAAGGGCCATCGCTGAGGAAGGCGGCGGGGATCTTGTCGCCGATCGGCTCGGTTTGCCAGAAATCAAAGCCGGAAAGCAAAGAGCATTTCTGCTCCAGGGTCAAAGTGGAGATGAGTTCTTGATGTTTCAGTGCCATATGGCCTCCTATGTTACGACTACGTCGCTCGATGAGTTGATTATAGAGAAAAAAAGGCTTTCATAGAAAGCAATCTTTCCTATCTTGTCGAAAAAGGTTCCTAATTGGTAATGGAGGGCCTTATCGGCGGTAGCGGCGAACGGCATTTAGCCTTGCGGCTTCCACGTTTTCGTTCACCTCATTGAAGCGTTCGTGGTCGCGAAAAAGCTTGTGGCAGGTCTCTTGGTACTCCTTGCTTTGAAGGAAGTTTGGCGCGTAGACGAAATCCAGGGCGCAGCGATGGCACCAGTAGTTGCGCTTCTGAGCCATATGCTGAAGGAAAGCATAATCCTCCTCGGTGAGGAAAGGGTGGGCGGAAGAGCCATCGAGCTCGCGAAGTTCATAGACGACTTGGCCGAAGGTTATTTTTTGGGCGATGAGCGCGTCGTAGTTTTCCTGCGGGTTTCCCGGATGGAGATAGGCGTAGATCCATTTAAGGTCGTTCTCGATGATCTGCGCGAACAAGACGATTTCGCTATGCCACTTCTTAAAGGTCTCGAAATTCAGTTCCATGCTTAAGCTTTGCGGAAGGAAAGCATCTGCGTCTCCGAGGTGGATAGATTGAGATAGGCTTTCACGGTCTTGCCCTTTTGGTTCTCCGCGACGAGGTAGGCTTGCTTGCAGGGGGCGGTTAAGACGAACTCCACCACCGCTTCGTTTTTCGTGCCGTTTGCAGCATGGAGGCTATAACCGCTTCCGTCTTTTTGAATGAACGCAGAACTGCCTTGGCGCTGGATGGGGGCGACTTTCAGCTCGGCGAGCGTCTCGCTGGCATGTCCTTGGTAGGAGACGATGCGGAGGTTGCTCAGTTGCTTCTCCCCGCGCTCGAGGTTCTCGATGACGAGGTCTAGCCGCAGCATGCAGGCATCGAGGTCGGCGATGCGGCGGGCAAAAATCAGGAGGTTGCGGTCGCCATAGCGATAAAGGTACATAGCGAGGCGCACCAAAATAAACAGCACGATGGTGCCGATGGCCGAGAAGACAAACGGCAAGGGGGATACGGTGGTCTCGGCGAGGTTTTTGAAGAAGATGCACGTGTACGGCATGTGCAAGAGCATACACCACTTTCGCGCTTTTGTGCTCACGTAAAAAGAAAAATCATACAAAAAAGAGGCGAAATCTCCGTAAACCCCGCCTCTTTTTGTTTAAGATATGATTTTTGCGTGGACGGTGACGACCTTCAGGAAGGGAAGGCATACCGTCAATGTGAAGGTGGCGCCGCCGCTTACGTAGGTGCCCCTTCCTTTCATCAGTCCCATGGCGACCTCGCTTGCTCTTAGGGAAAGACGGGCATTGCGAATCGCGGCATCCACCGCTTTTTCAAGGTTCATGCCGCGCCCTTTGGCGTCGACTTCCTGAATGGCTTGGATATCCAGAAGCTTCAAATCGATATCGGCGAGCCCCTTGCCCGATTTCTTCAATAACGGGGCGGGCACGTTGTAGTAGTCCGGGTCCGCCTTGGCGAGTTTGGATTGCGGGTCGCGAACCATCTGCAGGTAGCTGAGGAAGAGTTTCTTCCAAGCTCCAGGGGCCAAGCGCTTGGCTGGGCTGACGTATTTTCCTCCGGCATTGAAGGTATCGATGAAGGCCTGACGGATGAAGGAGGGAAGGTGCGTCCAGCGAACATAATAGCTCGGGTGGACGGCGTGCTGGATGGATTGATTATTGCCGGCATAAGGGAATTCACCCCTGGCCGAAACGGCTTTGGCCACCGCATCATCCGCGCAGTTGTTCATGTTGGAACTAAAGGGGTAACCACCTATCAATAGGAAGAAGAGCATGACGGCAATCGCGTAATTATCGCTGCTTTTTTCACGGTAGAATTGCCAGTTGCCGCCATGGTCTTTGCACGCTTGGTAATCCTCGGGAGGTATGTAGAAGTTCGAAGCCATGCGGTTGATCCATTTGTCGATCTGCACGGCGTCGAGATCGACGACATAAGCATCGCCTGATTTATCGTCAAAGACGCAGTTCTGCAGCTTGATATCGCCATTGACGATATTGGCTTGCTGCATGCACTCGAAAGCATCGAGTAGTTGGACGATCGCCCGGATCAGACGCTCCTTGGTCTTGAAACGCTTGTTCATCGGCATCGGGGCTTTCGTCGCCTCCAAGTCGCCATAAGGGCAGGACCTCATGACGTAGCCGATGTCCTTTAAGGTACGGTTGTTGCCTCTTTTCGAGACCATGTCGAGCGGCCAGATGATATGCGGATGCTGGAGAGGATGCTCCGCCATAAAGTGAATCTTTTCCTGTTCAGAGGTATAAAGCTGCTTGTTAAAGAAGCGCTTGACGACAACGCTCGGGTCATCGCAGCGGTAAATCTGCGCCGATGCGCCCGCACCGACGGGAACCGTAAGTTTATAGACTTTGCCGCGAAGACCGACGAACTCCTTGCCGATTTCCGCATCGGGGGAAGGTGGGCAGGCCACGTCGACATGGCTGCCGAGGGCTGGCGGGCTTATCTTCTTGCCCCCGTTATACGTAAAGACGTGATTCGGTTTGATGCAGGCCTCGTGTTCTGGCCCTTCTTGTGCTCCTTGGGGAGCGGGTGGGGTCGGTGGAACCGGCTTCGGCGCAGGCCCTTGAGAAGGTCGGGACACTAAGGAGCAGGCCCCCATGGAATCGATGAGAACGGTCAGGTGCGGAACGGCCGTATCGACGCCCGCATAGATCTGAGCCTTAGCCGAGTCGGCGGTGACAATGGCGAGCTTCTTGCTGCCGCCTTTTTCAATAAGCGCGCTGCCGGCAGGCTTATCGTAGCCGACGAGGATGATGGGGTTGGCCTTTCCCGAGATGCCTAAGAAGCCATTGCGTAGGGTCTGTCCGGCGACGCCGTTGCCGACACTGCGTAGCAAGACGATGGATTGTGGAGGAAAATTGTTTTTGTTCTGAATAAGAAAATTCACGAACTTCGTGTTACGGATCGCAGACTCGTCAAGCAATAAGGCATAGCCCTTCGCGACGGTTTCTTTTATGAGATCGATAGGCATGGGACCTCCTAGCAGGGATATGGATCCCCAGGGCCAGGCTCGGCCCTGGGGTAAAGATGCGGTTATTCGTCTTCCGAGTCTTCTTCAGGCTCGTTCGGACCGATGTATTCGTAGCTATGGGTGCCGCTGGATTCATCGACCGCCATCTCGAGGCGGCGGATGAGCCCCTCGGCGATGAGGGACGAGAGAATGTTGTCGATTTCCAGAGGATTGAAGGGGTTCTCGCGGTCCTCGAGCACTTCCATGATATCGGAGGGCGTGAGGCGCTCCTCATCGCGGAACAAGGCGAGGATCTGGCCTTTCGCGGCCTCGAGCTCTTCTTTGCTATGGTGTTCCCGCACCTTTGGGGCCACGGGGACTGGAGAAGGCTCCTCCACAGGGGTCTCGAGCACCGTAGTCACATAGTCCACGGGGTGGGCGGCGGGATCGCGGCAAGTGTCCATGCAGTCTTCGTGGACCATGATCGCGGTCGAGATATCATCGCCGCCATGGATGGCCGTGGAGTCGCGCAACTTGCCATCGAAGAACTCCTGCAGCACCTTGTGGGACGCTTCGTAGTTCTCCTCGAGCATCGTGCAACGAACCATGAGGTTGAAGACATAGGGACGGACTTTCAGTTCGGGACCCTTCTTCTCGATGAGGGTATTCTCGGGGCCGTCGGAAATAAGGATCCAGGCATAGGAAGGCTCCTTTGTGCGCCCGATCTTCATCTGGCGATAGGCCATGGTGTTCCCCGTCATGCAATAACGGAAATGCACGCTTTGAGGATAGACGGTGACGTTATGCTCTTCGGTCTTGTCCTCCATCGAGGCGATGGTCATCTTATTCTCGGCGGTGAGGCGCATGATATAGCCGTCGCCAAGATGGCCATAGATCGTCTGACCAAGGCGTTCCGCGACGAAGAGGCAGGTCGCATTCATCATGCGGAGGAAGTAAAGCGTTTCGATATCGTCGGGCGATTCTTTGGGAAGGCGGGAACCATAACGCTCTACGAATGCCTCGTATTTGCCCTCTTTTTCCTTCTCAGCCTCAAAGAGGTCGCGGTGCTCCGCGATGAATTGCTTCTGGGCGCGGATGATGGAGTCGACGACATAGGGGATGAGGCCGCGGTCGGGCATCATCTTCAAGCGGTCAAACTGCTCGCAGAGCAACGTGACGACCGTGTTGACGGTGATTTGCGAACCATAATGGGAGAGCGAAGAGCTCGAGCAGCCATCACTTAAGGCAATCGCGTGGGTAAGCGCGCCGTTTTTCGCTTTGACAAGCGCCGCGACGGCATCTTGGCACGGGATGTTTTCCTTGATGTGGCGCAAGCCCTCGCTGCGGGCCATGTTAAAACGGAAGTGGGCGTTTTGGGCATCGCTGCCTTGCGCTAGCGGCGGAACGAGGGGCTTTTCGTTCTCAACGGCTTCCGCCACCTGTTCTTGGTTTTCCTGTTGGGAATCGGTCATAAGGGGCTCCTTTTACCATTCACCCCAGCCGCCGATGCCTTCTTTATCCATGGGGACTTTTTCACCAGGCTGAGACGAGGAGATGCTGGAAAGAGACTTGGAATACCACTGGAAGAACTTGACGATATCCTTTGCGCGAATAGGGGCGTTATTGCTGAATTCGCGTAGGACGCCCGCGGCTTCTTCGGCGGCGGAACCGGCCTCACCGAGGATGATCGGAAGGAAGGTGAGCTTCCTTTTCGCCGTGAGGTCTTTGACGCGATCGCGAGCGGTTTCGTAAGGATAGTTCGGCTCGCCATCGGAGAAGACGACCAAATGCGGCTGATAGTAATCGACGCGGTTCTGCTGGTATTTCTTCTTGCGCTCATCGAGCAGGTCGAGGGCCATATTGATGCCTTCGCCGAGGTTGGTGCCGCCCGTGGCGGGGCCAAGATGAGGTGCGGGGCCGTCGATGAGGGCGAAATCGCGAACGAGTTTGGCGCTGCTATTGAATTCAACAATGCAGAGCTCGACAGAGTTCGCGGTCGACGCTTCGTTTTTCAGCGCGTCGAACAGCTCGGCGACGCCCTGGTTCACGATGTCGATGAGGCCGCACATAGAACCGGAGGTGTCGACGCAAAGCGCGACGGCGATGCGGGCGGAAGGATTTGTCTTCAATTCGATGTCATCAGCACCGAGGTAGTCGAAATTGCTCATATTTATTACTCCTTAAAATATATGGGATTACCATTCGCCCCAGCCGCCGCCGACTTCTTCGCCGGTGGTCTTTTCTTCTTGCTGGCCGGGGTTGGATTCGTGCAAGCGCTCGATGGATTTGCCAAGGAACTGCAGAAGACCTTGGAACTGAAGCCCCTTAAGATGCAAGGGGGCGTGGTTGGGGGACAAACCCTTGAGGCAATCCATGATGGAGCGCCACTTTGCTTCGTCGCCATCGGCTCCGATGACGACCGGGAAGAGGGAGAGCTTGTTCTCGTTGGAAAGCTGGCACGTCTTCGCCTCGACCGCGGGTAAATCCTCTAAGTCGCCCGGCTTGCCGTCGGTGATGAGGACGAGAATCGGTTGATAATAATCGACCGCTTGGTCTTTGTACATCTGTTTGCGGGCTTCGAGAATCTCGACTGCCTTATCGACACCATGGGCGAGGGCCGTGCCGCCAGAAGCGGTCAGCTCGACCAAACCGTCCTCCGCTTTGCAAAGGGCGAAGTCGCGGACGACATCGACCGAGCTTTGGAAGGTGACGATCGCCACTTCGACCGATTCGGCGAGGTTCGCTTCGTCGCGGATGTAGGACATCATTTCGTTGAGGAAGGTGTTGAGTTCCTCGATGGGCTTCTTTCCTTCGGCGTTTTCACGAGCCATGGAGCCGGAGATGTCAGCGCAGAAGCATAGAGGGATGCGGGCGGCAGGGTTGATTTGAAGATCATCCATGCCAAGATAGTCATTTTCAGCCATGTGTATTTGCTCCTTTCACGGTTGAGATTGTCATCTATTTTTCGCGTAATCGCGATGGTTCCTTCGTTTACCAATCGCCCCACGAGTCGATGCCGTCGACGTCGACGGGGACGGACTCGCCAGGCTTGGAACTCGAGATGCTGACAAGCGATTTGGAATACCACTCGAAGAAGCCGACGATGTCCTTGGCATAGACGGGTGGCTTTCCGCCGAATCCTTTTAGGAATTCGCGGGCTTCGTCCGTCATCGTCTCGATGTTGATGGGGATGAACGTCAGCTTGCGGTTCGCACAGAGGCCCCTGATTTCATTTTGAAGCGGCGCGATGGGATCGTCGACATTGGTCTCACCATCGGTGAAGAGGACGATTTGGGGCTGGTAATAGTCCACGCGGTTCTCTTTATAGGATCTTTTGCGGGCCAGGATGGTATCCAAGGCGAGGCGAAGGCCTTGCGACATGATGGTCATGTCGTGGACTTCTTCGTAGGGAATCTGCGGGATATCCTCAAGGCTTGAGATGGTGGTGAAGGGCAGGTAAACGCGAGACGTGTCATCGAATAGGATGATGGAGAGGTCCACGGAATTGCGGGTTTGGTCATTGCCCTGCAAAGAACGCACCATTTCCTTGAGGCCGTTGTTGACGTGGTCGAGCACCGCCACGGCATCGCCCGTCACGACGCGATAGGTCACGCCATCGCGGACGATCGTCTCGCCCGTGTCCTCGCCGCCTTCGCAAGCGAGCATGGACCCGGAAGTGTCGATGCATAGACAAACGGGGATGCGAGCGGAAGGATTGGTGAGCAAGTCTTCATCCGTCATGTAATTGGGGCACATTGTCACTCCTTTCTCGCGTTACCAATCGGTAACCCAATCGTCTTCGTTGGATAAGATGGTGCTGAAGTCGGGACGGACGCCAGACATCGAATTCGACATCGAACGTCCGAGCCAGCGGAAGAGGCCCTTATATCCGGCTCCAGAGAAATTTTGAACGGGATTTGCGGTGAATTTCCGCAATGTTTCGACCGCGACTTGGTCCTTTGCCTCCTCCACGGAGCCGATGTCCTTATCGCCACCGCAGAGCACGCAGATGGTGGTGAGTTTGTTGTTTTCTTCGCGCGTTCGCGTCTCTTGTTGGGCCTTCTTGATGCGCTCTTTCCAATCGGGAGCGGAGCCCGAGGGCTTGCCGTCGGTCATGATGACGAGCCAGGGCTGGTAGTAGTCAATCGCATGTTCGCGGTAGGCCTGCTTTCGCTCATCGCAGAGTTCCAGGCTCCGCAAGACGCCCGCGCCGAGGTCGGAGTTACCGGACAAAGATGGCTTAAGGCTATTGACATCGAGGTTCTCGGCGCTAGAGAAAGGATGGAGGACCGCGGCTTCATCGTTGAAGGCGACGACCGCGATCTCCAAAGAAGAAGACATCATGGCGTCGTCGCGAATGATGTTGATCAAGTCCGCAAGGCCGGCCTTAAGTTCGTCGAAGCGGTTCACGTCGTCGCCATCCTTATGAGTCATGGAACGCGAGACGTCGATGCAGACGCACAGGGGGATACGGGGTGAAGGGTTGATGAGCAAATCCTCATCGGTCATGTAATTAGGCATGGGTTACCTCCTAAATCCTTTTTACTTTGATGTATGGCGAATGGAAAATCTTTCCGAAGAAGCCAGGCTTGGAGCCAAAGTCACGGAATTGTTTCCACGAATCGTCGCCGCGAAGCGCGTCGATATCCCCTTTGTAGGTATATTCCAGCGTCAAACCGGCACAGCCTTGGAAGACGCGTTCGCCCACGGACCTCAAGTGGCCGCGTAGACGCAGGTAGGAGACGCCGACGAAACTATTCGCGAAGCACCGGTCGCCAAGCGTGAGGTCGCCGGCAACAGAGACTTCGCGTAGTTTCGTTCCAGCAAAAGCGTCCTCGGAGAAGGTGACCGCGGTATCCTCCGTGATTTCGAGGCTATCGAGATTCGTATCGGCAAAGGCGCGGCGTTTCACGTCGCCAAGCACGCGGAAGGATAGCGACCTCCCGAGGTTGGAGACGCCCGCGAAGGCTTCTTCCCCAATGGCGATGATCGTTTGGAAGAAGGCAGGGTTAAACGTCAAGGAATGGCAATCGCGGAACGCCTGCGATTCCACGCCGATGATCGCGCTGCCGAAAGCGATTGTTTTCACAGGTAGGTTTTCAAAACAGGCCTGGTGGATGAGGCTGCCGTGCTTCTTGATTTCGATCGTTTCGATGGAAGTCAGGCCGGTGAACATCTCTTTCTTGAGTTCCGGGCAATCCCCGATAACAATGTTTTTCAGATAAGATAAGCAGCGTTTTGCAAGGATTTTCTTAATCGGCTCTTCTAAGAGACTGAGTTTTATGGTGGTGAGCCCCGCTAGATTCGCGAGGTCTTCCGCGCTCACTTGTAGGCGCGGGCAGCCAAGAAGATCCAACCCTTCTAGATACGCGCAACGGTCAAAAAGGCCCTTAGGCAGGTTGGCTAATAACGGCGCAGAGACGGAAACATTCCGAAGCGAGGGCGTGGCGAATGCGTCGGTGGGCAGTTCCGTCGCATCCGTCAGGGTTAAGGCGACATCCACTAAAGGCGCTTCCGCGAGGAATCCCTCGGGGATGGAAGCGAGCTTTCCGGTGAACGAGGCGACATGGCCAACGAATTCCATGAGGTCGGAGAGCTTGCGCACGCCCTCTAAGGCAGGCGTGCCTTCTAAAACGACCTTTTCGACATTTGGGCTACCGAGGATTTTGTCGTATTGACGGATATTTGGTCCAAACGCGATGGAAACGAGGTTCGCGTTATTCGCGACCGCACCGCTTTCCATGACTTCTACGTCGGTGAGCTCAAGGCTTTCCAATGCATCAATGCCCTGGATGGCGCCGGCGCAGAGACGTTTAACGCCTCGGTCAAGGACCAGGTTCTTCGGGAACTCGACGACATTGAAGGCGCGGAGCAATTCGTCATGATGGCACAAACAGCAATCCTGGATGCGGTAAGCGCCTTCTTCGAAAACGAAGTCCTGGATGGAATGGAACTCGAACCCACAGAAAGCATCGAGAGCCATTTCCGTCAAATGAGGGCCGATTTGCACGGATTTCAAGGATGCACATTCCGCGAAGGCCTCTTTCTTTATAACGCGAATGCTCGGTAAGACGAGCTTTTCATCGAGCCAACAGCCATAGAATCCGCGCTCCGCGACTTCCTCTAAACGTGAGAGGTCCGCATGAAGGCCTCCACAATGGGCAAAAGCCTCCGCCCCTACTTTCACGATGGGGTCCGTTAAGGTGACGTCCGCGGAAGAGAATCCGGTTAGGAAGCCATCGCAGAAGCCCACGCCACCAAGCGTGATGTTGGCTACGTTCTTGGGAATGAAATACTCGATGTTGTTCACGCTGACTTTTTCGCCGCCTGGGTAAGGCATGTTCGCGAAAACCGCGGCGAGCGGCTTTCCATGGAACGCTTCCTCGCGAAGGCTTAAATCTGTTAAGCCCGAACAGCCATAGAATGGTTGTAGGCCAAGTTTCTTAACATGAGGCAAGCGAATCTCTTGCAAGCTCACATCTCCCGCGAAGCACCAGTCCCCTACTTCCTCCACGGACTCAAGATTCTCAATCGATTGAAGGCGAGAGCAACCAGCGAAGGCGCGGAAGCCGAGATGGCGCAGGGCTTTCTTCGTCCCAACACGCTTTAGGCCCTGCAGATCTTCGAAGAAATTATCGGGGACGTCTTCATCCTCATAGAGGACCTCTTCGATGGGGGAGTTCGGGAAGAGCAGGTTGAGTGATTTTTGAGCAGCACCGATCGAGACACGAGTCAGATTGCTGAATCCTTGGAAATCCAATGAGGATACATCGACGTCCGTAGCTAGAAGAACTGCCACGACACTATCGCGAAGCGCCGCGAATAGCGAGGGCGTGTACCCTCTGATTTCGTCATTGAACGCCATGCGATGGACATCCGCATCGACGACATGGAAAGCGATACCTTCCGCATTGACGAGGAACCGCTCTTTGCCCTTGCTGGAAAAGCAGGATCCTTCGGGGATGTTCATCGTGTCGAAGGAAGAGAAGGCAAAAGCGTATTCGCCCACTTCTTTGACGGGGACGAGGAACGAAAGTGTTTGGCCGGCAACGCCATGGAAGGCATCGTCTTCAAGGGCGGGAACCTCCACTTCGATCGTCCCGGCCTCGATGCTTTCTCTATCTTTGGCCAAAAGCTTCGGCGCCTCGACGCGAAGGGCTTTGACGTGGAGCGGGCTCTCCCCGTTATGAAGGTAGGCAAAAGACACGGGTTTTGCAGAGATAAGGCTGATATTCTCGATTTTTGCATCACTACAATCCAACCCGTTTCCTTCGCAATTCTCAATGGCGAGGGAGGAAAGGACGACATTCTTTAGGAGAGCATTATTCAAGCGACATTCGCGGCAGGCCAGGGATTTGACTCTGATGGAACGGAGGTCGGCATCGGTCAAATTGCAGCGAAGCATCTCGACTTCTTCGCCGGCTATATCGCATTCGCCCGTCACGTTGGCGTCCGCGACGATAACCTTCTTCGCAGGGACTTTGTCGAAGAAAGCCATCGAGAGATAGCCGCGGTCCACGCGAGAGGTCGTCAAAGTCTCGATCGGATACGGGAAGTCAAGGAAGCATGGATTTCCTTTCGCGTCCTTGAGCTCGATGTTCTTCACCGTGCAACGTAAGAAAGTATCTTTGGAAAGTTTGGACCAATCGCCGATCACAATAGTATCGAAGGAGCATTCCTCGAAGACGGCAGTCCCAAAAACAGGCGAATTCTCCCCGAAGAGGAACTTGGGGAAGGATTGTCCTTTGAAGATGGTTGCGCCGATGCGTTCGTATTTCTTTAAGATGTTCGGGCTCAGCTTGGAAGGATCCAGGACGGCTAAAACAACTTTCTTATCTTTGGTTAGAAGCAGTCCATCCTCTTGGGCGAAGTATGGGTTCTTTGGATCGACGACGAACTCGAAGCCGTCATGGCAGAAGCCGCTTTCGATCGTCTTGACGCCAGCGCCGATGACGAAGCGCTTCAGCCCACTCACATGCTCGAGGAAATTCGCGGGGAGAGTTTCCGCGTTTTCCACGCGGACTTCACCGACGGCAAGCCCTTTGGGGAGGACATCGCCTTGATTGATTAAGCCGATGGTCAATCGGTCTAGCGGATGCAGATAGAACTGCCCTTTTTGCAACTCGAGAGTGGCGGCGTTCTCGTATGGCTGTCTGCCGAAAAGAGCAAGGAAAGGATGGCCGCTTTTCGCATTTAGTGAAGGCACAGTCAAGGATTGGACTGCGCCGCAACCCGAGAATACGCCCGGGGAGAATATGGCCTCATCCGAGGAAACGATAACATCGCGAAGCGCGGCATTCGAACCAAAGGAAGCTTCGCCGTATTTTCCTTTTCCGAGCGAGATCGACGTGAATCCGCAGTTGGCGAATCCGTTGCGTTCAATTACGATTTCGCCGGAGAATTGCAAAGATTTAAGGTTGGAATCGCCTTCAAAGGCGTGTTGGCCAATCATCGCATTTCCCTCAAAACGAATGCCGGAGAGTTTCTTGCATCCCGCAAAAGCGGAATTGCCGATTGCAACGTTTTTGAAGGAGAGCGAAGTCGCTCCACATCCTTCGAAAGCCTTCGCTTCGATGCGAATCTTGCCATCGCCGAAAGAAAGATTGGCTAGGCTAGGAAGGCCCGCAAAGGCACTGCTTCCGACAATCGTGTCGCCTTCGATGTGGACTTTGGCAAGGCCGCCGCATCCTAGGAACGCAAATTGCCCGATGACGCCACCATGGAACGCCAATGAGACGATGCGGCTCTCCGCAAAGACATTTGCCGCGAGTCGGGTGTTTGGACCATGAAAGTCAACGCTGGAAAGCTTCGGTGTCTTCGAAAAGGCATAATCCTCTATTTCCGGGCTTCCCTCCACAAGCAAAGCGGAGAGATTCGCGCATTCGGCAAATGCGTATGCGCCAACTTTCTTCACGTCTGGTCCTAAGCGCAGGTTCCCTATATTGGGATCGCCGGCAAATGCGTATTCTCCGATTTCTTCGACCTCGGCAAAGAAAGGACCGAAGGGAACGGAAGTGCCCGCGAAGGCCCCTTTGCCGATCTTTTTGATTCCGGGGGAGCAGAAAAGAGAATAGGACTTATCCCCTTTGAATAAGCTTTCTGGAATCTCCGTAAGTCCCGCAGGCAAGCGCAGGTCGATTAATTCCGTGCAACCCTCGAAGGCACCTTTTCCGATGATCTGCACCGAGTTCGGCAAGCAGACGAACTGAGCGGAAGACTTGGCGAAAGCACCATCGGCAATCGCGCGAATACCCGTAGGAACGAGGACGGCTTTCGCCTTCCCAAGATAACGCGAAAGGCAACCCTTGGAAGAGTCGATGACGAAATCGGCGGGATTTGGGGCATAGCTGCCCATCGTCTCGGAAACCCTGCGGCTTTTCGGGTCAAAATCGGCGAGGCTTTGGTACTTCGTTGGATCTACGTGGATGCCGCAATAAGCCAAAAGACGGTTGAGGAAAACGCCATAGACTTCCACGGGAACGCCATCGGCATTCGCCGCGTCAAGCATGGCCATGAGCGCATCCTCGGTGCCCTTTTCGTCATACTTAAGAGCGGCTGTGACAATCGTGTCTAGGGCTTTGCCGTAACGATGGCAAACGAAATTCAGAGAGTGCAAAAAAGCGTCATCGGCAAATTCCTGTTTCTGGAACTTATCCTTTGCCGCACGGACGACTTTCCTGCCGAAAGTTCCGTCGGTTGGAAGACGGCCGATCTCTCGAAAAATCTTGTCGAGAATCTTATCCACCTATTTACCCCCATTAACTTAAAAAATTATAGCGCGCGCAACAAAGGGACACAAACCCTAACTCCAAAAGTCTCTTCGCTAGGAAAAGGATGACAATGCGGGAATACCTAGCATAAAATAAAAGCACTCTACAGGAGAAAAAACATGGCTGAATATACCAATCCCGCCGCTTTTGAAAAAGCGAAGAAAGCGTATGAGAACGTCCAATTATTCCTCAACGGAACCGTCGATGCCTATTTAGAAGATACAGGTGATACCGACTTTAAGCGCGATGTCTTCCTCCGCCAGTACGACTACGCCTTGCAGTGCATGCTGTTCGCGGTCGTCTTAGGCGATGGCGTCGCCCACCCCGAGGAGCTACAGGCCATTAAGGAAATCGCCCAAAACGGCGACCTCATGAAGATGATTTCCAACGATCGAGTCCAGTGGACCTGGGACGAACATGGCGAAGCGAGCCCATACCTCGTTGCCAAGTTCCAGATGAAACTCGAGGACCAGCTCGAAGACATCATCGATAACTTCTCGCAGCTCATCGTCATCTCCGCAGGCAGAACGGACGGCAAAGCCTATATCGACACCCTCCTTGATTTGACGACGCGCATCGCCGAGAACATCGCCGCGGTCGATGGCGAACTTGGTGAGAACGAGCAAGACCTCATCAATATGAAAATCAACGACATCTTCCTCGAATCCTTCCGTCGCATTTAAGGAAAACAAAAGAGGCTTTTCGCGAAGAATCTCCGCAAAATGCCTCTTTTTTTCTTTTTTATTCGTCCTCGCCGTCGCCTTCTTTTAACTTCTTGAGCAATTCGTCAAGAGTCGAGCTGCTTGGCTTCTTGGCGGGTTCCTGGGTTTCTTCCTCTTCATCCCAATCGCCCCAGCCGCCTAAGTCTTTCTTTGAAGAGGTCTTGGACTCCGGATTAGGCTTTTCTTCAGGTTCCTCGTCCGTGGCAAGCTTGCCTGCGCCAGTATAGATTTCAAGAGCTTCCTCTTCTTCGAGGAAAAGGGCGCGCTTGTTGAGATCGAAGAACACGAACTTTCCATCGGCGTCGCGGATGGGGATGGATGGGTAGCGCCGGAACTGTTCATAACGGGAGACGTCGGGCATGAAGGAAACGAAGGGGCGGGAACGATGCATAAGGATAAGCGCGTCCGCGCCACCTTTAGGTCCGACGACTTTGCGCAGGGAAGAGAGTTCCTGATAGGTGATAAGCGGCTCGTTGGAATTGCCAGAGCGGTTGCCGACCATGCGCTGAATCTGTTGAATCAGCTGGTCTTCCTTCGTGGAGAGGTAGACCCAGTTAAGGCAGTTTGTCTTGATGGTCTCCGCATCGTCTTTATAGGTCGCGTGAAGCTGGTTGTTGCTTTGCACGACGAGGAAGAACCTCATGTTGCGGCTTCTCGCGGCGGTAATCATTGAAGGCATGTCGGGTATCTTCGGCAGGTTCGCGAATTCATCGAGGATGAAATTCAAACGGACCGGGAGTTGGCCGGTACTCAGCTTGAAAGACTCCTTAATCATGCAGTTATAGAGCTGCTTGATGAAACTCGTCGCGATGAAGTGATAGGTGGTATCCTCATCCGGAACGATCAAGAAGATCGCATGCTTTTCGCCCTCGTGGGCAAGATGGTGAATATCGAAGGTATTGTGGGAAGTCAAAGACATCAACGACGTGGAAGTCGTGAAAGCAGAGACGGCTCCGTAAGCGACGTCGAGGACGCCCGCAAGCGTCGTGGTTGCGGTGCGCGTCATATTCACCGAAGAGAAAAGGTTGTTCTTCAGCGAGCAGCCTTCCGGTAGGGAGTTGACGAATTCGAGGAAGGAACGGCCATCGTCATCGAAGCGGGAGGAAGGGTCCTGGTCCGCGATCTTGACGCGGTCAAGAAGGGTTGAGAGGGAGCCGGCATTGCATTCTTCGATGCTTTGCGCGCCGCGGATCATAAGTTCGACGAGACCGTTGAGCAATTGCTTCGCCGCGATAGCCCAGCTCGGGGACTTGGAGTCGGCGACGCGGTCGGTCAAAGAATTAACGAGCTCATAGGCGAGGTTGAGCCCCGCTTCTTGCTCGCCGTTATGGAAGAGCGTCCATGCTTCGCCCAAGGGGTTCCAGCAATCGGAATGCTTCATGTCGCGAAGGTTGACGACATTGATGATGTAGCCTCTCTTCTTCAAGAAGCCCGAGGTGAAATCGTAAAGCTCGCCCTTAGGGTCCGCGATGACGATGTTCTCCCCTGCTAACGCAAGGGTGTAGATGGTGGGCAGGATCAAGGTGCGGCTTTTCATCGAGCCGGTCGAGCCTAGGACAAGCGTATGGTAGTCCTGCGTATCGCCATAAGCGACTTTGGTATCCGAAATAAAGGGCATACCACCGGTCGGGATGTCCTTGCCATCCGCATCCGAAATATCCATGCGGGTCAAGACGGCCTTCATCTCGTTGGGAGTGGCAAAGCGGTTCTCAAACTGGGAATCGCCGACGTAATTCATGTAACGGTAATTGTGTTTCATGTTATTTATCCCCTCCTACGAGTCCGAGTCTCTTTCTGGGTTTGTTCAGGAAGGTCTTGGTCCAATCGCCGTCGGGTAAGAAAGCGGCGGAATTCTTCTCGTTTAGGACGAAGCCGACATCTTCTTCGCTCTTCAAGGCTAAATAGGCCATGTCCATCGCCATCTGGCGGATGGATTCCTCACCTTCCGATCCTGGAGTGGATAGGACGGTTTCCACCGTCTCGACGATTTTCTTATCGAAGTCTTTTTCCAAAGAGAAGCCATAACGGGCTAGCTCTTCCTTCAAATAAGCGATGGCCACATCGACGTCCTTATAAGAAAGGAAGAGGCGCTCGATGCGCATGCCGACGTCGAGCTTGCGGAAAGCATCGTCGCTATGGACGCCACCGCCCGAGCGGTCGAGGAAGACGATCATCGTCCGGTCGTCGATCGTATCCATATAGGAGAGGAAGTCGACGAACTTCGCGTCGCTTGTATGGCCGAGTTCCACCCATTCGGTGATATCGACGACGAGGATGCCACCGAAAGAATGACCGAACTTCGAAAGCTCGTGCTCCACCACATCGTAGAGCATGCGGAAAGAATTGAACTCCGGCTGCTCCGCGGGCGAGTATTTTAGGAAGAAGGAATAGACTTTGCGCTGCCCATCGAATTCCATCAGCTCGAGGTCCTCGAGTTCCTCGCCAAGAAGGAGGAAGAGGGAATCAAAATCAAAGCCCTCATCGGCATTTAGATAATAATTCGGGAGAGGAACCTTAAGCTCCCTGCCTTTTTGCCTCTGGGAAACGCGGCGCCAGCCCTTCACGAGCGTGGCGATGTCCTCGCATCCAGGGCGTCCCATAATCTGTTCTAAGTTCATTGGTACCCCCAAGCGCTTTCTTGAAAAGCGCACTCAGTTAAATTATTTTCCTACGATACTAGTTCCCTAAGCAATCCTTTTCGCTGGGAAATAGAGGAAACAATTATCGATATAGCGCCAAGGCAAGAAGCGCATAAAGGATGCTTTGGTGAAGCGCTTCTCCGCTTAGACACGCCAAAGGAAGCAAGTCCGAGGCGATGCGCCGCTTTGGAACTTTGGCTCCTTCATGGAACGTCCAGCTATCGGCGATGAGGGAACGCACATAGCGCTGATGCTCGAGGCGGGCGAGGTGGCAGCATAGCTCCGCCCAGTCGACGGGTTCTTTGCTTTTGGCGTTGTCTTTGGCGATGCGCGAAAGCTGTTCCCCAAAAGCGCAAGCGTCTTCGTATGTCCTGCGTTCGGCTTCAAAGATCTTTTCCCATGATTTTTTCTTCGCGCGGGAAGAGGGCAACGAGAACGAACCAGGTTTTTCCAAGAAGCGCTGAACGTCTTGGAAGAGCGTCTCGATGGACTGACGCAAAACAGGCACCATCCTCGACGGGTTCGGTTCGAGAAGATAGGTGGTGATGTTTGCCTCGTAATCGCCGATATGGTCTTCGATCTCCGCGGAAGAAAGGAGCAACTCTTTGACGCGGAAGTAATCGATGGCCTTAGGGTTAGGTTCATCATCGCTCTTATCGCGGAAATCGCGGATGAAGCATACGCGAATCCAAGAGGGTGCGTTCGCGATGGCTTTCTTCGCGTTGGCGAGCGCCTCATCGTCAAAGACGCGGGCGAAGATCGTGATAGCGCGATGTTCCTTATCGGGCAGGTGCTCGTCCACGGCTAGACGCAGCAGCTTGGCGACAATCGCGCGCAGGTAGCTTGGCACCATCGCGTCTTCGGGCAAGGACAAGAGGATATAGTCCGGCAGATATTCCTTTGATGGGAACAAGGAGCCGAGGGAGCCAGAGGAACGTTCATCGAGGGCGAACGGGTGGAACGAGTAGGCTGGGTAGGACACGCCCGCTTGGTAAGCATGCGGCGACTCTCTAGCGACGAAGGATTTCTTCATGATGCTCTCATCGAGTTTCGCCCTCGCCTGAAGAACCGCTTCGGAAGTGGCGGCGATGTCCGTCGCGGAGAGCCCGCTGAGGACAATGGCTTGCTGGTGGCAAGTGCGGTAAATCGAACCGCGCTGGGCAGCGTCTTCCGTGAAAACGTTGTCGAGGAAGTGATTGGACTCTCCGTTTTCAATGCGCGCATCGGCGGAGTGCACAAAAAGCGATTCGGCCATGGCTTCGCCGAATTCGTCGAACCCAAAGGAGTAGGCACGAACTAGAGAACGATGATTGTGCGTGACGCGAGGATAATGGGCGGCGAGATAGCTTTCCATCTGGCGCTTCACCGAATCGATGCGAAGAGAATCCACTTGTCCTGCGAAACCTTTTTTAATATTTTTAGGGCCGATTTGCAGAGATATTCCAAGAAATACGTTGAATAAGTCGTAGCAGATGGAATAACGGTTAAGCATCGCCATCGGAACGATGCAGTTATGGTAACGGGACGCTTTGTCCTTTTTCGCTTTGGGGATCCATCCATCGACGATATGGCGCCTCATCCAACGTTGATGTTCGATGCGGGCGAGGTTGGAGAAGAAGACGCCTTCGCTCTCCTCCGGCCTCCACTGCTTGAGCATCTGGTAGAAGACGGGCGCGAAACGGAAGGCCTCCGCAGACGAGACCCTTTCCCATAAGGGCAGGTGCCGCCAATTGAGCTCGGCTTCTTTTTGCTCTTGATAGCTCAAAGCATCCCAAGTATTGGCCTTGGCCGTGGCGATGGTAATCGCTTCGGTGGGCACGAAAACATCGGAGAAAACGCCCTTACTCTTGAAATATAGGTGGGATTTCAGATTATAGTCTTTGTTCTCTTCTGCGCCTTTGGCGTTCTCTTTTGGATCCAAGGATTTCGCGACTTCGGCATAGACCGCGTTGAAGTTCATCGCGTTTTTGTCCTCGAGAATCGCGCTGCACTTATAAATATCTTCGTTGTTGCCGACGATGATTAAGCGCACGACGCCGAGGTCGATGATCTGTTTTTGCTTATCGGGATCGTCACCCTGACGGTTGAATCCGAAGAGAAGGTTGTTGTTCTTGTCGTCCCAGATATTGACGAAAATCGTAATGCGATGGCCCGTTGCGAAATGCTGGAAATGGCGAACGAAGCTATTCGCGATACGGATGTTTTCATAGTCGTCGCCAGCGGCGATGACGATATAGTCCGGGTATTTCTGGTCCACAAACTCAATGTACGGACTGGGACGGGTGCTTGGGGCAGCGTCTTCTTTCATGATCTCGGAAGTGAGTTCGAAGATCTGCGCCGTTTTTTGTCCATGCGTCTCTTCGGTTGGGAGGTCGCCTTGGGCGCGCGCACTCCGGCCGCCGAGGTCGAAGAACATGCTGCGCATTCTGTCGGCGCCAGCAGCATAGTTATGGAACACAAAACAAGGAAGAGGCAGTTCTTCTCGAAGGGCCGTCATCAATGTTTGTATGTTTTCCGGATCATAAGCCATCTTGCCCTCGATCACGGGGTCACCGGAATGGCGCCTTAAAACGAATGGCGTTCCTCTTAGCTCCTCGAGAATATCACCGGCATTGGCGTCTTGGTAATTCGAGAAATATTTTTCGTAAATTGTCGTGCAACTTGACGCATACACGTCATAGAGGCTTTCCCGCGCGACCTCCGAGGATAGACATACCGCAAGAGGCATATCCAAACGAACTTGGTTGATGAGCTTTTCCGCGGAGTCCGGGTCGAAGACATCGCAAAGGTAACGGGAAGCAACGCCATCGCGTCCCACATTCGAGGTAAAGCAATAGATGGCCTTGGAAATCGCTTGACCAGTCGCGCCAAAGCCAATCGTCCATGCCCATGTCTGGCTTTCGCGAGGAACGATGCGGTCGTCCTTTCCCTCCAGCACGAAGGATTGCGCCTCACGGGCGATAGCGTCGGATTCGTTCCAAACATGGACGGAGAACGGCATGGCGGCCTTCCAGCGCTTCTTCTGGTCCTTTTCAATGACCTCTTTTTCGCGTATGAGCTTTTTCCGTTTGTCCAGGTTCTCTTCTTTGTTGATTTCAATCTCGAGCGTAATGGCTTTTGCCCGGGTTTGAACGGATTCGTCATCCACATGCATAAAGAGCTTGGAGTATTCCTCCTGCATGCGCTCAATTTTGTCTTGATAGGCTTGGTAATCAATTTTACGCTTGGTCAGGATGTAATAGGCGACGTGAGCGTGCCCAAGGCGATTCTTCTGGCGCATTTTCTCTTCGAACAACGCATCAGCCTTGAAGCGAGCATCGGATTCGTTTTCGCCTTTTTGTTTCGCCACCGCTACGGCTTTTTCAATGAAATTGCGTCTTCTTTCTTCAATATTCCGAAGGATTTCTTGGTATTTGTCCCTATAGAAAGCGATGCGGCTTTGACGTTCTTGAATCGCGTCGCGTAGATAACCAAGCCGTTGCTGATCGACGAGCTTCGGGCTCGTATTAGCGAGGGATTCGTAGTCGTTTCTCTCGTTCTCAAGCGATTCCAATTCCTCCAAGCATTGGAAATAATCCTCGCTGGAGGCGATGCGCTTCTGATTCAAAGCCCTCATCCGGGCGATGCGGTTGTTGATATCGAAAAGGACATAGTCCATGTTCTCTTCTTCGTTTGGGATGTGGTCGTTGTCAGAATCAAACGCAAACACCGTAACGGATTCCCACGCGTTGGAGCCAAAGCGCGAAGGGCGCAATCCAATCGTCCGCAGGATTGATTTCCGTTTCTCGGATTTTTTGCGAGCGAGAACGGACCAGTAGATATAACCATGTGAAAGTACTTCGACGCAGTTCGGGTCGTGCCGGTCGAAAGGCTCCAAGGCCGAGCCAGAGAAAATGATGAGGTTCGCGTGCCTATCGAGGTTGCGGTCCTCTTCCACCAAAGAATTTGCAAGATTTAGCGTCTCTTCGTTCAAGGCGGTGAAAATGTAGATTTTTTTGCCTGTGGTCTTAAGGAAGAACAAGAGGATGCGAGAATAGAATTCATAGGCCGCCTTCGACGCGATCACGGAGATGGAGACAAGGCCCGCGACGATGGAGGAGCCGTAATAGAACGCCACGTAGAAAATGTTCGCGCCCACGAGATCATAGGAAAGCCCCTCAAAAGAGAAGCCGCCCAAGGTAGCATAAAAAGAAGAGAGGATGATCGATGTGATGTCCGACATGCTCGGGTTGTAAGGCGTCGCGAATTCCGCTTCATAGGCAATGCGCGTCACGTCGACGCTAACGGCGATTTTAAAGCCCCAACTAACGAGGAAGACGAAAAACACCATCACCGCCTCGACAAGGTATTTCGAATTGGATTGGCGGCGGCGAATGATGAGGTATACGAGCATCGTCAAAGCGAATCCGCCCGCGACGAAGCCAAGAGCATACAAGATGGAGAAGATATACCGGAAAGCGACGGGCAACGCGTTTATAGCGTTACGCAACGCGTCCGTCGACACGCTGACGATGCCCAAAACGAGGTAGATGACGATGAATGTGGCAATCGCGACGATGAGGTTGATCTTCACCTCGCGCAAGCTGCGAAGAAGGCTGCGGAAAACATTGTGCATCCGACCATGTTTGGCTCCCGTCTGTGCGGAAGAATTTCCTAAACGCTCCCCCATATAGACCCCTATCCGGCGCAAAACGCACCTAAATCGTTATTTTATTGTAAAAAATTCCCTCATAAGCGCAAGCACCAGCGCACTATGGCGCGCGCAAATAAAAGTGAAATCCCACAAAAATTGACGCAAATCCCCATTCTTTCTGAAAATATCCGAAAAAAGTCGCCCTTGTTTTGCAAAACGTCCTCTCGCTTTGACACGCGAAGAATCGGCGGTAAAGGTTGGCCACCCCTTAAAAAGAAGTTCAGCGAGGAAGTTGTATGCGTTATCATTAATCTACTCAACAGGGGGTACTTTATGTCCGATCAACAAGGTGTTACGTTGCCTTTGCTCTCAAACGAATTGGTCTTGCAGTTCCAGTCCGAAAGAAATCTCATCATCGCGGGTGAAATCAATCAGGATTTAGCGCTTCGCATGATGCTTTTGCTCCGTCAATTCGATATCGATTCCCACGACCCAATCTACATCTATATCAACTCCCCAGGCGGTTCCGTATCCGCAGGGCTTTCCATCATCGACAACATGAGGCTCTGCAAGTCTCCGATTTACACCATCAACTTCGGCTTGGCCGCTTCGATGGGCGCGGTGATCTTCGCCTGCGGCACCAAAGGACACCGCTACGTCCTTCCTCATTCCGAAGTGATGATCCACCAGCCTTGGAGACAGGTCGAAGCCTCTTACAACCAGAGTGACTTTGAACGCGAAGGCCGCCACTTTAAGAGAATGCGCGATAGTCTGGAGCAAATTCTTTCCGAAACCTCTGGAAAGAGCATCGAGGAAATGCACGCCGCCTGCGAGCATGATAATTTCCTTACCGCCGAGGAAGCCATCGAAATGGGCCTCGCCGATTCTATTTTGAAGGAAATCTAATGAAGACGCTGTCGCTTTCCGCCCTCGAGGATAACCTTTGGGATATTATCGGTGTGCAAAGCGAACCGACCTTTCTCTTCTTGGATGATCGCCCCCTCACACAGGGGGCTTTTCTGCGCACCGTCGCTTATGGTCATCCATATTTTGGAAAAGCGCGGTTCTATTGCGTCGGCTTAGGATACCAGAATCTGGCGCATCGGCTTATGCCGCTAGAAAAAGCTGGGCTCATCCACGTTGAATTCCTCGAGAAGGAGCCCGAAAACCTGAAGAACGTCATCGCCATTTCCTCGAATCCATCCCATCCTGTTTATAACGTTTCCATCTGCATAGAGGGCGAGGGTAATCAGGATATCCAGGACGAGGACTATCAAGGCGCTTGGGAATGTCTTTCTTTATATGGAAAGCCGCTGGAACAATTCGCATTATCCGAACCGCGAGCCGTCGATGTGCATCCTCGAGATTGGCGTTATCTAGGGCCGAGCAAAGATTTGCGCGCCTATGACGCGATTCAGGACGAGCTTCGCCTTGCTTTATCGCATAACGAAGGCGAGCTTTGTCCCAAAGAATCCTTTTCGGCGATTCTCGATGCGCTCAAAGGCAAGAAGGTAGACCCAAAAGAGTTCTATCGCGCCCTTCGTTCCTGCTATGAGTACCCCTGCCTCCTCCGCGACATGGCCTCCTTTCAGCATGATACGTGGTGTCTTAGGACGCTATGTTTCCACGCCTCGCCCGAGAGCAAGGCGTCCATGTGCGTTTCGTATCCGATGCTCTTAATGAAGGAGCTTCCGAAATACCAGGGTAAAAACGATGAGGAGGCCTTCTCCATCGACATTCTCTACAGCGACTTCCTCGTACCCTTGTGGTACCTTCGGAAGCTCGTTCGCTAGCCAATCAAAGACGCCACGTCGACCACGGAGATAGGCTCCAACGTCACCGGCGTCTTTTTTGCGACGCAGAAAACATATTCCCCTTGCTCCCATTGG
>JAFSVB010000075.1 GCA_017450325.1 Bacilli bacterium | reverse complement strand
CTCCTCCACGCCCTTGCGGTGGGCGTCCTCGATGCTCTTGTGGTAACGCTCCTGCCTCTCGAGGCTCATGTTGTCAAGGAGCCATTGGATGTTGTCCTGTTCCATGGCCATATTCTTGACCCTGCCGAGGGCTTTTGCAAGACCAGGCGAGGAGATCATCCTAGGATCGCGCTCGCGCAGGTCCCTGAACAGCCGACCTAGTTCGCCCTTAGCTCCCTTCGCCCTGACGTTGCAGACGTAGGCGGTGACGAGGTGGCCGAGGTCCTCAGTACGGCCGAACCCTCTCCGATGCGAGGGGAGGATGCGGGTAACGGGGCGGCCGGTGCGTGCGAAGTCGCCGTCGTTGAAGAAGATGACCACCACTCTGCGGAAGCGCTCGAAGGGCTCGCCCTCCAGCAGTGACCTCCGGTGGGCGAGGGCGCAGGCGTAGTAGACGGCGCGCTCGAGGGAGAAGTAGCCGTCGCACATCTGCACCTCGACGTCGAAGGCGTTGCCATCGTGGTCAAGCGCCTCTGCATCGAAGGTCACCCTCCTCGAACCCTTCCTAGCGGGCTCGACGGTGACGTCGGTGCGGACCTCAGTGAGGGTGATGCCCGGGTCGCCTAGGACCGGCACGAGCATCTCTCGAGCTGCCTCGAGGTCGTTTTCGAGGGCGTAGACGGCGGCCGCGTTGTCCATCAGGCACGCCTCCTTGAGCCACCGCTCCGCCTTCGCCTTGCGGATGGCGAGCTCCTCGGGCGTCCATGGAGCAGCTTTTGGTTTTGTTTCATTATTCATGGGAATACCTCCATTCACATATAGTCGCGAATTCGAAAAGTATCGAAGGAAATCGAAAAATATCTCATATTTGCCCATATCAATAATGAAAAAGGAGCCCGCGTTTTACGAGCCCCTCTGTTCTTCTAAGCGCGGAGTCCATTGGCTCCGTGAGCCGCTTCTTACCAAATGACGATGCGCTTCTCCGGCGGGATGTACATCTGGTCGGTTTCTTTGACGTCGAAGGCCTCGTACCATTCCGAGAAGTTCCGCGGCATCATGTTCGCGCGCAAGACCGCAGGCGAATGGACGTCGTTTTGAAGGAGCATCTGGATATATTGTTCCTTGGCTTTTTGGCACCACACCCGTGCCCAGTTCTTGAAATATGCCTGGAAATCCGGATTCTTGATTTGGTGCATGATCGCAAGCGAGCAGGCCATGCCGCCGTTATCCGCGATGTTCTCACTGACGACGAGCTTGCCCGAGACGACCCCGCCGTGGAACGGGATGCCATCGAATTGCTCGATCATCTTCTCGGTCAGTTTCTGGAAAGCGGCGAAATCATCGGGCTTCCACCACTGCGCGAGGTTGCCCTTCTCATCGAAGGAAGCACCGTTGTTATCAAAGGCATGGGAGACTTCATGGGCGATGACCGCACCGATGCCACCGAGGTTCTCTGACTCAGATTGTTGCAAAGAATAGAAGGGTTTCTGCAAGATGGCCGCAGGGAAGGTGATGTCGTTCATGCTCGGGTTATAGGAAGCATTGACCATGTGGCCGGGCATTCCCCAGCGCGTGCGGTCGACGTCTTTCCATAGCTCGGAGAGATTATCCAGCATCTCAAGCCGCCCGATCTTGCACATCATCGAATAATAGGAATCCCCTTCTTCCACCGCGAACGATTGATAAATGTCATGGACAAAATCGGGATAGCCCATCTTGATTTCGATCGTCGAGAGCTTGAGGATGGCCTTTTCCTTCGTCTCGGGGGAGAGGAAGGTATTGACCTTCATGCGGGACTTGTACATCTCAATGATTTCCTTGACGAGATGGACGACGTCCTTCTTGGCCTCTTCGCCAAAGTAGGTACGGCCATAATAGACGCCGACGGGCTCGGAATAGGCCATCGAAATCATGCGGTAGACGTCTTTGTCAAGGTCGGGGTCCTTCGCGACGCCCATGAGGGCACGGCGATAAGTCGCGCCGATGCTACGCAGTTCCAAGGATAGGAATGCCGTGGCTTTCATGAAGGTACGGACATAGCACCAATGGACGAAGAGTGGGAAGGTCTCCTCGTTGAAATACTGGGTGAATTCCTCGATGGCGCGCGGGTCATAAACCACGATGGTATCAGGTAGCTTCTCGCCTAAGAGGGCATGAAGGAAGCCATCGAAGTCAAAGGCACCGAGTTTCTTCTCCACATCCACTTTGGGCATGGGGTTATGGTTCTTCACGTATTCGGCCCATTCGAGCTGGCTCTTCACCGACTTGGCGACGAGGGCATCAAAGGCGAGGGTATCCTCGACGAATTTCTTGCGTTCCTCTTCGCTTAAGGGAAGATGGGCAAGAGCCGCTTCGCAGGATTGTGCAAAGATTCCTAGGAGCATCTTACCCGCGGGATGGGAAGGGTCATAATAGGTGGTATCGGGCAAGATGATGCGTGGGCCAAGGACGATGAAGCAATGCTTCGTCGCGTCGGCCATGTCGGTCTCAACCGCGCTTTGGAAGGGCAAAAACGCGCCACTTAAATAGAGTTCTGCGGAGATTTTGTTTAAATCCGCGATGTTTTTCATGCTGAGGATCTTCTCCAGAAGCGGCAAGACGGGCTTGGCTCCTTCCTCGTTGCGGCGCGCTTCGTCCATGCCGAGCTGGTAGCATTTGATCGCATCGGCCATCGCGGGCACATCGGTGGTCTTCTCGCCTTTGGCAAAGGCTTTGAAGTCCGCCATTAAGAGTTTTTCGACATCTTGGTCTAAGTCGGCGAAGCCTCCCGTGAAGGGCTTATCGTCGGGAATTACGGCTTTCTCTAGCCACTCGCCATTGACGGCTTGGTAGAGATCGTCCTGAATGCGAATCTTATCGCTCATGTTCGTTACCTCGTTTCTAAATTAGAGATTATTAAGGCGCGCGCGAAAATTGCAATGGGGCTTTTCAACAAATAGAACCCTCTGGCTCTTTATAGTGAGGACAAACCATCGAATGATTTCATAGATATCGCCTACCTTGCGATTTGACGCTTCGTCGATGCCTCAAGGATGACGAAAGAAGCAAGAATTCGCTGTTCAAAGAAACCATGCATATCGCCTAGATGTTAAGGATGTTTTTAAAGATTTCAGCCGCAAAAAGCCATTGTTTTTCGTTTTAAAGAAAAGAAAGCCCCAAGGAACCAAGCGTTTCCCCGAGGCAATCGTAAGCATTATTTGCTTAGGCGATTTCTTTACGTCTAAGGAAGAGGGCCACACCAAGCAAGGCCAAGGTCGCGCCGCTAAGGACGCCGAAGCCGACGCGGAGACCGATGACCGTCGCTTCCCACCAAGTGATCACCGGAACGATGCGGTCGGCGGCGGAGATGCCATTCATCGCGGCGCTATAGTTTGCGGTGATATAGAGGATGCGGTGGCAGGCCTCGCGCATCTTGTTCGCGAAGAAAGCGTTGTTGCGGTAATCATCGAGAGCCTTTTCGCTACCAGCCCCGTCATAGAGGCTCGTGCCATTGGCGATGCCGTCGACGAAGGTCATGAACGTCTTCGCGTTGGAGGAGGCCATATCGGTGATTGCGAAGCCATCGAACCCCCACTCATCGCGTAGGACCGCTTCCATCAGGGCGCTGCTCGCGCTCGTCCAGAGGCAGCCGATGCGGTTGAAGGAGGTCATCGTCGCGTGGGCGTTACCCATGTCGGGGCGGAAGGAATATTCAAACGGTAGTAAGACGATTTCGCGCATTTCCTGCTCGTTGAGCCAGATGGCGACGCCGTTGCGGTTGGTCTCCTCGTCGTTGACGGCGAAATGCTTCACGTAGGTGATGACGCCTTTGCTCTGCATGCCGATCGTCTCCTGCACGGAACAAATCGCCATGAGGTAAGGATCTTCGGAGAAGTATTCATGGGCACGTCCGCCAAAGGGGGCGCGGTGCAGGTTGACGCCTGGGCCATAGATGCCGGTGATACCGACGGCTAAGGCATCCTCAGCGAGGCATTTGCCCACTTCCTCGAGCAAGTCTTTGTTGAAGGTCGCGGCCCAGACGCCCTCAGAGGGGAAGCTCGCCTTGGTGGAGGAACCAGAGACGCCGTTAGGACCGTTTTCATCCTTGGTCGCGGGCTTATTGACCGAGAGAACGCGGGAGGTGTTATGCTGGCCGTCGGTGATGAGCAGCGCCTGCTCCGCGAAGGTCATCTGGTCGAGGAGATCCTGCCACTTTGGGTCATCGTAAGCGACGGGTTTTTGCTCGGTGGAGCGGAAGGCAATCAGGGAAAGACCATGGTCCCTGCCATAGGACGGCATGACCGAGCCATCGTTCTCCGGCAAAGCCTTATAACTGAGGATATCCTTTTCCATCATCGCGGTGATGGAGAGGATCTCCGAGGCTTTCGGGAAGGTTCCCTCCCAATCGTTACGGCTCGCATAAGTCACGGAATTGCTTCCACGCCCCTCGTATTTGTTGATATCCGAGAAGTCGAAACGGTTGGTGATTGTCTTATCCTTATTCACGGGAGAATGGCTATAGGTCTCCTTGTCGAAGGATGCTTGATGGTAGGTCGCCACAAGAGTCGGGTCGACGTAGAAGTCGCCGGTGACGATGCCCTGCGCATCCAGGATGTTGTTAAGGGCGTTATGAGCGTTGGTGCCCAAAGCGAAGTAATAGTCCCCTTCATCGACGATGTAGGTCTTCGCGTAGTTCGCGTCGTAGGACCTTAATTGTTCCTTCTCGACGCGCAAGGTGATGGTCTGGTAGTCGCCGGTATCGAGTTCGGCCGTCTTTTCGAAGGCGACGAGCTCGACGGCGGATTTCTCCACCCCATGCTCACGGTCATAGGCGGTATAGGGCTTTTGAAGGTAGAGTTGCACCGCTTCTTTTCCCTTTACGCCACCGATGTTCATAACATCGACCGTGAAGAGGAAGAGGTCGTCCTTCTCCTCCATCGCGAATCCCGAATAATAGAAATCGGTATAGGAGAGGCCATGTCCGAAGGGATAGGCGACCTTCGCGTCATAATCGAAGGTTCCAACGCGCGGAGATCCCATCATGACGTCGGCATAACGGGTCTCGAAATAACGGTAGCCGACATAGATGCCTTCGGTATAGACGGCATAGGTATTCTGGGTGTTGTTGAAGCCTGGATAGTCGCCCGCGTTGCTATAAGGAAGGGCGAAGGACTTGTTCGCGTTAAGTCCCCAAGTCGCCGCCGCGGGGGAGGCGAAATTGTCCTTGAGGAAGGTGTCGGATAGCTTGCCAGAAGGCGAGACTTTGCCCGAGAGGACATCGTCGATCGCGTAGACGCCGGTGGAACCGAGGTTTCCGATCCAAAGGGCGGAATCGATGTTGATATCCGCATCGAACATGAAGTCGAGCTGGACGGGGACGGGCGAATTGATGAGCAAGATGACTTTCTTGAAGGTACCCGAGGCCTTGAGGGCGGTGAGAGACTTTAAGACTTCGCGCTCATTGTGGTGGAGGTTTAGATACACGCCGCCTTCGCAATCGCTATTGACGGTCGAGAGGTCCATGCCTTCGCCCGAATCGCGGCTAAGGACGTAGATGGCCGCGTCGCCATAGTCGCTAAACGAGGACATCACCGAGCCATATTCGCTCCAAGGAGCCTCATTCATCTTATAGATAAGGCCTGGTTTTCCTCTCCGATACCCCGCGCCCGCGCCACTTTGGTAGAAGTCCCAAAGCGTTGGGTTCACCTCGAAAGATGAAAGGGCAGTCTTGAGGTTCGCGATGCCCGAGGTATCGGTGGAGGAGGAACCCGTCGCGCCGTAGTTAAGTGAGACGGATCCCTGGCCGAACAAGGAGACTTTGTTGCCTTCGGCCAAAGGCAAAGCGGCGTTTTCGTTCTTCAGCAAGACCATGCCTTCCTGCTCGAGCTGGCGGCAGACGGAATCGGTATATTCCTTAAGCTTTTCAGGGTCGGTATATTGACGCTTGAAATACTCGGTATCCTCGCCCGTGTCATCGCCCTTGATGACCTCGTAGGTCTTGAGGTTGAAGGCGGAGTTGAGGGCGGCCGATTGGTCATAGGCGATGCCTCCGCCGATAAGGGCCACGGCGAGGAAGCTTGCGGACACCACGAAGAGGGTGCGCCAAAGTTTTACGGATTTAATGGGGCTCATGGTTTAGTTCTCCTTCGCGACAGGTTTTTTCTGGAACAGGATTTCCTTCTGGATGATCGCCCCGACGAGGAAGAAGAGCATCGCGGCGATGGAGAAGGCGAACGTAAGGATGAACTCCAACGTAAATGAGGTTCCATCGATTCCCGTGAAGATATTCGCGATATACGTAATCTCCTCGCGGACATAAGAGAGGAAGGCGAATAAGCCCATGACGAAGGCCAAATACTTGACGATTTTAAAGCCAGCGCAGAAGCTGATAATTCCAATTCCCGCGGAAATTGCAGAGAAAATGATGATAATCGGGTTGATTTTCGGGGTGAAGGCGGTCACGCCCGTCGCCTGGTAATAGAAGCAGACGACGAGCGATAACGCGATGCCGATTCCCACGAAAACATAGGAGAGGATGTTCTCCTTCAAGTTCTTGAGGATAAGAGCAAACATATTATTTTCCTTCGAGGTTGGAGGTCTTGGGCGACCAGGTCAAGGCGGCGTCGGTAGCGATGTAGACGCAATCGAGCATCGGCGCGTCCGCCTGACGGGTGTTGCCGTGGAAGATCCTGTTGGTGGTGATGAACTTGAGGACGTTCGGGCCTTTTTTCAAGACGGCGCGGTCGTTCATCTGGACGTTGATGAACGGGCGGCGGATATCCGAACGGGTATCTTCCTCAAGGCCTTCGATGGTGATTTCGTCGTAGTCGAGGGCGACGCCATTGATCTCGACCGAATAGGTTTCGGGGTTGAACGTCTTGGTGTCGAACTCGCACTGGATGCGCATGGTGATGACCGCGTCATCCACCGCTTTATCGACGTTGAAGTCGAATTCGAGCTCCGCGTTCTCGTAATACATGCCCGAGACATAGTAGCCGTTGCTGGCTTGCGAGCCGTTCGCGGGATAGATGAGGTCCGTGCCGGTGAGGTTCACCGAGAAGCCGAATCCCATCTTGCCATCGAGGTCGATGTATTCCGCCTCAAGGGTGTAGATATCGAGCCACTTCGCATAGACGCTTTGAGCCGCGGTGGCGCGGGCGTTGAAGTTAAACGTCGTCGTGCAATCCGCATCGGCATACCAGCCCGAGAAGTAATATCCATCGCGGGTGGGGTCGGTCGGACGGGATGGCTTGGCTTGTTTCTTCACGCTTTCGGTCTTATAGACGCCGTTATTCGGGGCACCCGTGTAGTTATAGTAATAAGTATAGGTATAGGAATCGCTCGATTCGGCGGTCCAAGAAGCCACGAGGGTGATGCTCTCCGTGATAGGCGTGTCGAAGTCGAATTCTTTATCGTTGAGCATCCACGCGCAGATGTAGCCGCTGCGGGTATTCGCGGGCTCGGCGACCTTCTCGCCATAATTCACGTTGACGGTGGAACTCGTCGCGCCAGCGTAGTTGTAATTGAAGGTGACGGTCAAGACGATGATTTCCCATTTCGCGGTCAGCGTGAAGCTCTCGGTGACGAGGCTTGAGAAATCGTAGGCGACCGAATCGTTCGCGTTACGGAACCAGCCCAAGAAGTTATATCCTTCGCGGAGCGGGTCGTTCGGCGCGACCATCGCTTCGCCGATGCGGACGGAAACGGTGCTGATTCGATTCTCGGTCTCATAGCCGAGGTCGAAGGTGACGCTCGCCACGGAAAGGGTCCATTTCGCGTAAAGGGTGAAGGACTCCACGACGGGTAGGGTGAAATCATATTCATGTTCGCCTGCGGCTTCGAGATACCATCCCTCGAACGCATAGTTCTCGCGGACGGGGTCTTCCGGTTTTGCGACGGGGTTACCTTTTGCGACAGTCACTTGGTTAATCGCGGGCGCGCCGACATAGTTATAGTTAAAGGATACGGTGAGGCTTGATTCCGACCACCCCGCGAACAAGACGGTGTTCTTGGTGATCGGGGTATTGAAATCAAAGAGGTTCACGCAGCCGATTTCCGTATACCAGCCCGTAAAGCCAAACCCTTCGCGGACGGGGTCGGCGGGCTTTTCGACGGTCGAGCCTGCCTCCACTTTCACTTGGGTAGGCCTAGAGCCAGGATAATTGTAGTTGAAGGTCACGGAGAACATCGAGGCGGGCACGTTGCTGCTTTCGCCGCCTTCTTGTTTGGAGGATTCCGTAACCGGAGCCTGAGAAGTCGGCTGATTCTCGGATTTTTGCCCTTGTCCCGAACCTTGCACAGGCACGCTTGCGGAAGTGGTCTGCGGAGCCGCAGAGGATGCTTGGCCTCCACTACCGCCACCGCAGGCGGCGAGGGTGAGCATGGAAGCCGCGGCGAGGAACCAAAGGCCTTTTCTATTCTGTTGTTTCATATGAGTTTTCCCTTTCAATTTTGCTGTCTTCCTGAATCAGACGATTTCACGACGACAAACGATATAACGGGGCCCTTCGCGTGGAAGGGCCCCGCCACTAATGTTGCTTAGAAGCGAGAAGGAAGATTATTTATCGTCCTCTTTCTTCTTGGTGATGATGAGAGCCGCGACTGCAGCAAGAGACGCTACGAGGATCGAGGCGCCAGCGATGGAGCCACCGCAGCCAGAACCGGCCGCGCCAGTATCGCCTTTGTCGCCCTTGTCGCCCTTAGGACCAGGTTCACCTTGATCACCCTTGTCGCCTTTGTCGCCCTTGGGGCCCTGCTCGCCTTGGTCGCCCTTGGCACCCGGAGCACCGTCTTGGCCGTCCGCGCCGTCTTGGCCATCGACGCCGTTGGTGACGGTGAAGGTGTAGGTCTGACCATTGGTGAGGGTAATGGTGTAGGTGTCAACGCCGTTCTCGCTGCCGGTCTTTTCGATCGAAGCGATTCCGACGCCATCGGCACCATCGGCACCGGCGGCGCCGTCTTTGCCATCCTTGCCATCGACGCCGTCTTTGCCGCTAGTGACGACATAGTCGGTGCCGTCGCTGAGATGGATGATGAGGCTGCCGCCTTCGCCGGCTTCGACACCGGTGATGGTGACGGGTTCGGGAGGTAGGACGCCCGGTTCGCCTTCTGCGATCACGAGGGTGATTTCGAGTGGGAAGGTATCGGTGTAGGTCGTACGGCCGCTGCGATATTGGCCAACGACGTTGATCTTGATCTTGAAGGTGCCCGCTTCGGTCGGGGTGCCGACGATGGTGTCGCCATCAAGCTCGAGGCCCGCGGGGAGCGCGCCTTCGATGAGGTTGTACTTCAAACTGGTGGTGTATTTGTTCGCGGTGACGATTTCGGAGTCGATCGTGCAGAGGAATTCCTCACCGACCGTTCCTTCGTTGCCGTTGATGGTGAAGGCGCTCGCGATCTGGAGCTGGTACTTATGGGCCGCGGTGATGAAGCCATCGATCGTGGCCGTGACAGTGATGTTGAAGTTGCCCGCGACCGTAGCGGTGCCGGTGATGGCGCCGTTATTGGCGTTGAGGCTTAAGCCTTGCGGGAGCTCACCGGAGGTGATGGCGTACTTAGCGGTACGGCCATTGAGGTCCTCAGCGGCCATGGCAGTGCTGATGTTGCTCGCGGCGACGCCTTGGGTGAGCTCGAGCGGAGTGGTCGTGTTGACCGCGTAGTTGGCGGTGTTGACGCCATTCTTGTTGTTGAGGGTGTTGGCAGCGGCGAAGAGTTCGCGCTGAGCGGCGAGACGGCCATAGTACCACTGGGTCTTGGAGGCAACGTCTTTGCTCGAGCCGATCATGATGTTGTTGGCCTCGGCGTCATAGGTGCCACTGAGGGCCTTCGCGCCACTAGCGGTACCATCGGGGAGGTTGCCGCCGGTGCGGACCATGAGGTCCATGGAGTTGGCTTGGATGGCGTTGTTGCCGTAGTAGTCGGTAACGAGGACGCCCTTCCAGCCCCACTCTTCGCGGAGGAGGCGAGTCTGGAACGCGTAGTTGACGCAAGCGACGACGCCACCGATACGGTTGTAGGCGATCATCGAGGCAGAGCCTTCGCCTTCCTGGAGACCCATCTGGAACTGCTTGGCATAGATCTCGCGGATCGCCTGCTCAGGAGCCCAGGTGAAGAGGCACTGTCTGGAGCGGTTCTCTTCCTGGTCGTTCATGAACATATGCTTCGCCCAGACGTTGATGCCGCGGCTTTGCGCGCCGTGGATGACCGCAGCGGCCATCGCACCGCCTTGGTAACCATCTTGCGAATAGTATTCGTTGTTACGGCCAGAGAACGGAGAACGGTGGGTGTTCATGGCTGGGCCATACCATCCGCCGTAGCCGGAGAACATGGCGATGTTGCCGTTGATAATGCCATATTGCTCGCCGAGTTCGACGTTCCAAGTGGAGGAGACGACGGTCTCATCGCACCAGTACTTTCCGCCGTAATCGTTCGGACCGTTGGGGTCGCTCGTGGCGGATTTGCCGATGGTGTTGATGGCCTTGGTGGAACGCATCGCGGAATTGATGACGTCCTGCATCTCTTTCCAGGTGAGCTGGTTCATGAAGAGGTCCCAAGCGGCCTTCGGGGTCTTGCCATCGAACTTGCCACCGCTGATGACGGTGACGTTGTCCTCATAGTCGAGGCCCGCCATATCGGAAAGGCGATACAAGATGTCGGCGTTGCCTTCTTCGTGGGCCGCCACTTGCTTCCAGCCGTCGGTGAGGGCATCGAGTTCGGCCGCGGTGCGGTACCAGCTGAGGTGGCCCGCGTGGTCGCCCGTGAGGAGGTTATCCTTGAAGTAGGCGTCCTTATCGGCCTTATCGTCGGCGAAGTTCGCCTGATCGTTGGTGTTGAAGGCGGTGTAATAGAGGACCGACTTCACGAAGTCATCGGAGAGCGCGCGTTCGGCGGCGGTGATGACGAGGCCCTGGGCGTCGACGACGCTCAGTTTGGTGCGGCTGAGGAGTTTCTGGCCGGCATCGTTGGTCGCGTTGACGTTGAGGTACTTATCATTTTCATCCGTGGAGTAGTTGCCACGGACGGTGTCGAAGGAGTCGTGGTTGGAGAAGACGGGGATCGCCTTGTTGTGGCTGAAGTCATCGAGTTCGAGGAAGGCGTCGCCGGTGAGGGTGAATTCATAGGAATCGCTCACGCGGTGAGAATCCTTCATGACCTTGATGGAGTATTGGCCAGCGTCTAGCTCATAGCCGCGCTTGCCGTTATCGTTCGCGTCGTTGTAGTCGAAGGAGGAGAAATCCTGGACGTTGATCTCGACGGTGACGGTCTCGCTCTGTCCGGGGCGGAGACGGCTAGTTTTTGCAAAACCAACGAGATTTACGGCCGCTTTTTCAACTTCTCCGTCGATGTAAGGAGCGGTGACGTAGACCTGGACGACCTGCTTGCCAGGGACGTTGCCCGTGTTGGTGACCTTGACGGGAACGTAGAGTTTCTCAACCTTGGCTGCGCCGTCGGTTGCGGAGGACTTGAAGAGTTCCGGCCCGACGCTTGCGGGGAGGACTTTCTTTCCTTCATCGAGGTAATAGATGCTGCCAAGCTCTTCCGAGAATTCGGTGTAGGAGAGGCCATAGCCAAACGGATAGACGACCGCGAACTTCCACCACTCTTCAGCGGCTTCGGCGGCGTTATATTCACCCGTAACGGCACCCTTCTCGACGATTTTGCGGGTGTTCTTGTCGTAACGGATGGTCGCGTCGCGGAGCAGCTCGGCATAGACGGTCTCGTAGTATTTGTATCCGAGGTAGATGCCTTCGTCATAGTCGATGCCATAATAGCCATCGCCACCGACATAGCCATTGCCATTGCCCGGGGTCGGCGACTTGATGCCGAACGCCTCGAGGCCGATGGTGTAGTCATAGAGGTGGGTGGTGCCGACTTGCTTGTTGACGCCGAAGTTCTGCCAAACGGGGTCGGCGGTGAAGTCTCTCATCCACTCATCGACCATGCGGCCAGAGGGGTTGACTTCGCCGTTAAGGATCTTCGCGAGGCCTTGTAGACCCGTGGAGCCCGGACGGCCGATCCAGATGATGCCGCTGATAGCGGGGTCATCCTGGAGGTTGCCAAGTTCCATCGCGTTGGACGTGTTGACCACGACCACGATCTTCTTGAAGTTCTTCTTAACGTTGGCAAGAAGCGCTTCTTCGGAATCGGTGAGCTGCAGGTAATGCTTGAACGCGCCCTTCTCATCGTCGGGGTCGTCATAGAGGGCCTGATGTTCCCAGCTATAGGGATTGCCATCGCCATCTTTGTTGTCTTCTACTTCGTTGGTGACGGTGTTGAGGTCCGCGCCTTCGGTACCGCCGCGAGAGAAGATGACCACGGCCGCGTCATTGTAGAGCTTGAAGGACTGCTCGACGGAAGCCTCGAACTCTTTGTCTTCAACGCCGATGCTGGTGTTGACGCTTGAATAATAGGCTTGGAGCGAGGGGTTGACTTTGAAGCCTTCGTTGGCCAAAGCGACGGGGAGACTCACGCTACCGGAAGCACCTTGCATGCTATCCTGCGCCCGGCCAAAGACGGAGATCTTCTCATCGCCAAAGAACGGGAGGGAGCCGTCGTTTTTAAGCAAAACGTCGCCTTCTGCAGCGATTTCGACGTTGAGCTCATCGGCAGCGGCCTTGGCTTCGGCGAGCGAGGAGTAGTCGGATGTGAAAACACCCTTGTAGCCCATGTTGATCGCATCGGCGGAGATGGGGTTCGCAATCGAGGCGCCCACGCCGACGGCCATCGCGGCAAACGCCGCACCGGCTAGGACGAGAAACGCTTTCTTGCGAGTCTTCGCTTTTTTCGTAAACACTTAAGTTTACCTCCTTGGTTATTTTGGACGGGCGACGGAGTAGCTACTTCCGCCGCGGGTCCATGGAAAGATCCTTCTGCGCAAAAAGGTCTTCCCGAGATTAAGAAAATTGTAGAAACCGCTTTCATGACACGATATGGAATCGCCGTGGAACGGCAAAATAGCAACGCGAAAAGCAGTCATTTTTGCTCTCTAATTGCAAAATATTTACATGACTATTGCAAAAATGGTTGTATATATTTGACTCTTTCCGACCTTTTATGGGGTAAAAGCACGGAATTAGGCAACAGACGGGCAAATCAAGTAAACCGTCAATGAGAAGATATTGTCATCCGTGCTGACGGACAAGCCACCCTGATATTTCTCCGCGATGCGCTTCATGGAGACCATGCCATAGCCGTGGAACCCCTGCTCCCCAACGTGGGAGGTCTTTGGCAAACCACGGTCGAACATCAGGCTGCCCTCAAAGAAATTGACGACATTGAAGCTCACCAGATCGCCTGAACGATGCAAGGTCGCGGAGATTTGCCGCGCGTCTTCCGGCAAGCTTGCGACAGCCTCGATCGCGTTATCGAAGGCATTTTCAATCAAGGAGTACATCTCCCCTTCTTCCAAAAAATCTAGGGAAGCGCCATCGCCGAGGAAAGTCATCGAGATACGTTTGCCAATGCAATATTGATGGATGGAGGTGAGGATGATATCGAGGGTCTTGTTTCCGGTTTTGAAGGGAGAATCATAGATGGCGATGGCCCCGGCGATTTCGCCGATTTCTTCCTTGGAGAGTCTTCCGTCGAATTTCTGCAGCCTTTTTTGCAGGTCGTGGTATTTCAAATGGACGTATTCGGCGTTTTCTTTCTTAACGTCAAACTGGTGTTTTTCCTCCGCGAGAAGGTGACGAAGGACGTTTTCGTTCATCTCGAGGTCATGGGTCTTGCGCAGGAAGAGCGCGATGAACAAAGAAGCGAGGCAGCACACCATCGCATAGAGCGATTCCGCGATGACCGTATTGGAGTCGCGACGGAAATTATCGCGGGCAAAGCGGGTGATGCCAACGCACACCAAGACCGTAAGGATGGACGTAACGATGGCCGCGAGGCGGAGGCGTCCCCGCATCTCCGCGCCGGAAATCGGACGGGCGAAGGCGAAATAGAAGCCGACGTATATGGGCGCATAAAACGTCAGGTTCTCTAAGAGAGTATAAAGGTAGTAATTCGGGAGTTGAACGGCTTTGCGATAGCTCCACCACACTCCGATAAACGAAGTGAGGTTATAGGAGAAATGCTGCGTGGCGTAGCCTAACGCGCCGACGAGCATCGCGGCGATGATGCTGGTCTTATAGCAACAAAACACGCAGGCAGAGCAGAAGACATATTGCAGCAAGAAATTGAGAAAGCGGAAAATGGACGTCGAGGGAAGAAACCGGCCTAGGACATAAGCAAGGCCGATGCTCGCGCCGAGAGAGACAATAACGCGAACGACGAATAATTTCCTGCGCGGGAAAGAAAGGCTGAACAAGGCGGTCGCGATAAGTATCTCCGCCATGACGATCATCACAAAGTTCGCATCCATGCTAACGAGACCCCCTTACGCTGAGATATTCAGAGAATCTCCGCAAAAACTCTTTCTTTTCGGTGCGGCTGATTTTCAGTTCGGTGTCGCCAAGGTACACAGAGTCCCCGCGAACGGCGCTTACCCGGGCCATATTGACGAGGTAATAACGGTTGCATTTAGCAAAATGAGAGGGCAGGCGCTTTTCCACGTCCTTCATCGCCTCATAGGATTCGACGGTCTTATCGACGAGATGATAGATGACGTGATGGTTATTCGGCTCGATGTAGTCGATATCGTGGACGTCGACGGCGAGGGTTTCCCGGTTGGTGCGGATACTGATTTTCTCCTCGACGTCTGCGGAAAGCTTTTTTAATAGGCGGGACATCTTGAGTTCAAAGGCATTCTCGACAACGGGTTTTAAAATGTAATCGAAAGCGGAGACGCTGTAGCCATCGATCGCGTATTGGGCGAGATTGGTAACGAAGATCAAAAAGACCGAGGAATCTTTCTCGCGGATTTTCTTCGCCAAGGCGATGCCATCCATCGACGGCATCTCAATATCGAGGAAGAGCACGTCGTAATCGCAATGGAACGCGGCTAAGAAAGCAAGGGGCTTATCGAACATCGCGGTCTCGATTTTCAAGCCCTGTTTCTCTGCAAAATGATTGAGAAAAGAAAGAAGCTGGTAGGCTGGAGCCTGCTCGTCGTCTACGATGGCAACTCGAATCGTTTTCATTAAATGTTACTGCGTCAGGCGCGAGGATACACGCCCTATGCGCTTGTGCGAATAAGGATAATGGGCAATTATTCGCATAGAAAGTCTAAACGGCGCGAAGCGACATTTTTGCGACGTGAAATGCATTTTTCAGTCTAAAAAGCACTATTTTTCCTTCTCTTGATGAAAACCAGAGATCGTAAAGGCAACCCTTCGTTCAGCATATAGCTAAAATAACGAAAAATCTCCGCAAAACCCATTTTATTTTGTCAATGAGTATCAAAGTCTCTAGCGTTGAAGGATTTCTACTGCCTTTTGGAGCATCCTCGGCGCTTCCTTAGCCACCGCTTTGGGTTTTACTTTGAGCTTGCTGAGCTTCAAGGACAAAGAGGTCTCATAGCCGTCCACGTCCGTCGCACCCTGGGGCACGACGACGTGATAATCCTTGATCGCTTCCGCGGCCCCCCACCAGGCGTGGCGGCGTTGCTGCTCTTTCTCTTTTGGCAGTTCCGCGACGAGTTCAAGGACGAGCATCTCCTTCGTATCGATATAGTCGAAACGAACGCGACCCTTCTCACCGATATGATCCGCTAAAAGTCCATGGATATCTTCTTTATTGATGATGAGGACCGTATAAGGATTCGGGGCCCTTTCATAAGAAATATCACCAAAAAGGACAGACTCCTTTAAAGCACGAAGCAAGAACCCCTCGATGTCCTTCGCTTCGATTTTCTTCCCAAAAAGACCCATAAACGCGCCCCCTATTGATATCTCTAATAGTGTAATGGAACGCACGTAAAAGAGGAATTGAGATAACGCGTGGAAACATCGATAAACGGGGGTGGCTGGGCAGCGTGGGCGTGCACATTGAATCAACTTTGTTGCGTATGCTACAATGTTGATATGAATTACAGTGTTATCGAAGACATCCAAGCCGTGTGCAGCGTGCTTGGTGTCTCCCCGTCTGGATTAGCTAATAAACTAAATGTCGCGCGAAGCACCATCGCACGCATACTCTCCAAGCAAAGCGCGCCGAGCGAGTTATTTCTAGAGCGGTTTTATTCATTTGCATATGGGAACCCCCTACACCCCATCCGTCTAAATGAATTAAAGATCCAATTTGCAAAAGACGAGCATCCGCGGCTTTTGTTTCATGGTTCGAAGACGAATATCGATGGCGACGTTGACTTATCCCATTCACGCGAAGCATTGGATATGGGGCGCGGCTTTTATCTAGGCGAAAACTATGCTCAAGTATCTTCATATATATACCCGCACCCGCGGTCATCCGTCTATTTATTCGACGCAGCATCTTTCCAGAATTTGCGTATTTATGAGTATCAAGTAGACCTCGAATGGATGCTCACGGTCTGTTTTTTCCGTAGAAGAATCGATGCCTATGCAAGTTCTCCCGTCCTTTGTTCGTTCCTGGACCATTCCGCAAATCAGGACGTTCTCATCGCGCCCATCGCAGATAACAATATGTATGAAACGATGAACCAGTTTGCGCGCGGAGATATTACAGATCTACAAGCCATAAGCGCCCTCTCTGCCTCTTCGCTAGGACGACAATTCGTGCTGAAGTCTGATTTGGCTTGCAGAAAAATACACATGCTGGATCGGCTTTATCTATGTGAGCAAGAACGAAAGGACATCGAACGACGCCGAATGGAAGCCGCTAAAACAGCTCAGGATAAGGCAAAGTTAGCGATTGAGAAATACCGTCGCCAAGGGAGATACATCGAGGAGATTCTAGGATGAACGTCCACGAAGAGAGAATGTGCGAACTACAGGCGGAAGTATTTGAGCGGTCCGCCACGTGCTTTCCATGCACCTCGAGCCTTTTCGCCTCGCGTTTCATGAGGAGCAAAACTGCAAAAAAGTTAGATGACAGCAAAGACGCCTATAACTACTGCAGCTCCGATGAGGCCCTCTTTGAATTAGCGCAAGACTACCCGAGCCTAAAGGAAAGCAAAGGGGAGAAACTGCCCGTTTTCATCCTTCGCTGGATGGGCTACATCTACCGTGCGTTCTCCATTCTAAAATCAGCTTCGTCATTAGAGATATATAAACGTTTAAAGCCCGAAAAACTCTGTGGTCTCTATGAGAGTTTTCACACCTTTGACCCAGACTATTGCGTCGAACGATTGGCCGAAATTCTAGGTTGGGGCGGCCACGGAGGCCTCTCCGATTACCAAATTTACCGACAGGTTCGTCTTTCTCTTAGGAACAAGACGAACCCGTAACGCAAGACAATAGAATCGAAAAACTCCGCAAAAGGTCATTTATTTTTAAAACGAAGTGCGCTCAATCCCTCCTATCCTGATTTTGGGAAAATATCGCATGCACGAGTATCGTAAATGGCGGCCAGGCCGGAGAGATTCAACTTTGTTGCATTTGCAACAAAGTTGTTTTCATATCGTGCTTAACCACCTTTATCGCGCCAAGCAGCCTTGCTTCCATTACCGTAGAGATCGATAATACTCGCCATGGATATCAACCGACTTCTCTCCGCCCAATTAAGCTTGCCTCAAGCCTCCGTCAATGCCGCCGTGGCGCTGCTCGACGATGGCAATACCGTCCCTTTTATCGCGCGCTACCGCAAAGAAGCCACGGGCAACTTGACCGATGCGGACCTCCGCAAATTAGAGGAACGCCTCGCCTATCTTCGTAACCTACAAGAACGCATGGACGTCGTCCTCGCCTCCATTGAAGAGCAAGGAAAGCTTACCGACGAACTGCGCCAAGCGATCGAAAGCGCATCCACCCTCGCCGAACTTGAAGATCTTTACCGTCCCTATAAGCCCAAGAGGAAGACCCGCGCGAGCATCGCGAAAGAAAAAGGCCTTGAGGAGCTCGCCCGCTATATCGAAAAAGGCAAGGCCATCGTTCCTTTACGGACCAAAGCCAAGGAATTCGTCAACCCTGAGAAAGGCGTAAACGACGTCGAAGAAGCCATCCAAGGCGCGGAGGATATCCTCGCCGAGGAGATTTCCGATAATGCCGATTATCGCGCCTTCATCCGCCGCTACATCTTTAGCCATGGCTTCCTCTGTTCCAAAGAAATCGCCAAGGACGAGAAAGACACCTACGCCAACTACGCCTCTTACCGCGAAGCCGTGAAGTCGGTCCCACCTCACCGCCTCCTCGCCATCAACCGCGGCGAGAAAGAGAAATGCCTCCGCGTGAGCTTCGACTATGAAACCGAAGCGATGTTCAACCACATCGCCTATAAATACCTTTATAAGAACGATTTTCCCAAAGAAATCACCGACACCATCAATGACGCCCTAAAGAGATTGATCCTCCCTAGCGTCGAGACAGAGGTGTGGAACGAGAAGTTCGAACGCGCCGAAGATAAATCCCTAGAAGTCTTTAAGGCCAATACCCGTGCCTTGCTGCTTTATCCTCCCCTGAAGGACAAGAAAGTCCTCGGCTTCGACCCGGGCATCCGCACGGGTTGCAAGTGGGCGGTCGTGAACACGTCGGGCATCTATGAGGAGGTCGGCGTGAGCTTCATCACCCGCGGCGACCGCGAATCCATCGAACGCGAGAAAGCGAAGCTCCTTTCCTTGCTCCGCAGGACGAAGCCCGATTACATCGCTCTTGGCAATGGCACCGCCTCCCGCGAATCGGAAGCGGAGCTACGCGACATCATCAAGAAGAACGACCTCCCCATAAAAATCGCGATCGTCAGCGAGTCCGGCGCCTCCGTCTATAGCGCATCCGCCCTCGCGGAAAAGGAATTCCCGGAACTGCCCGTTGAGAAACGAAGCGCCATCTCCCTCGCAAGACGCCTTCAAGACCCTTTAAACGAACTCGTGAAGATCGATCCGAAGTCCATCGGTGTTGGCCAATATCAGCACGACATGAATCAAAAGCGCCTCGAGGCATCCCTTCATGCCGTCGTGGAGGATTGCGTCAACGCGGTCGGAGCGAACCTCAATACCGCTTCCATTTCCATTCTTTCCTATATCGCGGGCATCACCCCTACCCTCGCCGCGAACATCTTGGATTATCTAAAAGAGCACGGCCGTTTCCATAATCGTCAAGAACTCAAGAAAGTCGCCAAGCTCGGCCCCAAGGCCTTTGCCCAATGCGCGGGCTTCTTGCGCATCTATGATGGCGATGAGCCTCTCGACGCGACCGGCATCCACCCCGAATCCTATCAGGCCGCGAAGGAGATTCTCGCTCAAACGAAAATCGATATTCTCCACGATAATTTAGAAGAAAAGCAGCGCAAACTCGCCTCCTTTTCCAAAACGAACTTCTTGCAAAACCACATAGAAATAGGCGAGATGACTCTCGATGATATCCTGGAAGAAATCCTGACCCCGGGTCGCGATATCCGCCTTGAAGCCAAGACGGCGGAACTTGAGGAATCCGTCCGCTCCATCGAGGACCTCAAGGTTGGCATGGTCTTGCAGGGAACCGTTCGCAACATCATGGACTTTGGCATGTTCGTGGACATCAACGTCCACCTCGATGGCCTCGTCCATATCTCCGAGGTCGCGAACCGTTTCGTCCGCGACATCTCCTCGCTCTATCAAATCGGGGACATCGTCAAAGTTAAAGTCATCGGGGTAGACCTCGCGAAGAAACGCATCTCCCTGTCCATTAAGCAGGTTGGGTAAGCAAAGCGAAACGATGAAAAAATCCACGCGAGGCTAGATTGGCTTTCGCGTGGATTTCTTTTGATGGATGGGTTAGAACTTGAAGTCGACTTTCTCGACACCATCGCCATAGATGGTCTTGAAGTCGTTCTTCATGGAGATGACGTGGTAATTGGATTCTTCCCAAATCTTCTGCCTGCGGGCGCCTTCTGCGAGGTTGGCATGATCGCGGACATCATCGTCGGCCACGAGCATGAAGGCATCGCTCTTATAGGTCTTGTTGCCTAGGCAATAGTTATGCATCGCGCTATCGCCACTGCTATTGCCGAAGGAGAGAACAGGAACCTTGCCGATTTCCTGGGTGATCTGCTTGACCTTGTTGGTCTTGAGGTTCTTGATGATGAGCTCCTCGGTACGGACGAGGTATTCCTCGGGCTTCATCGTGTAATCGACACCGTCCGCTTCGCCTTGGTTCGAGGCCTTGAGGGTAACGTCCATGCCGATGACGCGGTTAGAGGGGATGCCAAGAGAATCCACGAGGGCGCGGCAGATGAAGCGGTCGGAGCCCGAGACGACATAGTAGGTGAACTTATAGTCCTCGAGGTAATCGAACACTTCGAGCATCGGCTTATAGAAGCTCGTCGCAAAGGTCATGCCCGTGAAGCCATTCGGAGTATTCTTCGCGTAGTTCTTAACGTAGGCGTCGAATTCGGCAATGGACATGCCGGAATATGCCTTCGCCGCCGCATAGGCGTGGACCATGTCGAAATGGTCCGGGAGTTTGGTGCCTTCGCGCACGAAGTCACGGATGTTTTGGGCCACTTGGACGACATCGGCAGGCGCTTTGTCCTTATAGGTAGGATCCTCAAGGACGCGGTACTCGAGCATGTTGTATTCGAAATAGGTCGGATAGAGCTCGCCGACGAAGGTGCCATCCATATCGAAGGTCGCGATGCGGTCCTCGACGGGGATGAAGTTCTTGGATTTCTCGTTCGTGACGTCTTCCACATAGTTCTTCAAGGCGGTCAGCGAAGAGCATTCGTTCCAAAGACTGAAGTATTTCTTCGCGGGCTCGCTGCTGGAAGAGGCGGGAGTTCCGCCGCAGGAAGCAAGCGTGAGGACGAACGAGACGATGGTCAATATGAGAGGTTTTTTCATGATGGTCTCCTTTGGTCATCCGCTCGAACAGATGACGCGCATGTATTTTAGTGAGTAAAAGCGATGATGGCAAAGGTTTCCGTCTACGGAAAAGCAACGCCCTAAGGAAACGACTACTACCAATTCCACGCCATGATACAATCACGGCGAGGCAATCATCATGAAGAAACCATTGATCGTCGCTCTATGCGCCGTCGTCGTCTTGGGCCTAGGCATTTCCGCAGGCGCTTTTGGCATGGCGGCATACACGCTTTCCCACGCGTCTACCCCTGCTCCTTCCGAACAACGAAACGAGTACATCATGTACGTCGGGACCAATGACAAAGACACCTATGAGCCGGTGATGGAGATCGAGGCTGCGCGAAGCGTCGTAGAGAATAAGTTAATGGACTACTTCCCAGACGGATTCACGATGTATGATGCCAAGGGCGTCTGGCGCGATGAGCATATGGTCGTCACCCTAGAATATAGTTTCGTATGCGTCATCGTGACGGAGAAAAGAGCCGAGATATACAAAGTCGCGGACGAACTCATCGCCGCCTTAAATCAAAGCACCATCCTGATCGTCACCAACGCCGTAAAGTCCATCGATTTCTATACCGGCACGAAATAGCTGACTTTCATTCATCCATGCCATCGGCGCGAAAAAAACGCCGATGGTTTTTATGTACGATGCGGAAAACTGCGCAAAAGCCAATTCTTTTTCAAAAGAAGAGCCTATGATTTCGTTTTCTTTTTCTTCGCGCGCTTTTCCGCGTACATGAGATGGTCGGTATGGATAAGGACATCGTCGACGGAATGATCGACCTGCGG
>JAFSVB010000074.1 GCA_017450325.1 Bacilli bacterium | reverse complement strand
TGCAAGGACGATGACGTTATCCAATGTGGGATCTGCAACCGTTTCTCCAAACCTGATTTCTATTTGCAGATTGGGGATTCTCGAAAGATGGTCTCGTTAAAAAGCGGTTCCTCGTGTAGCGTCCACACGCAGCACATTAAGCCATTCATCCTTTTCTTGCGCGGGCTTGGGGTATCTAAGGAAACGCAACGGACTCTATTGTTTTTCCAGTACGGAGATGGGACGATGGACGGAAAAGGGGAGCACCGCTATCTTGCCAGCGAGCTTTATCCCAAGATGGCGAAAGACATCAAGAAAGCAAATGAAGAGTTGAATAAGCGCGAGATCATCAAGGCGAGCGTTCTGCGTTTCGTGTTTCGAGGCGACGAGGAAAGGAAGATGGAACCGGCGGACTATATCGCCTATGGAGACCCAACGTATTTCGTCTTCGCGTCGGAGAAGGAATTGCTCCAAAGCGTGCTGGCGGACAAGTACCGTCATATCAACCTGCCCCACATTGGTCCGATGATGATCCACCCCTTCTTGCGCGATCCAAACCGCACTTCACCGCACCCCGAAAAGCGCGATGTCGTAAGTCTGCAATGGCCCCACTTGTTAACGGATATCCAAAGGGTGTTTTCACGTAAGCAATATGCGGAGCGGCATCGAAAAATCGCCCAGTATAAGCTAATCAACGAGCTAGACCCGAAGGATGGGGACGATGTACAGTAGCGTTACTTGCTCAACATATATTCCGCGAGTTCTTTCTTGATCTCGTGAAGGAAGCGCACGGTCCTTAGGCCATGATTCTTCAAATCCTGCAAGGGCAAAGAAGCGGAATCATATGTCTTTAATAGATGGAGCATCGTCATATAGACGGAGCGGCCTTCATAGCCTTCCTGCGCTTCGTCTACCGCGACGACCTCGCATAGAAACGCAATCGCCTGAAATGGGCGCGCAGAATAGATGAAGACATAGTCCCCTTCATGAGTTTTCCTGCGGGCAGGCCAATCGAGGTATCCGCCCTGCTCCTTGAAGCCTTTTCCGACGTTATAAATCGCGGGATTGGAAGGCAAAAGGTAATAACGTCTAGGACGGACGGAAACATAACAGGCGTCGCGTATTTCTTTAAGCAAAGCCACATAGGCTTCTTTGATGGAGGAGGCGAAGGAACCGAGAATCGGATAGCGGAACCCTTCGTATTCCTCTTCCCCTTCTTCGAAGATCACCCCATCAATACCACCACTAGAATCAACGGTGATTCGCGCGGAAAACTCCGCAATTCCAAGTTCTTTTTCAATTTGATAAACGTTCTGACTAAGATGAAACCCGAATGCAATAAGGCCCTCCGTATCGTGGAGGGCGTAATGTTCAAAAAGGGACTGCTCGATTTCTTTCATGACCGTTAGGGTTTGCGCTCGGCTTTTTTGGCCTCAAGCTCGTTTTGGGTATCGCCGGTCGGGTTGATGATGGAATAGCCGATGTTGGTCAAGTGATCGGCGACACGCTCTAATTCGACGATGAAGGAAGAGATGTAAGGGGTCATCTTCTGCGAGCATTCGTCTTTGAGGATGCGTTCGTAGTGGCTCTGATAGAAGGATTGCTTCATGCGGTGGGTCTTCTCTTCTTGTCGGCGGAGATAGGCTAGAGACTTGCGGTCTTTGTTGACGAATACTTCGCGGGCGACGTTGAACATATCCGTGACGACGGCGTCGAGTTCGGCGATTTCCGCTTTGGCGGCGTCGCTATAGGAGAGGTCTTCGGCGCTCATGGCATCGGCCGCTTCATGGAAATTGTAAGCATGGTCGCCAATACGCTCGATGTCGTTAATGACGTGGAAATAACTACCGACCTTGACCTCGCGGCTACTCTGTAGCAACGGGGCTAGTTTGATCAAGAAGTCGGTAATGCGGGCGTTCAGGTAATCGATCTGGCCTTCGATATCGACGAGCTCTTTCGCGTGTTCTTGGGAGAAAGTGAGGATACGCTCCATGCCATAGCGATAGTTTTGAAGGGAGAGGTCGAACATATGGACGATCTCGCGGCGGACCTGCATCAAGGCGATATCCGGCGATTTGAGCAAGCGGTCATCGATGAATTGGACTGCGTTTGCGTATCTTCCCGCTTCCTTGTCTTTGATGAGGCGCGTAAAGAGGCTCACCATTGGTTTGATCAGCGGAATCATCAAAGGCATGAAGATGACGTTGTAGATGACCGTGAACAAAGCGACGGGGAATTGGTCCGAACCATTGATGGCGACGGCGTGGAGGGCGGTAGCGATAGGCGTCTCGAAGATCCAAAGGATGATGAGCGCGACACTGGATGATATCAAGCGCATCGTCGCGGCGATTAGGGCGGTCCGCTTGCCGTCGATATTGCCGTTCATCGAGGAAAGCAAGGTGTTCGCAACCGTACCTAAAGTGGCGCCTAAGGCGATGTAGAGGGCACTGGAGAGCTCGAGCGCACCGCCACCAACCATAGCGATGACGATACCGGTAATCGCACTGGAGGATTGGGCAAGCGCCGCAAGAAGGACACCGAGGATGAAGAGCAGCAATGGGAAGTTGATGCTCGAGAATAGTGTCGTGCAAAACTGCTTGATATCAGCGTTAGCAAAGGAGTCTTTCATCACCGCGAGGCCAAAGAAAAGCAAGCCAAGGCCGCACAGGATTTCGCCGATGTTCTTCACTTTTTCGTTATGGAAGAACATCATCATGACCATGCCGATGAAGGCAAAAGACAGCAAATAGACGGAAACGGAAAGGGATGAGAACGAGGCGAGGACGCCGGTGATGGTCGTTCCAATATACCCGCCGAGGATGATGGCCAAACCCTGCGCGATGCCCATGGCGCCTGCGTTGATGAAACCGATGACTAGAGCAGCCGTGGCGTCACTTGCCTGAATCAGCAAGGTAATGACCAAACCCATCCCCATGCAAAGGAAGGGATTGTTTTGGGTACGTCGAAAGAAATTGCGCATTCCCTTGCCCGCGATTTTCTTCAAACCACCTGACATGAAACGCATGCCGACAAGCAAAACGGCGATACCGACGAAGAGGTACATGATCGCTGTGATTAGGTCTTGATTCATGCCCACCATTATAAATTTCGCGCGCGCATAAGGCAATTATTTCCGAACCTTTCAAAATGTCATGGAGAACATTGCCGCGCGGTGGTAAGATATGTGGGCCGTAAGGCAAATGGCTTGATGCCGGCTTGGCGGAATGGTAGACGCAACAGACTTAAAATCTGTCGGGGGCAACCTCGTACCAGTTCGACTCTGGTAGCCGGCACCATTGCATGTGTTTCCATGCAAAATCAAGCCGAAACGAGGAGAAATCCTCTTTTCTTTTTTTCGTTATAAAAACAAAAACCCCCGCGATTTGCAGAGGTTCTTGTAGATGTTGAAGGATTAGGCAAGCAGTTTGCGGCCTTCTTCGACCATGCGAGCATGGATCTCAGCGAGACGAGCGGCTTCAGCTTCGGCTTTGGCAGCCTTGTCGGCCTTGGCTTTCTCTTCAGCAGCTTTTTGCTCAGGGGTGAGAGCGGCAACGCGAGCAGCTTCCGCATCTTCTTTGGCTTTCTTCTTTTCAGCAGCCTTGGCTTCCTTCTCAGCCTTCTTGGCAGCGGCTTCTTCCGCTTTGGCCTTGCGGCTGGCTTCGAGTTCAGCGAGGGCGGATTCGAAGTTGGCGCCACTCTTTTCGCACTTGGCCTTCAGTTCTTCAACTTCGGCCTTAGCGGCATCTTCCTCAGCCTTCTTCTGCTCGAGTTCAAGACGCTCTTTGGCAGGGATATAAGGAACGCCAGCCTTTTCGGCTTCGGCTTTCTGGGCCGCTTCGATGGCAGCGTGGTCGAGGTCAGAGAATTTCTCGACGTTCATGAACATGAGGATGATGAAGATGATGCCATAGCAGACCATCTCGCCGCCGAAGAAGATGGCGGTGGTGACGAAGCGGTAGATTTCGGTACCAGCAGTCGCACCGGTGATGGCGAGGATGATGGCATTGGAGATACCGGTCATCGCGATCATGATGGAGCCGTAGACGGCCATCGTGAAGCCGTCGGTACGGATACCATAGACCGCTTCCTGGTGATCAAGAACGTCCGACATGAGGGCGAGGGAGACATACATCGCGGGGACGGTGCCAAGGGCCTTTAAGCAGAAGCCCAAGATGGCGAAAGTGCCGATGAGCCCTTCATCCGTGAGGTTGAAGAAGACAGGGAACCAGCCGACGAAACCGAGGATGACGGCGAGGGCAGCGCCCCATTTAATCGAATTGGCCTTGCCAAACTTATTGGCTAGCGGCCAGACGGCGAGCATACCAACCGCAGTCGGAATGGCGCCGAGGATACCGATGAGGGAGGAGAGGCTCTCCGCATTGGTCCATGCCTGGGAGTACCAGATTTGGCCGTTGTTCTTGAGCATGCCACCCAGTTGATAGAGGAAGAAGAATCCAATGATGATCCACCAGTACTTGTCGTGGACGCAGACTTTGATCTGAGTGCCCATTTTGACTTTGCCCTTGGTGGGAGTGACGACGTTGCCCTTCTCGTCTTTGTCGGCGGAGAGAGCAAATTGTTCTTCCGTGATACGTTCACGGGTAAAGAGGAACTCAAGCGCGACGCCGATAATCAAGGCGGCGATGAGGATGATGTCGATGATAACCCAGCGGCTATTCGCAGATTCGCGAGCCGCCTCAAGGGATAAGACGACGCCGTTAGCATCTTTGAACCAGTGGCTGATCTTGGCGGGGTCTTGCGCGAGCTTCTCGGCCGTGGGAAGCAAGCCGAGGAGGTCGGAGATGAAGCCGCCAGCCATGCCGGCGACGCCAGCCGCGCCAACCTGGGAAGCCATCGACATGGTTCCTAGGAGCGAACGCTGAGAGGCGTTACGCGTGGAGAGGTTGACCATCGCGGAGTGCGAGGTGTAGTACATCGGCCACGCAAAGGCATAGAAGAGATTGTAGCCGATGGCAACGATCACGAGAGTGAGAATGTTGGGGGCTTCCGCCGTAGCGCCTTTGGGGAACGGCGAGAGGAACAACGCCACGAGCGCCAAGGCAATCGCGGGGACGGACAAAACCATAATCGGGCGGGCTTTGCCAGCCTTTTTAGGTTTTCCTTCCATGAGCTTACCAACGAGGATGTTGCCAACGACAACCAGAATCGAGGAAAGAAGCGGCAATAGCCAGGTGAAGGCATATGCCCATTCCTTGAGTCCAAGTACGTTCGCCCAATACTGCGTCAGGAAGACGTTGATGATTCCGTTGGGAATCAAGGCAAAGAAGGGTCCAGCGAGATACCCGAGGGCCGCTTCCGGAAAAATTTTGACGTTTGCGGATTTGATTCTGCTAGAGAGCAATCCGCCCGTCGCTTTTTTAGCCATACTCTTTTTCTCCTTATTTTGAGTTATAAAAAGTTTAATTGAATCAGTTACGCTTTCAACAAATCTTTCATAATTTGAGCGTTTTTGTGCGCATTTCGCAAAACACGAAACAAAAAGAGCAATGTACGAAAAAAACCGCTTACGAATTGAGGAAGTCTTTTTGGCGTTATGAGAAACTCATCAAAAAGATTTTGCAATGTATTTTATGTTCAATTGCAATTCCCATTATGGCCTTACGCGTTTACATTAATAGAGAAAACGAGGGCACGCCCTCAACATAGAAGGAGATCTCCATGAGAGAAGTCACGAACCTGAACCAACAATGGCGCTTTGTCGAGCAAAACGTTTCCTATGAGGAAGCGCGTGCGCACAAAGGCGAAATTGTCAACATCCCCCACACCTGGAACGCTCTCGACGGCCAGGATGGCGGCGGCGACTATGTCCGCTCCAAGTATTGGTACTTCCGCACCTTTGAGGCCCCGAAGCTCAGCGACGGCCAAAAGCTATGGCTTGAGTTCAACGCCGTGAACTCCTCCGCGACCGTCTATCTAAACGGCAAGGAAATCGGCGTCCACCACGGTGGCTATTCTCGTTTCCGCATCGAGATCACCGACCTCTACCACGAAGGCGAAAACGAACTCGCCGTTTTGGTCGACAACGAGCCGAATGAAACCGTCTACCCGCAGACCGCGGACTTCACGTTCTACGGCGGCATCTATCGCGACGTCTCCCTCATTAAGACTGAGGCGGTTCACTTCGAATTAGAAGCCTCTGGCTCCAAAGGCATCAAGCTCGACGCCCAAATCGCCGACGAGGACGCCTTGCTTACCGTCCATGCTTGGCGCTCCCTTCCCGAGGATACCCGCGTTGAGGTCTTTGACGCGGAGGATAAACTCGTCGCCCAAGGCAAAGGAAACGAGTCCATCCGCATCGAGAAGGTCCATCGCTGGAACGGCAGAAAAGATCCATATTTGTATAAAGTCGTCGCGTCCGCGTACGATAACGGCGTCAAAGTCGACGAGGTTGTCGAGCATTACGGCTTCCGCGAATTCTTCATCGACCCGCGCAAGGGTTTCATCCTCAATGGCGTTCCCTATGCGCTTCGCGGCGTCGCCAAACACCAAGACCGCTTAGGCGTTGGCAACGCGATCACGAAAGAGGACATGGAAGAGGACATCAACCTCATCGCGGAGACCGGCGCGACCACCATCCGCCTCGCCCACTATCAGCATGACGACTACACTTATGAGCTCTGCGATAAATACGGCTTCCTCATCTGGTCCGAGATTCCCTACATCTCCCGCCATATGCCTGGCGCGACCGAAAACGCCGTCTCGCAGATGAAGGAACTCATCGCCCAGACCTATAACCGCTGCAGCATCTTCTGCCGTGGCATCTCCAACGAGATCACGATGAAGTCCAGCACGGGCAAGACCAAGGTCCACAAACAGCTCAATGAACTCATCCACGGCCTCGACCCGACCCGTCCGACCTGCATGGCCAACTTCGCGATGATGCTCGCGTTCAATCCGTTCTGCCACATCGCCGACGCGACCGCGATGAACTTCTACCATGGTTGGTATACTCCTTGGACTTGGCTTAACGGAGTGCGCCTCTCCTTCTTCCACTTCTTCTTCCCGGGCAAGCCGCTTGGATTCTCTGAATACGGCGCGGAGGGCATGCCAAACCTCCACACCGAGCATCCAAAGCGCGGCGATAACTCCGAAGAATATCAGCTCCTTTGCCATTACAAGGTGTACCAATCCCTCGAAAAGAGGAAATACCTCTGGGCTACCCACCTGTGGAATATGTTCGACTTCGCGGCAGATGCCCGCAACGTCGGCGGAGACCCTGGCAAGAACCACAAAGGCTTAGTCACCTTCGACCGCAAGATCAAGAAAGACGCCTTCTATCTATATAAAGCCTTCTGGTCTGATGAGCCCTTCGTCCACGTTTGCGGCAAGCGCTTCGTCGACCGTCACGAAGAGAAAGCCAACATCTATGTCGTGACCAACCAAGAAGAAGTCATCTTGCTCCTCAACGGCAAAGAATTCGCTAAGCTCGGTGGCGCGAAACGTCTCTTCCACTTCGTCGTTCCCGTCGACGCCGACTTCAAGGTTGAGGCCGTGTCTGGGAATTGCCGCGATGAGGCGAGCTTCCGCAAGGTTGCCTCCCCGAATCCCGAATATGTCCTCCACGTCAAGAGCAACAACGCTTCTTGGGAGAAGAAAAAGAAATAACGGCGGCATCCATCCAGGCCCGAATCCGGGCCTTTTTTCATGGAAATCGCTGCAAAAGTCGCTTAATTTTCGAATTATTCTTCGCCGCCGCCTGGGCCTTGCGATGCCTTTCGCCCAGCCGATGGGGACACGCCGAGCATCTTCTGATAGCTGCGGAAGAAGGTCGAGTAATCGGAAAAGCCCATCATGGTCGCCGCATCGCTCGGCTTGACGCCATGGAGGATCATCGCGTGCGCCGCCATGATTTTCTTGCCGCGAACATAGGAGATGATGGAGACGTGCATTTCCCTGCGGAAGCTCGTCGCAATGTAGGAAGTCGAATAATGGAACGCGTCCGCAAGAGACTCTAGGGTCAGCTTCTCGCCAAGGTGCGTCTCGATGTAGTTGACCAAATCGTGCGCGACGCTGTTCTTGGTCTCTTCGATATTCGCGTTTTCTTCTTTGCAAAGGCGGATGAAAAGCTCCGTCAACCTCGAGCAGCATAAAGCGCGCATATCCTCTTCGCTCTCGAGGAATTCCTCCGCGTAGGAATCGAGGTCGTTCAAGATGGGGAGTAAGCTCTCGCAGTGTACGAAGAAAGGTTTTAATCGCGCCATGCGCTCACGCAGATAAGGCGAGAGTATTTCTTCGGGAACCTTGCATACATAACGCTCGTACTCGCGCGAGCGATTGACTTCGGCGAAATGGAATTGGCCTGGCTGAATCAAGACGACATCCCCGGGATTCACGGGAGAGGATATCCCCTCCACGTGGAAATCAACCTCGCCACGAACGAAGTAGATGAGTTCGTAGAAATGGTGCATATGCTTGTCAAACTCGTCTTTCGGAGAGGATGAAAAGCCTACTTTATGGGCAAAAGAGACATCGCGGTAATCGAAAGTAAACATGTTTCGTTTAATATATTAAAAGACGAGTATTGTTTTTGCAAATAACTTTCGTATCTTTTGCAATTGTATCACAGGGGGTAGACTCCTACGATATCCTTAGCCCAAGAAGAAAACGAAAGGATCAACGCCTATGAAACTTGGTTTCCGATGGTATGGGGAAAACGACTCCATCCCCCTGTCGTACATCCGACAAATCCCCAACATGAACACGGTCGTCACCTCCGTCTACGCTTATAAGCCCGGCGAGAAGTGGGACCTCGATTCCTTGCTCCGCCTCAAGAGCCTCGCGAACGAGAAAGGCCTCGCGATGGATGTCATTGAATCCATCCCAGTCTCCGAGGAAATCAAGCTCGGAACGGAACTTGGCGAAGAGCACATTCAGGTGTTCAAGCATAACCTTGAACTCTGCGCGAAAGCGGGCGTCAAGGTCGTCTGCTATAACTTCATGCCGGTCTTCGATTGGCTTCGCACCGATATGTGCCATTGCAATCCCGACGGTTCCAACTCCCTCGCTTATTCCTATGATGACTTCAAGAAAGTCGACCCGAATAACCTCCATCTCCCCGGCTGGGACGAATCCTATAGCCCTGAGGAGCTCCAGGGATTGCTCGAGAAGTACTCTCATGTGAGCCATGAGCAATTGCTCAAGAACCTCGTCCATTTCCTCGAAGAGGTCATTCCCGTCTGCGAGCGTTGCGACATCAAGCTCGCCATCCACCCCGATGACCCACCATGGGACGTCTTCGGCCTCCCGCGCATCGTCTCGAGCCAAGAAAGCCTCGACAAGATCTTCGAGGCCGTGCCGTCCATCTATAACGGCTTGACCCTCTGCACCGGCTCCCTCGGCGCGGGCAGGTTCAACGATATCCCCGCCCTTGCGGAACGTTACTGCAAGCAAGGCCGTGTCCACTTCGTCCACCTCCGCAACGTCCTTTATACCGACGACCGCGATTCCTTCGTCGAAGTGGGACACGCTTCCGTCGACGGCTCGCTCAATATGGCCAAGATCGTGAAGACCCTCGTGGACAATGGCTTCGACGGATATGTCCGTCCCGACCATGGCCGTAACATCTTCGGCGAGAACGGAAAACCGGGCTATGGCCTCTATGACCGCGCCCTTGGATGCGCTTATATCAACGGCCTATTTGAAATGGCTGAATCCAAAAAATAAGGAGAATTTACGATGAAATTAGCAATGAAACCCGAAAACCTCAACGGTAAAGTCGTCGTCATTACCGGCGCTGGCGGCGTCATCTGCGGCGCGATGGCCAAGGCCGTTGCCGCCTGTGGCGCGAAGGTCTGCGTCCTCGACCGCCTCATCGACAAAGCCAACGAGGTCGCTGAGGAAATCGTCAAGGACGGCGGCATCGCCAAAGGCTATTGCAACAACGTTCTCGACCGCGAGGACCTCAAGAGGGTTCACGAGGAAATCAACCGCGATTTCGGTAAGGTTGACATCCTCATCAATGGCGCGGGCGGCAACTCCCCCAAGGCCACGACCTCCCAGGAATACTACGAAGAAAAGAAATCCGAGGATGAAATCTCCTTCTTCGACCTCAAACAAGAAGGCGTTGAATTCGTCTTCGACCTCAACTTCCTCGGCACGTTCTTACCCTGCCAGGAATTCGGTAAGGACATGCTTGGACGGAAGGGATGTTCCATCCTCAACGTCTCGTCCATGAATGCCTTCACCCCGCTCACCAAGATCCCCGCTTATAGCGCAGCCAAGTCTTCGGTCAGCAACTTCACCAAGTGGCTCGCCGTCCACTTCTCCAAGGAAGGCATCCGCGTCAACGCGATCGCCCCGGGCTTCCTCGTCACCGCCCAGAACCAGGCTTTGCTCTATAACGCCGACGGCACCCCGACCGCTCGCACCGAGAAGATTCTCGCCGCGACCCCGATGGAGCGCTTTGGCGATCCGGAGGAACTCCTCGCCGCGACCCTCTTCCTCATCGACGAAGGCTGCTCGAGCTTCATCACGGGCGTCGTCCTCCCCATCGATGGCGGCTTCTCCTCTTACGCGGGTGTCTAATATGAAAGAATTCCAAGGAAAAGATTACCTCCTTCACAGTGACTTCGCGCTTGGCCTCTATGAGGAATTCGCGAAGGACGCCCCCATCTTTGACTTCCATTGCCACCTCAACCCCCGCCAAATCTATGAGGACCACCACTTCTCCTCGATTACGGAGGCGTGGCTTGGGAAAGACGGCGCGGGCGACCATTACAAATGGAGACTGCTTCGCGAAGCGGGCGTCCCCGAGGAGCTCATCACTGGCAAAGCCGATGACCATGAGCGCTTCCTCGCATTCGCGAAGGCGATGCCTAGTTTCCTCGGCAATCCCATCTACGAATGGACGCACCTCGAACTGAAGCGGTTCTTCGACTGCGACCTCCCGATCAATGGCCAAAACGTCGAGATCATTTGGAACCACTGCAACGAGGTCCTTAAGACCCTCACCGCGCGGAAGATGATTGAGAAGAGCAACGTCTCGATGCTCTTCACCACCGACGATCCGGCGGACGATCTCCATTATCACGACTTGATCGCGCAGGACGCTTCCTTCAAGACGAAGGTCCTCCCCTGCTGGAGGCCCGACCGCTTCCTGCATATCCTCAATGGAGACATCTTCCGCAAGGCCATCGGCGAACTCTCCGCCAGGCTAGAACGCCCGATCGACACCTTCGACGCGTTGCTTGAAGCGCTCCACGACCGTCTCGACTTCTTCAAGGCCAAAGGCGCGGTCGCGACCGACCATGGCCTCGACACACTGCGCTTCTCCCATATCGACAAAGACGCGGCGAGCAAGGCCTTCGACAAGGCCCTTGCGGGTGAAAACCTGACCGAAGCGGAAGCCGATGACTATGAGTCTTATCTCCTGCTCTCTTTGGGCAAGGAATATAAGCGTCTTGGCTTCGTCCAGCAATACCATATCGGCGCGATCCGCAACAACACCGAAGTCGGTTATAAAGCGCATGGCGTCGACTTCGGCTACGATGCCTGCGGAGACCGCAACATCGCGGAAATCCTCGCAAAACTCCTCTCAAAACTCGAAGCAGAGGATGCCTTGCCCCCCACGATTCTGTATTGTTTAAACGAAAAGGACTACGGATCGATGGTGACGCTCATGAACGTCTTCCAAGGCAAGGGAAGAGGCTATCTTCAGCTCGGTGCCGCCTGGTGGTTCAACGACCACTACGATGGCATCCGCAAGCAGATCCGCGTCTTGATGGCCGGCGGGTTGATCTCCTGCTTCGTCGGCATGCTCACGGACTCCCGCAGCTTTCTCTCCTACCCACGTCACGAATACTTCCGCCGCCTGCTCGTCGATGAAATCGCCCTTCTGGTGGAGGAAGGAAGGTATCCCAATGACCGCGCGATGCTCGGCAAGGTCATCGAGGACATCTGCTACAATAACGCCATCGAATTCTTCTTAGGAAAATAAAGAAAGAAGGTTAACCATGAAGAAAAACGAAATCGTCAATAAGCTGCTCGATTGCGGCGTCATCGCCGTCATCCGCGGCTCCTCGGTCGAGGAGGCCGTCAAGCTCTCCAAGGCCTGCGCCGACGGAGGCATCGTCGGTCTGGAAGTCACCTTCACCGTCCCTGGCGCGAAGGAAGTCATCGAAGCCCTCGTGAAAGAAAAAGGCGCCTCCTACATCGTCGGTGCTGGCACGGTGCTCGACGCCGCGACGGCGCGCATCGCGATTCTCGCGGGTGCGCAGTTCGTCGTCTCCCCGAACTTCGATAAGGACGTCTGCGAGCTCTGCAATCTCTACCAGGTCCCCTACATGGCGGGCGTGTTCACGATCAACGAGATCGTCGCGGCCCTCAAGGCGGGCGTGGAAGTGTGCAAGATCTTCCCGGGATCCCTCGCTGGCCCCGACTACATCAAGGCGATTCACGGTCCGCTCCCCCAGGCCAACTGCATGCCTACCGGCGGCGTCGACCTGAACAACGTCCAAGAGTGGATCAAGAAAGGCGCGGTCGCCGTCGGCACCGGCTCCAACCTTACCGCTCCCGCGAAGACGGGAGACTACGCCAAAGTCACCGAATTAGCCAAGCAATATGTCGCGCTCGTCGCGGAAGCGAGGAAATAAAGAATGAAGTACGCAACCTTAGGCGAATTGATGCTTCGCCTCTCCACCCCCGGCAACCAAGTCTATGTCCAAGCGACCTCCTTCGACGTCAATTATGGCGGTGGCGAGGCCAATGTCGCCGTCTCCTTAGCCAACTATGGCTGCGACGCTTGTTTCCTTTCGAAGATCCCGACCAACGACATCGGACAAAGCGCGGTGAATTCGCTCCGTCAATATGGCGTCGATACCAGCCGCATCCTCCGCGGTGGCGACCGTCTTGGCATCTACTTCTTGCAAACCGGCGCCTCCATGCGCGCTTCCAAGGTCATCTATGACCGCGCCCACAGCGCCATCGCCGAAGCCAAACCCGAGGAATTCGATTTCGATGAACTCCTCGAAGGCGTCGAGTGGCTCCATATCTCTGGCATCACCCCAGCCTTAAGCGCCAATGCCGCCGAAGTCACCAAGCTCGCCCTCATGAAGGCCAAAGAAAAAGGTATCACCACCTCCTTTGACCTCAACTTCCGCAGCAAACTCTGGACCAAGGAACAGGCCCAAGCCTGCATGGTTCCGCTCATGAAGTACGTCGATTACGCCATCGGCAACGAAGAAGACGCCCAGAACTGTCTCGGCTTCCATCTGGAAGGCGACGTCACCTCGGGCAAGCTCGACGTCGAGAAATACGAAGCCATGCTCAAGGCGCTTTGCAAGCAATACGGCTTCAAGGGCGCGGCGACCTCCCTCCGCGAATCCAAATCCGCTTCTTGGAACGGCTGGGCGGGGGCGCTTGTCAAGGATGGCCAGTTCTACCTCTCCAAGCATTATGAAATCAATCCCATCGTCGACCGCGTCGGCGGCGGCGATTCGTTCTCCGCTGGCCTCATCTATGGCCTGACCCATTACGAGGATCCAAGCGACGCGATCAACTTCGCCGTTGCCGCTTCCGCCTTAAAGCAAACGATTCCTGGCGATTACAACCACGTCGGCCTCAAGGAAGTCGAAGTCCTTATGGGTGGCGACGCATCTGGCCGCGTTCAGCGCTAGGTTCCCTTCTTTTCCACCCCGTTTCCTCCTTTCGCGGGGTGGTTTTCTTTTTGCAAAAATACGCGCTTTTCGTCATACTGAACGTTAGGAAAAACCATGACCCCACAAAAGCACCAAACATACGCAAAAAGAATCGCCGAAATCTACCAAGACAATGAAACGGACTACGATGACAGAGTCGATGAATTGGAAAAGATTCACGACGAGTATCTCAAGGAGTTCGAGCAAAGCCTGAAAAAGCAGAAACTTTCACCGAAGGTTATCGCGCGACATATCGATAACGTGAACTTCTACATCACGGAATACCTCCCCCGTGAAATGGTTTCGACCATCTATGACGGCGGCGATGAGCTTCAGGGGTTCTTCGGGTACTTCTATATCCATAAATGCCTCTTTGCCAGCGTCGAGGGCATGAAGAGGTTCTTCGCGTCCTTGAATAAGTTCTATCGGTTCATGTACCAGAAAGGATATGTCACCGCGGCACAGTGCGCGAACGTTCGCGATACGATTCATACCTTTAAGGACGAATGGATGGAAGAGCTAAGGGACTATGACGAGGGGCTCGACTGCGATACCGGCGACGACCCAGGTTGGTTTTAGCAAAGGTTCATTCATCGCGCGGGTAGGCCAGTCCTACCCTTCTTTTTCTAAGCGTCGGAGCACGGCTTCCGTCGCGGATTCGGCGTAATGGCCATAGGTATCGACCATCATGGTCGCGCTATGGCCGAGATATCGTGCCGCGGCTTTGACTTCCTCCATATCCTTGCATATCCTCATGAAATCCGTCGCTTTGCCATGGCGAAGGCAATGTGGTGTGATTCTTCGTACGCCGGACTTTTGGATGTAATGGTTCATTTTTCTGCGCAAAGTCGCTTTGGACATGGGATAGTCTGGATTGCAGGATGATCGGAACATAAAGCCCGTCCCATCCGAACATGTTTTGTAATCCTTTAGCATCGCCACCAAACGCGCCGGTAGTTTGCACCGCCGATAGCTCTCCCGCGTCTTGAGGTCCTTGCTAAGAACCCATTTGCCGACGCTTTGATAGACGAGCTGCTGATGGATGGAGATGACGCCACGCTTAGCATCAAAGCAATCCCATGTAAGGCCGGCGAATTCGCCTATCCGCGCGCCCAGGGCGAGGAAAAGCTCGAAGAGCACTTTGTCCTTTGCGTCTTCGATCGAGGCGAGAAAGCGTTCCTTTTCGGACTTCGTCCAAATCTCCCGATGCTTCTTCTCTTCGCGATGCTCTGGAATATTCTCGAGGATACTTAGGGCATCTTGATATCCATCGGGTCCGAGAACGCGCCACTTAAATGCGGTGGAAACCATCTGGCGAAGCACGCCAAAACAGCGGTTTTTCCATGGAGAACACGCCTCTTTTTTAAGAATAGCGTCATAGATGGCTCGCACATGGACGTCTTCAAACGCCTTGGTTACGGTAAGGAAGAGATAGGGCGCGAGAAAGCCCCGAGCGATGCTTTTGTCGAAATTGACCGAGGCGTTACGGACGTGAAGGAGGCGATAACGCTCATACTCCAGCAGGAATTCGCTTAGCGTCGTCTTCATCTTGCGCGTTTGGGCATAGGGAGACGTTTTGCTCTCGATAAGGCGAGGCATGGCCCGTTTAGCCTCTTCGAAGGTTTGGTAGCCCGAAGAATAGATGTGGATGCGCTTGCCCCGCACTTGCTTGACATAGTCGATGTAGTACGTGCCGTCTTCCTTTTGCTTGATGCCTGGCGTAGGGGCATGTGAAACGATGTCCATGGAATCCCATCCTAGAAAGGCCCTTTCTGCTTCGTGTTCCTAGTGACGGGATTCCATTCTACGAAGAGAAAGATTAAGGCGAGGAAAATAACGTCCATAGACCCATCGTCAAGGAAAGGACTTCTTAATCGAGCAAGTCCGCAAAGGCGAAGGTCTTTTCCTCGCCTTTGGCGTTAAAGAAAGTCACTTCCTGGATCTTGGTTGGCATGCCTTGATGGAGATAGGTTACATGGGCGCGCCCATCTATGAACGCGAACGAGAATAGGTTGTAAGAGCCTTCCAGATGCTCGACGCCATCGCCAGCATCCTCGTAATGGACGGCCTTGCCATCTTGCCCATTCCAATACACGCGCAGGGATGAGGGCATCGTCGTTTCTTTATTGCCTTTCCTAGAAAGAAAGACAATGCCTTCCTTGCGGAGGAACAACGGGCTATCCCCGAGGTCTACGTCGATAAGGTGATATCCCGCTCCGTATTCTTTTAAAGAAGGATAATGGATGAATGGCTCGGGGAAATAGCAGCTTCGTTTCTTTTCGTTTGGCCATAATGAAGGCGATAGGAGCAAATCGTTTCCAAGCATCATCTCGGTGTTTTCGTTCAGCAGGTTCTCGTCGTCTGGATAGTTATAAATCAAAGGCCGTAGCGCTATGCTTCCGTACTCCGAGGCAAAGTAAAGTTCATCGTAAAGCGTCGGCAGGATCTCGTAGCGGAGCATAACCGCCTTCTTATACGCGTCGAGGTAGCGGCCTTCTAGGACATAGGGCTCTTGGCTAAGGGTGCCAAACGCGCTGTGGTTGCGATACAAAGGGTTCAAGATGGAAGCCATCGCCCAGCGGGCGAGCAATTCAGGGGTAGTATCCCCACCAAACCCGCCAATATCCACCCCGATATAGGCTTGCCCCGAGAGGGACATGTTCATAAGCTCTGGGAGCATCAGGCGTAGGTGATCATAGATAGACTGGTTATCGCCCGTCCATGTGGAGGAGTATTTCTGGATTCCCGCATAACCCGCGCGAGTCACTTGGAAGAGACGTTTCTTTGCTGAAGCGAACCCTTCCGCGCCGGCCTTGCACATATTGTGGCCGTACACGTTATGGGCCAACGAATGCGGCGTGCCTCGTCCCATGTCAACGTCGAGCGGAAGCGGTCCTTGGAAAGAAGCTGGTTCATTCATGTCATTCCAAATGCCATCGAAGCCAAGCTCGAGCATCTTTTTCACATGTAAGGCCCACCACTGCCGCACGGATTCGTCCAAAAACGCGGGGAAGACGCTGTCGCCAGGCCAGACTTCGTTATGGTAGATCGCGCCGTTATGGGTGCAAAAATAACCGTGTTCCACCCCTTCGTCATAGATGGCATAGCCTTCTTCCGCCTTGACGCCCGCGTCGATGATCGGCACGACATGGATGCTCTTTCGCTTTAACGAAGCGAGCCAAGAGGAAATCTCGGGAAACCGCTCTTCCGCGACCGTGAAGTCCTTATAAGCGTCCATGTAATCGATGTCGAGGTAAAGCGCGGATAGCGGAATGCCCGCTGTCTCATATCCACGCACCACCGCTTCGGCGCTTTCTTTGTCCGCGTAGCTCCAGCGGCTTTGCTGCGCGCCTAACGCCCAATATGGGACAAGTGGCTGCTTTCCCGTAAGACAAACATAAGAAGAAATGACCTCATGAAGAGAGCCGAAGAAGAAGGTTGCATCGAAGAAACCACCGGAATACTCCAGCAAAACCCCATCCTTTTCCGTTTTGTTGATATCGAAGCGCATCTTCGAAGTGTTATCGAAGAAGACGCCGAGGGAGCGATTCTTGCGGAAGGAAATGAGAAAGGGGATCGACTGATAAAGGCTTGGAAAGGTATCGACGTGCGCCGAGGGATCATCGGTATTCCAGTTGACATAGGAATAACCGCGCTTGTCTAGCGGCCCCGTCTTCTCCCCAAGACCATAGACGGGGTCCAGGTTCTCAAGGCGAAGCCCAAAGATTCCGCCATCCCAGGCGTTGCTCGCGTGGCCTTCCTTCTCGGCGAGGGTCGTTTCCCTCTCGCGCCGATCGATTTCATAGAGCAAGGCACGGACGAGCGAGCGACTCTGCTCTTTCGCTTCCAGGTAGCCGCTTGATTCGATGAGGACTTCAAGTCCCTGATACTGAAAACTCGCGCCGCAAGGTGTCTCAAAGGCAAGGGTATTCTCCCGAACTGGCTCATAAGCCGCCGCCTCGGATTCTTCGCGCCCTTTTTCATAGACGCGGAAGCTCGAAGGAGACAAGAAGATGAGGCAGAACTCCTTTTCGAGCAAGGAGAAGCCGTAGATACCATTATCGATGCGCGTGATTTTCATAGTGTCCTAATCATACCGCGACTACATAGTAGAACGCTCGTGGAAACGCTTTATTTTCCACGAACTGTCCGTTTGCCCCTTGACAAGGAATGTCCGTGGATTAGATTTTGTGCAACCAAGGAGTGGCAACCATGAAACAATCCATGATTCAACATATGCGCCGCAGCACCGGTTTCTATTATTACTATTACTACTATCGTTGATCCTTTCTCATCGCATAGTGGTACGGATGGGAGAGCAAATCGAACATCCGCGGCAATCGACATTGAAACCCTCGGAGTTCGTCCTGTCCGAGGGTTGTTTCATTTTTAGGAGGTTAGACAATGAAAACCAAAGTAATGCTTCTGTCGACGTTGACGCTGGCCGCGACCGCTTTGATGAGCTGTGGCGGAGGCGAAGGCAAATTGAAAGTGGGCATCCTTCAATTTGGGAGTTTCGAGGCCCTTGAGAAAGCCAAGCAAGGCTTTGTGGACGTCTTAGAGAAATCCGATTTGAAGGACAAAATCGCCATCGACGTCAAAAACGCGGCCGCCAACGGCGCGGATAATGTCTCCATGGCATCGACGCTTGCGAGCAATTCCGACCTCGTCTATGGCGTCGCTACCCCAAGCGCTTCCGCCTTGAAGAACGCAGTCGATTCCATCGCCTCGCCCGCGCCCGTCCTCTTCTCCGCTGTCACCAACGCTTTAGGCGCAAAGCTCGTGAAGGACTTGGATAAGCCCGACGGCAACTGCACGGGCGTTCTAGACATCGGCCCCATCGCCGAAGAGCTCGAGATTCTTTCGAAGTTCGATGGCGTGGACAATGTCGTGAGCTTCTTCACTTCCACCGAGGTCAACTCCGTCTACCAAGTCGAAATCGCCGAGAAATGGATGGACGAGAACAATATCGCGCATAGTCGCAAGACCATCACCAGCGCCTCCGAAATTTCCTCCGCCCTCGCTGCGATTCCCGATGACGTTGATGCCATCTTCCTTCCGACCGACGACACGATTGCCAATAGCATCTCCCTCGTCAAGTCCGCCAACGAGGCGCGCACGAGCAAACTCTTCGTCGTCGGCAGCGATACGGGCTTAGCCGGTTCCTGCACCTTCGCGATGGGCGTCGACTACTATCAATGTGGCGTTCAAGCGGGCAATATGGCCGTCGATCTTCTTAAGAAGAACAAGACAATCGCTCAAATTCCCGTGCAAACCTGCGATGTTTCTAAAATCGTCGTGAACAAAACCTGGGCCGAATCCTTAGGACAGACCATCCCCGCAGAGGTTCTCGCCATCGAAGGCATTGAGATTCTATGATTACCCTCGACGCCATCTCGACCTTCCGCACCTTCATGATCAACCCGCTCGTCAACGGGTTGATTTTGGGCATTATGGTGCTCGGGGTTTTCCTCTCTTTCCGCGTCTTGAACATCGCGGACCTCTCCGTGGAGGGCATCTTGCCGATGGTGACGATGCTCACCGCCGTCTTGATCGGCGCGAACATCAACCCCTGGCTCACATTGCTCATCTGCATGGCCTTAGGCGCGATATGCGGCATCCTAAACGCGCTTCTTACCATCTATCTAAAGACGCCGCCACTCCTATCCGGCATCATCGTCATGGCGTTGACGTTTGGCATCGCGATTATGATCAACTCCCTCAAAGCCGGCCAAGCATCCTTTGACCCTAACGCCCACCTCACGGTATTCAACTGGCTCCGCAGGGCTATGTCAGCAGGTTCCACCGACCGCGTTTGGAACTTCTACGCCTCCTACCTTTCTTATATTCTCATCGGACTATTGCTGCTAGCCGTCGTATGGTTCGCGCTATATTTCTTCTTCGGCACCGAGTTAGGCATGTCCATACGCGCCGCGGGCAAAAACGCGGCCATGTCGAAAGCCAACGGCATCTCCGTTAACGCGATGTCCATCATCGCCCTCGCGCTTTCCGGTGGGCTCGTCGGATTATCGGCCTCCTTATATGGTCAGCATAACGGCATGGGGCTGCCCACCGATGGCCAAGGAATGATTGTCATCGCCCTATCCTCCCTCTTCTTAGGGGAGATCATCATCGGCACGCGCACGTTCAAACGAAGCCTCATCGCCGCCTTCGTGGGTTCCTTGCTTTACTGGTATGTCATCCAAGCCTTGATGCTGCTCGACGACAAGGGCTATATGCTCTCAATCTACAAAGCGCTTCTGCTCATCGTCATTATCGCGCTTCAGCTGCTTTTGTCTTTCTTCAAGAAACGAAAACCGCGCGATGGGACGAAGGCGAAAACCCAAAATAAGGGGACCATGGATTCCGTTTTGAAAGAAACGACGATGTCCATCTCCCGTCATTGCTTAGGAGAACGAACCGTATGCTGACCATCGAGCACATCCACAAAACCTTCCGCATCGACGACAACCCCGAAAACGACAAGCATGTCCTCAAAGGCGTCGACCTCGTCCTCAAGGAAGGCGACTTCGTTTCGTTGATCGGTTCCAACGGCTCGGGCAAGACGACTTTGCTCAACTGCATCGCGGGCGTCCATGTGCCCGACGAAGGGAAGATACTCCTCAATGAACGCGACATCACCCGCCTCCCCATCCATAAGCGCGCGGCCTATATCGGCCGTGTCTTCCAAGATCCCATGATGGGCACCATCGCGGATATCTCCCTGTTTGAAAACCTTTCCATCGCCTCGAGGCGTGGGAAGAAACAATCGCCGATCCGTTGGGCGCTTACGAAGGACGCCAAAGAGCAATTCAGGGAGCTTCTCAAGCCCCTTGGCCTTGGCCTAGAAGATCGTCTTGACTCTCCCATGGGCGCCTTCTCGGGTGGGCAGCGTCAATCCGTGACCTTGCTGATGGCCACCTTGTCGCGGCCCGAAATCCTCTTGCTCGACGAGCATACCGCAGCATTAGACCCCACCACGGCACGCAAAGTGATGGAGCTTACCGACCGCATCGTCAAGGAATCCAAAATACCGACCCTTATGGTCACGCACAACATGAAAGACGCGATCAAATACGGCAACCGCCTGATTATGATGAACCAAGGCCAAATCGTCTACGATGTCTCTGGCGAGGAAAAGGCCGCCCTCCACTCGAAGGACCTCGTGGAGCGCTTTGCCTCTTTGCTCCCCGATAGCGCCCTTCTCGGGTAAGAAAAAATCCTCGGTTTTCTCTGCAAATCGAGGATTTTTTATATTTTGCTTAGTCTTGCGTGGCGTTTACGCCGATATCGATTTCGCCCGAGCTGGCTTTGGCTTCGAGGAGCTTCGCCTTCTCGACTTGGAGTTCGGCGGTCTTCTTCTTGTTCAAACCATAGAGGACGAGGCAGACGACGCCCATCAAAGCGAACATGACGGCGGGGATGATGGTTGCCATGTAGTACATGACGTTGAGGGTTTCCGCGGTTTGGACTTCGCCCGGACCGGCTTTATAGGCCATGCCGATGAGGGCGCCGTTGACGGCGACGGCGGCCACGACTTGACCGAGCTTGCGGAAGAACATGAAGACGGAGTAGGCGGTGCCGTCGTTGCGGCTGCCGGTCTTAACTTCGACGTCATCGATCGCATCGGTGGCAAGCGCCCAAATTTCCAAGGTGAGGACGGACAAGCCACATCCCGCGATGAAGCAGAAGACGAGGAAGAGCCACGGGGCGTTCATGATGGGGCCTTTGAGGAAGACGAGGGCGAGGTTCGCGCCACCGGCGATGAAACCGCCGACCGCGCAGAAGGACTTCTTGCCGAACTTGCGGACGATCTTGCCCGCGAAGAGCATCAAAACGGCCATCGGGGCATAGGTGCAGACCATGGAGACCATGTTCATCCAGTTGGCGGCGAAGAGGTCGTTGAAGAGATAAGTATAGAAGGATTGCGTGAACATCTGGCCCGCGAGGAGCAGGAGACCGATGAGGCACACGGCGACGAAGTTGCGGTTCTTGAGGAGGCTCTTGACGATCTTGGCGGTCTCGCCTTTTTCGGGCTTGGCCTTGGGTTTGGCGACGACGCGCTCTTTGTTGTTGCGGTAGGCGAGGAAGAGGAGGACGGCGGCGAGGACGCAGATGACGGCGACGCCGATGATGATGGGAAGATGCTGGACTTGGGTGATCGGCTTTCCGTTCTCGCCGATGACGGGATTGCCAGCCTCGTCGAGTTTGTTCTTCGCCCAGATAAAGGTGATGACGAGGACGGGGATGGAGCCTAAGGCCGCGCCGACGGAACGGAAGACGGAGAGTTTATTGCGCTCTTTTTCGTCGGTGGTGACGACGGAAGCGAGGGAGCCATAAGGAATCTGGTGGACGGTGTAAAGCATGCCGAAGAGGATGTAGGTCACGGTCGCGTAGATGCAAATGCCCACGCCTCCTGGACCGCCGAGGAAGTTGACGATGTTCTGTCCAGGCAGGAAGACAAGGATGGTCGCGATGGCAAGCGGAATGGCGATCCACTTCATCCAAATGCGGTAACGGCCGCGCTTGTCGGGTTTGCGAAGGTCGACGATACGGCCCATGATCGGATCGTTGATCGCGTCCCAAACGCGAGCCACGATGAACATGATCATGATGAATAGCGGCGTGAGGCCGAGGACGTCGGTGTAGTACTTCTGCAGCAACGTCGTGATGGTCGAAAAGCAAAGGCACCCGGCGAAGTCGCCTAACGCGTAGCCGATGTAATCCTTTCCCTTTAGACCGGAGGTTTGGGCCATGACGCCCGTCTCGCCACCCGTAGATGGCTTTTGGTCTAGTTCTGCCATAGAGCTCCTTTTCACAGGAAAGGAAAGAATCCTCCTTCCCTGTTTGAATCAATGTAAATTCAGTGTAGCCATTCGCGCCTTCAAATGCAAAGAATTCCGTGTTTCGTCCCTCCTCGCAGCTAGAATTTGGCAAAAAGGATGATGAAGAACAATTGAATGGGGATTTGCGTGGATATTTGCACCCTAATGTATTAGCAGCATTTTGGCCTTGGCTTCGCGCACTTCTTTTTGGTTGTTAAAAATGGTATATTCTCATCGCTATCCACTGAAAGGAGAAATCCTATGAACCGCGAAGAGCTCGCGCGTTATTTTATCGACCAGTTAACCAGTGGCGAATGCCGTCTCACCGTCGCGATGGGGCATGCCCGTTACAAAATGAAACGAGGCTCCTTTAAGACGAAAGACCACATCCGCCGCGTCCACCATCTTCACTTCACCCATCAAGAGGGAAACCGTTATCTTTTTAGCGATGGCGTCGTCCAAGCGGAGATCATCGCGACCTTCGAGCCGTGGATGAAGCTCCACTTCCATGTCGACTATGGCTTCGACCGCTTCAGCATCCGCTTCAAGACGTTCGAAGGGGAGCATTTCTATGGGTGTGGCGAACAATACGCCACCCTAGACTTGCAAGGCAAAGACGTAGCCATCTGGGTCAGTGAGCACCAGCAAGTCGGCAAGATCGTCCGGAAATTGCTCCACGAAAAGCTTCATGGGCCCGACCCGGACCGCATCACTCCCTTCAACCAACAGCAGACCTATTGCTCCGTCCCGACGTTCCTTTCGAGCAAGCATTATGCGTTTTATTGCCATGAGGATTCCTATGGCATCATCCAATTTGGGAAAGGGGAGGTCAACATCCACTTCCGCAAGTTCCCGCAGTCGATCAGCATCCTGACCGCGGATAACACCCGCGAGCTCTCCAAGAAACTCTGCGAACTCGTCGGCATCTCCCCGCGCATCCCCGATTGGGTCAACGACGGGGCGATTCTCGCCATCCAAGGTGGCACCGAAGTCCTCCGCAAGAAATACCAAGAGGCAAAGGCCAAAGGCATCAAGGTCGCCGCCTTATGGGCGCAGGATTGGTGCGGTCATGTCGTCACTTCCTTTGGCTACCAAGTCTATTGGAACTGGTCCGTCGATAATGAGTTATACAAAGGGCTGCCCGAGTTCATCGAAGAGCTTCGGAAAGACGGCGTGCGGTTCCTCGGCTATATCAACACGTTCCTAAAAGAAGGCGCGCCCTTATATGAAGAGGCCAAGCTCAAAGGTTTCTTGGTTCGTAAGCAAAGCGGCGTACCCTATCTCGTCAAGTCCACCACGTTCGACGCGGGCATCCTCGACTTGACCAACCCAAGCGCCTATCAATGGTACAAGGAACTCATCAAGAAGAATATGATCGAGTTCGGTCTCTCCGGATGGATGGCCGACTTCGGGGAATATCTCCCCACCGACGCGGTCATCTATGGCGGCCGCGCGAAGGACCTCCATAACCGTTGGCCGACTTTATGGGCGAAATGCTGCTATGAAGCGGTCCAGGAAGCAGGGAAGCAAGACGAGATCTTCTTCTTCAACCGCGCCGCCTATGGCCATACCCTCCAATACACGAACTCGATGTGGAATGGCGACCAGCATGTCGACTATAGCGACGAGCACGGCATGGGGTCGGTCATTCCAGCGTCGCTTTCTTTGGCTTGCTCTGGATGCGGCATCGTCCATAGCGACATCGGCGGATACACGACGGTCTTGTTCATGAAGCGCACCGCCGAATTGCTCCGCCGCTGGAGCGAGATGAACGTCTTCACCCCCGTCTTCCGCACCCACGAAGGCAACCGTCCACACGACAATGCGCAGTTCCTCGACGAAGGCGTAGTGGAGGAATTCGCGCAGAACTCTCAGCTATTCGCCGCGCTAAAGCCCTACCGCCTCCACGTCCTAGACGACTATTATGAGCAGTCTCTTCCCGCGATGCGCCCCCTCTTCTTCCACTTCGCCGAAGAGGAGGCTTTCACGAACAAACGGGAATATCTTTTTGGGCGCGATGTCCTCGTTGCCCCGGTGATGCGTCCTAACGAAAAAGAACATGATGTATACCTACCCGAGGAAACATGGGTACAATTCTTCACGGGCAAAGAGTTCCAGGGCGGACACCATAAGATTCCCGCCCCCTTAGGGACCCCCATCGCCTTCTACCGCAAAAGCAGCGCATTTAAGGAACTATTCGAAAGCCTATCCGTAAAGAAAGGAGAATAAAATATGAAATTCTTTTTGGATTCCGCGAAACTAGACGAAATCGACAAGGCCTGGAGATGCTATGGCATCGACGGCGTGACGACCAACCCCCGTCACATCATGAACTCGGGAAAACCATTCCTCACCGCGATCAACGACATCGCGAACTGGATTAAGGAAAACCATCTGCAGGGAAAGGAGAAGTTCCCGGTCTCCGTGGAAATCAACCCGCACCTCGACAAAGCCGAGGACATGATCGCGGAAGCGCGCAAGATCTCCGCCATCTGCGAGAACTTCGTCATCAAAATCCCCTGCAACCTCGAGGGGCTAAAAGCCGCAAAGGCTTTGGAAGAAGAAGGCATCCGCACCAACGTGACCCTCGTCTTCTCCGCCTCGCAAGCGATTCAGGCCGGCCGCATCGGCGCGATGTTCGTCTCTCCCTTCGTCGGCTGGAAGGAAGCAAACGGCGAAGACACCTACCCCTACATGAGCCAACTCGTCAATATCTATAAGGAAAAAGGCTACGAGACCGAAATCATCGTCGCCGCGCTTCGCACGGGCAAGCAAATCGCCGACGCCGCCGAAATGGGCGCGGATATCGTCACCTGCGGGCTCGCGGTGTTCGAAGAGTCCTTCACCCACCCCTACACCGACGTCGGACTCCACCGCTTTCAGGACGCTTGGGACCATACGGAAGGCAACTAATATGACCGTCGCTTTCATCGGCCTTGGCATCATGGGGATGCCGATGGCCACCAACGTCAGCAAAAAATACGACCTCATCGGCTACGATGTGGTCCAGAAGGAAACCCCCTTCCCCTTCGCGAAAAGCTATGAAGAGTGCGCAAGTCGCGACGTCATCATCTCGATGGTGCCTAAGAACGAGCACTTCCGCTCCTTGCTCCAATCCATGAAGCCTTATCTCCATCCAGGCCAAATCTGGATCGACATGTCCACCATTGCGCCAGAAGTTTCCCGCCAAGCCGCGGAGGAACTTAGGGAACAAGGCGTGGAGCTTTTGGATTGCCCCGTCGTCAAATCCCAGCCCGCCGCCGTTAAGGGAGAGCTTGGCATCTATGTCGGCGGAAACCTCGATATCTTTGCAAAAATCCGCCCAATTTTGGAATGTATGGGCAAGAACATCATCTACATGGGCCTCAATGGCTCGGGCTTATTGATGAAGATTCTCCACAATGGGCTCGTCGGTGAAATCCAAAACGGCGTCAATGAGATCCTCGGCCTTGCGGAAGCATGTGGGCTAAGCCTTGGCGATGTCGTGACCGCCTTAGGGTATGGCGGAGCGCAATGCTTCTACCTCGACACGAAAGCCCAGAACATCCGTAATCGGGAGTTCCCCACCGCTTTCTCCGTCGAAAACATGAACAAAGACGTCCATTTCGCCGCGGAAGTCGCGGATATGGCCAAAAAAGAAGTCCCCGGCCTACGCAATGTCGTCAAGGTTTACGAAAAAGCCATGGAAAAAGGCTACGCCAAAGAGGACTTCTCCGCTTCCTACAAAGCAGTCAATGACTAAGGGGTATCTTTATGAGAAAAGCGCGCATCGGCATCGTCTGCACCGTTCGCAAGACGTTTGATTATCTCACGGCCTTCAAGCTCTACCAGCAACGCACCGCCCAAGTCATGGAAGATACGTCCGTCGAATGGGTCAATTACCCGGAGATGGTCATCGAAGAGGCGGAGGCAGAGAAGGCGGGACTCTATTTCGTCGACCAGCACGTCGACGCCTTGATAATCGTCTCCGCTACGTTCCACCTCGGCCATCTCGCCCTCGTCTTGAATCGCGTCGTCCGTAAACCCCTGCTCCTTTGGGGCTACGACGAGCTCCCTTATGATGGTGGCAAGATCCGTCTTAACGCCGTCTGCGGCGTCAACTTAAACGCCTCGAACCTCTTCAAGGCGGGCAACGACAACTATATCGTCCACGTGGGCAACACCATCGACGAGGACTGGGTCAAGGCCATCAAGATGATGGTCGTCCTCAAGTCCGCACGCGTCGGCCTCGTCGGCTATCACGCGGATGGGTTCTTCAACGTCGGCGTAGACGAACTCCACACCTATCAAGAACTCGGCATCCTCATCAAGCATTACGAGTTGAGCGAACTTTTCGGCGGTGAAGCCGACGAGAAGGAGGTCGCGGAAGAAAAGGAAGTCGTCCTCAAGACATTCAATGTCAACAAGCTCAACGAGCATCAAGTCGACGCGGTCGCGAAGCTCATCGTACTCGCGAAGCACTTCCAGCAGCGCGAAGCGATGGACGTCATCGCCATCCGTTGTTGGCCCGAATTCGCAAAATGCTATGGCGTTTCGCCCTGCGCGATGATGTCCGTGTTGCAAAGCAGGGGCATCCTCTTCGCCTGCGAAGGCGACGTGGAGGCGGCTTTATCGATGGTCGCGGTCCGCGCAGCAGGAGAGGCGACGCCTTTCATGGCGGACCTCTCGCAAGTCAACTACCAAGAGAACTACGCCCTTTTATGGCATGATGGCGTCGCCCCCTGCAATCTCTGGGATGGACGTTGCGTCCGTAGTCTTGAAACCTATTTCGCCGGTGGCAAAGGCGTGACCGCGGACTTTGTCCTCAAAGAAGGCCCGATGTCCATTTTCCGCATCGACACCGCCCGCGGCAAGACCCGCGTCTTCTATGAAGAAGGCGTTGCCGTGCCGATGGATAAACTGCTTTCCGGCACCTATGCGAAAGTCATCTTCAACCACCATATCGAACAAGTGATCGACACCGTCGTCTATACCGGCGTCGCCCACCACGTCATCATGGGCTACGTCCAATATGCGAAAGCGATGCGTTACCTCGCGCGCATCATGCAGTGGGAGGTCATCGATGTTTCCGGTAACCGATTCTAGATTCGCCCCCTATGGCTACGTCTTAGAAGGCAACTTCTCCGACGCGGTCGACTATCTCCTTGAAAAGGCGGGGATGCCGGAGTCTGGCAACCTCTATGTTCGCGACGACGAAGCTTTCCGCTTGCTTCCTTCCTCGCGGGCGATTCAGGAAAAGGTCTTTGGATTCGGCGCGATGGAAGCCGGGTATTGCAACGGCCATAACAGCAAGCTCAACTGCATGGAGTTCCACGCCTGCCCCGAGGTGAATATCGCCGCGACCGACCTGGTCTTGCTCCTAGCGTTGCCCGAAGACATCCAAAACGGGAAACTAGATTTGAAGAAAGCCGTGCCCTTCCTCGTGAAGAAAGGCACCGCCATCGTCGTCCGTCCCTACGTCCTCCACTTCTCCCCCTGCCGTTATAAGGGGGAGCCTTTCCGCTGCGCCGTCTATCTAAGCGAAGGCACCAACCGCGACCTCGCGTTTCAACCCAAAGACCCCATGCTCTGGAAGGAAAACAAATGGCTGCTTGCCCATAAAGAGACCAAGCAAGCCAAAGAAGGCGCCTATATCGGCATCGAAGGGGACAACATCGAGGTCTTATGAGCCTGTTCGAGGTTCTCTTTCTCGTCGTCATCCTGCTGACGAACGTCATCCAAGCCATCACGGGCTTTGCGGGGACGACCCTCGCGATGCCCGTCTCTTTAAGACTCGTTGGCCCTGACGTGGCGCGGCCTGTCCTAAACCTCGCCGCCGTCATCATCTGCGTCTACGTGGTCATCCGTCACTTCAAGGACATCCAATGGCTGGAATTTCTCAAGATGATCGTCTGCGTTGGCGTCGGCTTTGGCCTTGGGTTCGCCCTTCAGCTATTACCGATTGGCTCCACCTACCTGATGAAGTTCTATGGCATCACCATCATGAGCGTCGCCCTGCTTTATATGTTCGTGGACATCGACAAGGTGAAAATCCCTCCTTGGGTGCTGTATCTATGCTTGTTCCTCGGCGGGCTCGTCCATGAACTCTATATTTCAGGCGGGCCGCTTGTCGTCATTTACGCGATGAAGCGTTTCAAGGATAAAAACGCCTTCCGCGCGAACTTGTCCTTAATGTGGATCGTCCTCAATGGCATCCTCTTCGCGACGCATTTCGGAAACGGGCTCTTTAGCCCCCATATCTGGATGCTGGTTGGCATCGCCTTCGCGGTCTCCATCCTCTCCTATGTGGTCGGTAGTCTTCTCGCGAAGAAGATGCCCCTACCGATCTTCATGAAAGTCACCTACGTGCTCTTGTTCATATCCGGCCTGAGCATCATCTTATAAAAATGTCCACGCGCGAGCGTGGACATTTTCAATTTGGTTCGGTTTTTGCGGCGATTTTTAAGCGCGAAGGATAAAGGCAACGAGGTCATCGTAAACCTGTTGGTTATCCTTTTCGTTATGGATTTCGTGGCGCATATGCGGATACATCTTAAGCGTTACGTCAGTAAGGCCGAGTTCCTTGTATTTCTTCTCCAACCAGCGCGGGCCTTTGCCGTTTTGGCCAACGGGGTCTTCTTCGCCGGCGGTGATGTAGACGATTTCGTCTTTCGCGATGCCCTTGAGGGCCTTGCCGCTCCAGATGCCCGCCATGCCCTTGAGGAATTCGCGCCAGAAGCCGCCAGTCGGCATATGGCCTAGATAGGGATCGGCGATATAGGCTTGGACGTTCTCTTCGTTATAAGAGAGCCAATCGAGATCGGTCTTGCGGTCTTTGATTCCCTTGCCATAGGCCCCGACGCCAAGTTTGGTCAAGGTGGGGTTTGGCTTATCCCAGTTGGACTTATGGACGGTCATCGCAGCGAGGGTCTTCGCTACTTTCATCAAGCCCGCCTGGCCGCCATTGGAGCCGATGAGGATCGTCTTATCGGCGGAATGAGGATACCGCTCAAGGCGCGATTGCGTCATGAAGGAACCCATGGAATGGCCCGCTTGCGTGGTCGGGAGCCCGTTTTTCTTCGCGAGCTGGTTCATCAGGTGGATGGCGTCGACGTTCTTTGCAAAGCCATCGACGGGCCACTTCTGCAAATCCGCTTCCGTGGGCGCGTTTAGTCCCTGTCCAAACGCGTCGAGAATCCAGACGTTGATGCCCTTCTCGTTCATATACTTGGCCATTGGGTCGTAACGGAAGGCGTATTCCTGCATACCCGTGATCATCGTCAGGTTGGCTTTTGCCTCCTTAGCGGGCCAATGATAGCCCTTTAAGACCTCCCCGGAAGGAAGGCGTATCTCAAAAATATCTGCCATGAAACATTCTCCTATCTCGATGGATAAATTTTATCACTCGCGCGCGAAAATACCCACTGTTTCCAATGATGTTTTACAGGTGCATGCGCGTGCGTAAAAGATATACACGAAAAAATCCTAATTTGCAAATGAATGGTAAATAATGCGGCTATGGGAATATAATTTGGCGTCCGAACAGGACTGAAAAGCCCTTTTGGGCGCCATTGGTTTTCGAGGCTTGGCGGTCTCTCCGAT
>JAFSVB010000073.1 GCA_017450325.1 Bacilli bacterium | reverse complement strand
CCCGCAAGGGATGTGGTTGGTTGGAATCTCCCACGAGGTAAACCTCTAATACGAAATATCCCGTCGGAATTGGAGCTACACGAGACGTTAAACAGGAAAGCCGAGTGACACCACGCAGCGATGCGTGGCGTTTTCTTTACTTGTGACTCCTCATTTGAATAAATAGGTATATACTATGCCTCGTGCCGTTAGGCACCGCGAAGTTCGGCCTCTAAATCCTCCGCGTTATAAAACAAAACCAAGGAGAAATACGATGAAAAAACAAAAAGCCCCTTTTGGCACATGGCTGAAGTCATGGGCCAGAGAGACGGTATTGCTTCTTAGGTCCATTCCTTCACCGGTAGTGGCCCTTTTTGTAATTTCCGTCATCTCGATGAACCTCCTCGCGAACAAGACGCTCTACCAAAGCGAAATCATCGCGATCGACGGCGGTATCCTCGTCAGCTGGTTATCGTTCCTTTGCATGGATATCGTCACCAAGCACTTTGGACCGCGCGCCTCGACCCGCATGTCTATTTTCGCCGCGATGGTCAATCTTCTGATGTGCCTTATCTTCTATGTCGCGAGCATTATTCCGAATCCCGAAACCGACTATTCTTCCTTTAACATGATCTTCGGCGGAACGTGGTTCATTTTGCTTAGCTCAACGGTCGCTTTCCTCGCCTCTGCCGTCATCAACAACTTCACCAATTATGCGATCGGCAAAGCATTTAAAAAGAACCCAGACGGCAAGCTCGCGTTTGTGGTGCGCAGCTTCTTCAGCACGTTCCTAGGCCAGTTCTTCGATAACTTAATCTTCGCCATGCTCTGCTTCATGGTATTCGCGCCGATTTTCTGGGATGGCTTCCGTTGGACGTTCGTTCAATGCGTCACTTGCTCGTTACTTGGCGCGGCGCTGGAACTTGCCATGGAGGTTATCTTTTCGCCCTTCGGATATGCGATTTGCCGCTATTGGAAGCGCGGTAACGTCGGCCAGGCTTACTTTGATCACCTCGCGTTGAAACAGCAGCGAAAAGAGGAACAGGCAGCATGAGCGTCTTAATCACCGGTACGAGCAACGGCATTGGCAAGGCTGTTGCGGAAAAGTTCTTGCACGAGGGGTATGAAGTCATCGGAATCGACCGCTGCGCATCTTCGATTGAGCATCCCTCTTATCGCCACATCCAGGCGGACTTACGCTATGACGAGCTGCCTGAAATCAATGCGGAAATCCTTATCCTAAATGCGGGCGTTCAGAACTCGGAAGACGATATCGACAACAACCTTAAAGCGACGATGCGCGTTGCGGAAAACTACGCGGATTCCCCCTCCTTGCGCTCCGTGCTCTTCAATGCCTCTGCCTCCGCGCGAAACGGATACGAATTCCCGGCATACGTAGCCTCGAAAGCGGGCGTTGTCGGATATATGAAGAATCTCGCGTGCCGTCTGGCTCCCCGCGGGATTACGGTCAATGCGCTTTCTCTTGGTGGCGTGCTGACTTCATCAAACGCGGCTGTCATGGAAGACGAAGAATCCTGGAAGGCCATCATGGACGTCACGCCGCTGAAGAAGTGGGCGACATTAAGCGAGGTGGCGGATTGGGTTTACTTCCTGACCGTGACGAACCGTTCTATGTCGGGACAAGACATCCTGGTCGATAATGGCGAGAATGATTTGAACAACACCTTCGTTTGGCCAAAGAACTAATTTTTTGAAAAAGTTAACGGACTTTTGCGCAGTTTTTCTTTGAACTGCGCATATTTTATTGTCTATTTCTTCGTGCCCTTTACAATAAAAAAGAACATGGACGGAATCAAGAAAATAGATACTTATGGGCCCGTGACTCGCGAGGGGCTTTTTTATGGGCGCTGCGCGATGACAGTTCGTTATTCGCAGGAAGGCAATTACGTCGTGTTTTCTGTGGCCACCGTAGGGGAACATGATATTCCTTTGCTGGTCCTTTGCACGTACCGCTTCCATGGGCAAGGGCTTCGTTCTGTCAAAATAGAAACGACGGAAACGGGTGAGACGATGGTGCTTGTGACCTATCGCCTACCCATCAATGGAAGAGAAGAAAAATATCGTCTTCCCATCGTCGGCAGAAGCGGAAGAACCCTTCTTAGAAACGCTGCTGGAATTGTCCGTTTGCTCAACACGTTAATGGATAATTCGCCTAGCGAGGAAGAAATCGAGAAAGAAAATGCGATGAGGCAGTCTTTTCAAAAGAAACACGGCCTCGATCCCTATGGCTTCTCGGAGCTATCCCTGAGCGCGCTTTATGCGAAATATGGCGACGAGACGCTTCCGTATCTTATTCATAACGACCATTTCGTCTTCCTGCCTTCCGAATTAGGAAATCTTTTCCACGATGGTTCGATGGCCACGAGAACGGAAATGAAACTTCTGAACAAGCTCATCGTTCCGACATCAAGCATCCTGTTTGTACTCTACTTTGAGAGCGTGGAAAAATACGGATATTTCCGGATGGAAATGCCCAATCGAACGGGGGATCGGTTTATAAACCACGACTTTCCCGTGCGTAAACAAGGCTTGCCGATCGCCGTTATTTTTATGGACTCCTCATGCCCGATCCAATCCTTTGCCGTTGGGATTGAGAAAGCGGGGATGATGTCGATGCTCCTTGGGCAGAGCAATCTCTTATTGCCTTTGATTCAGGATAAATCGTATGAATCTTTCCTACGCGCGAACAACGTCGTGCCTGGAGATGAACGTCTCGTGCCGTTATTTTTGGGGCATCAGCCGCCAAAGTAATCCGCTCATGCCTAAGAATCGATCAAAAAGGCGCTCCTTTTAATTTCGCTTATCTATAGGATAATGATGGTACGGAGGTCTTTTTATGGCCTGGAATAAAGAGCTGGTTCATGAAGCGGTCGAACGCCAAAGAGCGTATTTTCAAACGGGGGTGACGTTGCCCTTAAAGTTTCGAAAAGAAATGCTACTAAGACTCAAAGAATCCGTCCTAAAGCATCAAGCGGATATGGAAAAGGCGCTTCACGAAGACCTTGGCCGCAGTGACGGGGAGGCATTCCTTTGCGATGTTGGACCCGTCATTTTGGAAATTAACGAAGCGATTCACGGGCTACGGAAATGGGCGAAGCCAGAACGCCATTATAGCGGATTACTCGCTTTCCCTTCCTTTACGACCCGCGTTTATAAGATCCCCTATGGCGTTTCGTTGATCATTTCCCCATTTAATTTTCCGTTCATGCTTTCCTTAGGCGTCCTAACGGCATGTATCGCGGCTGGGAACACCGCAGTGATGAAAGCTTCTTCGAAATCGAAGGCTTGCACGGCATGCCTTGAGAAAATCATCGCGGATGCCTTTCCGCCCGAATACTGCGTCGTAATCGATGGCGGCCACGACGTGGCGGACTTCTGCCTCGAGGAACGGTTTGACAAGATTTTCTATACTGGCTCTCCAAAGGTTGGCGTCCACGTTATGGAAATGGCGGCGAAGAACCTAACGCCCGTCGCGCTTGAGCTCGGAGGGGAGAACGGCAACTGGGCTATTGTGCGTAAGGACGCAGACATCAAAGACGCGGCGAGGAAAATCGCCTTCTTCAAGATCACGAACTCTGGCCAAATCTGCATCAACGTAAACCAAGTGGCCGTCGCCAAGGAAGTGGCGGACCGCTTCGTCGAGGAGCTAAAGAAAGAAATCGTCCGGCAAATCGGGGAGAAGCCCTTGGAGAACCCTGAATATCCGCACCTTATTGGAAGCAGGGCATATCAGTATTGCGCGGATGAGGCCAAGCAATACGAAGACCGCATCGTGTTTGGTGGCAAAGGCGACCCGGAGCGTTATGCGTTTGAACCGACCCTGATTTATCCCGTAGAGGAGACCGAACCCATCGCGAATCACGAACTCTTCTGTCCCTTACTGCCAATCGTGCCGTTCGAAGATGCTCGCATCGATGAGCTTCTAGCAAAGATTGAGAAGCGCGAACACGGGCTTGCGCTGTATCTCTTCACCAAAGACATTCAGTGGGCGAAGAAGGTCATGTCCAGCGCCCAATATGGTGGCGGATGTGTTAATGAAGTTTGCATCCACCTCATGGTCAAAGGCGTTCCGTTCAATGGGACGGGGCATTCGGGCATGGGCGCATACCATGGCGAGTGGGGGTTCCGTGAATTCTCACACCCTTCCACGGTTCTCTTTGGGAAGACCCGCGGGAACCTACCGCTACGTGAGCATCCCTATACGAAGGAAAAGAAGAACTTGATGAAAAAGTTCCTGAAGTAAGGATGTAACATATATAATAATTTGAAATATTTAGAGCGTTTTTGCGGATATTTTCAAAGAATTGCGTAGTTTTTAGAAAAAGATGAGTGGCGATCAAATTATCAAGACGCAGGGACCATACTTTTATGTAGATCCTTTAAAGACTTCGCCTTTTCGCGCAGAGCTTCGTTACGATCGCGAGCTCGGTTGTCTTTTTTATCGCCTTCAGGCGGATGAGGGCGTATGGGGAGAACGAGACTGGAGAACATACCGCCTTCATCTCGCCTACATTCTGGAGGTGACCCCAGATGAGCATGATACGGGCGAGATTTTCGTCCGTTATCAATCGCCTGACGACCAGGAACGGATTCATGTCCTTGTCGTTCTTGGAGAAGACCCTGACCAGAGGCGCATGCTGATTCAAAAGACGGTCGATGCGATTAACGCGCTTATCGAAACGGAGAAACCCTCGTTGGACCTAGCGGCGAAAGACGATTACCAAGTAGTCGAAGGCTTTGATGCGCGACATAGCGTTTCTTTGCTCCAAATCATTCAAAACGGCAGAAAGTGTTTGTTTGGCCGTTATGGCGATGAAACTCTGCCGTTCTATGTCGAAGCCGACCATTTCCTTTTTCTGCCATCGGACTTATCAAGCTTGACATGGCAGGGGGCGGTTCCGACGAAAAACGAGGTTCGGCTTCTGGAAAAGCTCTTTGTCCCGTTCGAAGACACGGCTTATGTGCTCGGCTTCAAGACGAGCGCGGAATACCGTGCTTTCTACCGGGGCGTCCATCAACAAGGAATCGACTTGCTGGAACATCGTGTTGCGTTACCGCGTTCTGACGAGGAATACATCGGGATTTTCGTTTTTAAAGAAGGAGCCTCCATTCCAAGCTTCGCGATGCTTTTCACCCCTCCCACGAGCCCAGAAGCCAAGGAACAGCTCGACTCCTTAGGGTTGATGGCGTTCTCCTATACCTATGAGTTTTATCTCGAAGAGGTTGACCATAGCATGGATGGTCCGCATTCCATCCCTTTGTTCTTTCACCATCCGACTCCGATTAAATAAATTAAAATACTGCCGTTTTGCGAGGTTCATTTGAAATTTGCGCTGATTTTATTACAGACTGAAATGAAAATCGCAGGCGCTGCACTTATAATGAAATTCCTTCTTAAGCATGGGCTTTCCACATACGGGACAGCGCCCCGTTTCAATCGCGTAAGCCATCTCCTGCTCTTTCTCTTTGCGGTAAGCCTTGAGATAAGCGATGTTGTCAACATGCTCTCTTGTGCTTATGCTCGCGGAACGAGTTTCGACCTCTGCTTTTGCTGCCTCACATTCAGAAACGCTGAGGAGATTGCGATAAGGGTAGGAATCGATGAATAGAGGCAGGTCGTTAAGGTTGATGACGTTTTCATCGGCGACGTAAGGGGCGTTATTTTGCACAAATACGACGATTGGAACGATGGCATCAGCGTTTTTAAGAAACGCTTCAACTGTTTCATGTGTCCTTTGTTTTGGTAGAGGGGGCTACGAATGCGCGTTGTTTCGCCGCGACTATTTCTTAGCCACGCGCCTTCTGCGTCTACTTCAAAAGCGCCACGATAGTTTTTCGTTTCGATGACAAAGATGCCATGGGGATGAAAGAAGATGTGATCAATTTGATGCGACATCCCATTCTTTTCATCGATAAGAGTGACATCGCTTAACAACATACCATTGGGGATGCTTTGCAAAACGGCATCGACGCTTGCCTCACCTCTTTTTCCGCGGGACGCTTTTGACATGTCTTCATTTTCCTACAAGCGCGGAAAACTTCAAGTTTGCTTGAACATTTAAAATCCAACCATTTTAGGCCGGATTTGCAAAGATTTTCTTATCCAAGCGCGACATCGAGCACCATCATCAAAACGAATCCGAAAAGAATGCTATATGTCCCGAGGTGCGGATGCTCTGCAAGATGGGCGTCCGGGATGAGGTCTTCAACGACGACGAAGAGCATCGCTCCGGCAGCGAAGGAGAGGAGCCAAGGCATGGCGCCGGCGATTAATGTCGCGAGGAAGTAGCCGACAATCGCGGCAATCGGTTCAACGATGCCTGAGAACGCGCCGAAGAGAAACGCTTTGTTCTTGCTGCCCAACTGACTTGCCATCGGCAAGGATACCGCTGCGCCTTCGGGGAAGTTCTGGATGGCGATGCCGATAGCTAAACCTAAAGCGGCCAGAAACGCTTCTTGCGAGCCAACCAAGGCGGCACCGCCAAACGCAAAGCCGACGGCTAGCCCTTCAGGAACGTTATGAATCGTCATGGCCAAGAACATTTTGGTCGGTTTAGATAGCCCGCTATGTAGGCCTTCTTCCTCGCCTGTTCCTTTGTGGAAGTGGGGGACGATCTTATTGATGAGCACCATAAAGGCCGCACCGATGACGATTCCGCCTGCCGCGGGCACGAAGCTCCACCAATCCCAAGACGTGGACTGCGCTATGGAAGGGATCAAAAGCGACCAGATTGCCGCGGCAATCATGATACCGCCGGCAAAACCGAGCAATACGGTATTGAGTTTTGGCGAGATCTCCTTTTTGAATAGATATACCATCGCGGCGCCAAGCGTGGTCGCCACGAAGATAAGGGCAAAGCCGAGAACGATCATGAGGGTGTTGGACATAATAGCCATCCTTTCCCTGCCTAGGCAGGAGCTAATAATAGGCCTAATAGGATGGTTGTCAATAAAAAGTTAATAATAATTAACATTTATATGTAGGTTGCTGCTCCCGGTCCTGAAGATGGCGCCCCTCTATGGATCGCATAAAAGGAAACCTGGAAATTTGTGGTCAGAGGGCCTCATAGAAAACCTTTGTTTTAAACATACGCCATCCCTCTTTTTCTTTCGTACCATCAAAAACTGAGATGGTTTACAATGAATACCGAACGATATGGGACGCGAAAACCTTGTGGAGCACCTTACATACTACGGGTGT
>JAFSVB010000072.1 GCA_017450325.1 Bacilli bacterium | reverse complement strand
GTCGGCGGCGATCTCGGTGTCCTCGCCGAGGACGTTGCGGACGGTTGCGAGTACTAGGTAGGTCATTTTTGTTTTCTCCGTGTTTCTTTTTGGCGCCGGTGGGCTCAGGGTATGGCAGTCGCTACGCTGTTAAGGAGGTTTTCGTATTGCCCACCGGCCCCTTCATTATAATTAGTGTTTTGCTAATTGCAACATCTAAAATTAGAAAAATGCTAATTTTTAACTCTTGCGCGTGTTAAAATATGGTTGCGCAGGAGGACACACATGAACAACCTGAAGAAATATAGATCCCTGGCGGAGATGAGCCAGGCCAAGCTGGCGGAGCTCGCCGGCTGCAATCAGAGCTACATCGGGCTCGTGGAGACTGGGCGCTCGAAGCTGTCCTTCAAGATGGCGGAGCGGTTCGGGCAGATCTTGCACGCGGACCCGCTTGAGCTGATCGGCGACGAGATCCTCAAGTTCCTAAGCGAGGACCCCGAGGACTTCCTCCCCTTGGTGAAGTCCCTCGCCACGCACTACTGGAACGCGATGCTCGCCGACGGCGTGCCCTACTCCATCGGCGGGCGCTTCATGCTTCTCTGGCACGTGATGAACTCGGACCTATCCGACGAGGATCTCGTGTTTTTCATGAAGTTGATCGAGCGGATGGAGGGCGATAAAAAATAGCCGCGCGCCGGTTCCGCAATTCGCCGCGCGGAACCGTTTCGGGTTCCGATGGTTCCGCAAAAATGGCTTGCGGAACCGACTGCGGAACCATCTCCAACGTATACGCGCGTAATAAATAATCAAAACAAAACAAAAAAATAAATGGTTCCGAAAACGCAGATACGCGCACGCACGAGATTTGGCGGAAAATATACCGCCTGCCCGCCTAATCACGTATCCCGTATCACGCGCGCGAAAGCGGAACCGGAACGGAGAACCATCACATGAACGAGGAAATCAGGGCCGCCGCCTATTGCCGCTTCTCCAGCGAGATGCAGCGCGACGGCTACTCCATCGAGGCCCAGCGCCTCGCCATCTCCAAGTACTGCGAGGCCAAGGGCTACCGCCTCGTGGCCTTTTACGTCGACGAGGCCAGAAGCGCCTCCAAGGACGTCATGAAGCGCGAGCAGTTCCAGCGGATGGTCGGGGACTCGTCCCTCCACGCCTTCGACGTCCTGGTCGTGCACAAACTCGACCGCTTCGCCAGGAACCGCGCCGACGCGGCGGTCTACCGTCGACTGCTCCGCGAGAACGGGGTCCGCATCGAGTCGGTCCTCGAGAACATCCAGGAAGGCCCCGAGGGCATCATCATGGAGGGGATCCTGGACTCCTACGCCGAGTACTACTCCGCCAATCTCTCCCGCGAGACGAAGAAGGGCCAAGGCGTCGCGGCGGCCAAGGGCATGGTCCTCGGCCAGTGCCCGCTTGGCTACGAGAAGGGCCCCGACGGGCGCTACGCCATCGACGCGGAGCGCGCGCCCCTCGCCATCGAGATCTTCGAGCGGGCGGGCCAAGGCGAGGCGCTGGTCGACATCTCCCGCGCCCTTTCCGCCCGCGGCGCCGTGGGCAGGCGCGGGGAGCCGCTTTCTTATAACGCGCTGCGCAAGATCATCCAAAAACCTCTATACCGCGGCGACCACCTCTACGGCGGGAAGCTCTACGAGGGCGTCGCCCCCGCGCTCGTCTCGCCCGAGGCCTTCGCCCTGGCCAACGAGTCCATACAGAAAAAGAAGCCCACGAGGGCGCAGCCCAAGGTCAAGAAGCCCTACGCTCTGAGCGGGCTCCTCTTCTGCGGGGAGTGCGGCTCGCCCTTCGTCGGCTGGTCCGCCTCCGACCACAAGGGAGGCGCGATCCGCTACTACCGCTGCAGCGGCTCCTCCCATGGCCGCGACCCCTTCAGGAACGCGGAGCGCTGCGCGATGAAGGTGATCCGCGCCGAGGAGCTCGAGCTCTGCGTGATGGAGGCCATCGAGCGCCTCGTCCACGACGACCTCGACTTCGTCTGGGACGGATTGGCCGAGCTGATGAACGCTAGGATCCGCGAGATGGCCAAGGGCTCCGACCTGCCTAGGCTCAAAGACTCAAAGGCCGACCTCGAGAAAAGGAAGACGCGCCTGCTCGACGCCTACCTCGCGGGCGCGGTCGAGCTCGAGGTCTTCCGCTCGCGCTCCCTCGGCATCGACGCGGAGCTCTCCCGCATCGCCCTCGAGATCTCCAAGCAGTCCGGCGAGATACCCGACGAGGTGGACGGGGAGACGGTGCGCGCCGGCTTCCTCTACTACTTCGAGAAAGAAAAAACGCACGCGGAGGACCGCGCGCATTTCTTCCGGGTTTTCATCGACCGCATCGTCATCTCGAGCGGCCGCATCGAGTTCTTCTTCAGAAACAAAAAGAGCCCCGTATCCTCATCATGCACGAGCATAACTCAGGGGGCGGCAAGTTCACCTTGTGCAAGACAGCGTTGCTTTTGGGGAACGTGGCTTATTATAGGCTTGTGGGACGCGCTACGCAATAAAAAAATATTGCGCACAAGCATATACGCTCACGCGCGTAAGGAAAACAAAGCAGACTCGCGACGCAACTTCAACTTATAAACCGAAAATAAAGCGGTTTTTGCGTGGATAATTAGCAATTTGTCAAAAAGCGATTTAGTCTTCTATGATCTCGCCATGGAGGTCATAGACGAAGGCGCCGGTGATCTTTACGGAGACGACTTCCCCGATATCTAATGGTCTATTGGACGTGAAATAAATATTGCCGTCGATATCATCAGGCGCATTCCAATAGCTACGAAGCTTATATTCATTGGGCCCTGAACCGCGATCGATGACAAGGCCTTCCATCATCTCACCAATGCGCGCTTTGTTGTTCGCGTAGGATATCTTGCGCTGCAACGCCATGAGTTCATTCATGCGCCGCTGCTTGGTCGAAGCGCGGACACGGTGGGGAAGTGTGGCACCATAGGTTCCTTCTTCGGGAGAATAGGCGAAGCACCCCATATGGTCGAAACGGATTTGCTCAAGGAAGCGCAGGGTCTGCCGCTGGTCCTCGATCGTCTCGCCCGAAAAACCCGTGATCAAGGTCGTCCTCAAGATGGCATCGGGGCACTTTTGCTTGATTTTGCGGAAGAGCTCAACGGTCTCCTTTTGGTCGCAATGGCGGCGCATCAGTTTCAAAAGCTTATCCGATGCACACTGGACGGGGATATCGAAATAATGGGCGATCGTCTTGGAATTTGCGATAAGATCGATGAGCTCATCGCTGATTTCGCTCGGGTAAAGATATAGAAGGCGGATGGAGTAGAACCCGATTTCTTCTAAGGCGCGTAGCAAGTCGCAGATATCCGGTTTCTTTCCCTTAAAATCCTGGCCATAGATCGTGGTGTCCTGACTGATTAAGGAAATCTCTTTGACGCCCGATTCTTTGAGCTGACGCGCCTCGGCGAGGATTTCGTCGTAAGGGCGCGAGACAAAGCGGCCGCGGATAAAGGGAATCGCGCAGAAGCTGCAGAAATTGTTGCATCCTTCCGAAATGCGAAGATACGCCGTAAAGGATGAGGTGGAGATCACGCGTTTTAACGGGTTCATCGGAAGGATGCCTTCCTCGCCCGTCAAGTCGTGGAAATAACGATGGAGTTCCCCATAGTCGCGGATGGGGACGATGAGATCAGCCTCGGGGAGGAGCTCCTTAAGCTCTTCCTGATAACGCTGTGCAAGGCATCCCACCACCACGACTTTCGCCTTATATTGGGCGAGGGAAAGGATGGTGTCGATCGACTCGCGCTTCGCGGATTCGATGAAGCCACAGGTATTGACGATGATGAAATCCGCTTCGGCAGGAACGGTCGTAAAAGCGAACCGATCGTGCGGGAACATCGCAAGCATCATCTCGGAGTCGACGAGATTCTTCGCGCATCCGAGAGAAATAAGGCCGATTTTGAGCATGCTTATCGACCGGAATCCTCAATAAGGCCCTTCAGGAAGTCGGCGCGGGCGAAGAATTCGTCGAAGGAAGCCATCTTCCAGGTCCAGTTCCGGTCATTGACGGTGCCTGGCACGTTGGTACGCGCCTGCACGTCGAGATTGAGAATGTCCTGCATGGACAAGACGGCGAGTTTCGCGGATTTCCTGAGGCAATAGGTCATCATGCGATCGACGACGCTGCCTTCGGTGATGCCAAGTTCGCCCAGGCGATGGATCCAGGCGCCCTGCTCTTCTTCGGGGAGAAGATAGAAGTAAGAAAGCATCGTGTCGTTATCGTGGGTATCCAAATAAGCGACGGAATTCTCTTCATCCCAATCGCCCTTATGGAGCAATTCGTAATCGTGGAACGTGAACTGGATGACGTTCATGCCCGGGAAATGATAATGGTCGCGGAGCACCAAAACCTCAGGGCGGAGATCGCCAAGGTCCTCAGCGATGATGTCGAGGTCGGGATACTTGGAGAACAAGAGGTCAAAGAATTCGTATCCAGGGGGTTCCTTCCATTCGCCTTCGACCGCAGTCGGGCAGGAAGCGGGAATCTCCCAATAGGTATCGAAAGCGCGGAAGTGGTCTAGGCGCAGGATATCGTAGAGGACGGAGTTGAGGTGGATGCGGTTGAGGACGAAATCGAAGCCGTTGTCCTTGAGCTTCGCCCAGTTATAAATGGGGTTGCCCCAGCGCTGGCCGACCTCGGAGAAGTAATCCGGCGGTACGCCCGCGACAACGGTCGGGTTATGGGATTCGGGATCGAGGAGGAACGTGTCTTGGCTCGTCCAAACATCGCAGGAATCGAATCCGACATAAAAGGGGATATCGCCGATGATCTTGATGTTTTTCTTTTTCGCATAAGCGTGGACTTCATCCCATTGACGGTAGAGGATCATCTGAAGCCACTGCTCATAAAGGCAAGCGTGCTTGGTCTCTTCGTCGAGGGCGGGACGGGTCTTAATCCAGTCCTGCGCTTCCTTCGGCCATTCGTTCCAAGAGCAGGGATATCTTTTCTTGAAAGTCATGAAGACGGACCAATCGGAAACCCAAGGATGCTCTTTGGCGAACTTTTGGATTTCTTTCTCGCCATGGAGGGATAGGTATTTCTCGAACGCCTGTTTGAGGTATTCGCCCTTAAAGGCCTTCACGGCCATGTATTGGACGCTCGGGGCATCGGGCATAAAGTCCGGGACTTCATCCAAAAGCCCATCTTTGGTAAGCGCGTCGAGACTGACGAATTGCTCGTCGATCGCGAAGCTGGAATAGGGTTGATAAGGGGAATTGCCATATCCTAAGGGATTTAAAGGCAAAATCTGCCAAACACGGAAGCCCATCGCATCCAAAGAATCGATGAATTTCTTCGCGTTATCGCCAAAATCGCCAATGCCATGACGAGACGGAAGCGCCGTCACGGAGAGCAGAATGCCTGCTGATCTTCTGTCCATATTAAAAACCTCTTGTTGGTTGTTTGAATAAGTTTAGCACGTTACCGGCCTTCGCGCCGATGGAACGCGCGCATTTTCATTTTTTGTCGCAATCCAAGAATGTCCGCGCGCATTGCCTTGCGCTCGAAAGGAAGGGTCATAAGCGGCCCGAGGATCGCCGTCCCAATATAAATGAAAGGCATGATCCAGATGACGGGGGTGAAATAAATCTCCCCGCCAACATAATAAGTCATAAGACCAGGAATCAAGGCGGGATAGAGCCAACCCAAGATGGCATCGACACCTGGCTGTGGCCCAAACTGCATCGATTGGTTCGAATAGACGGAGGAGACGTTCATGCGGTTGAGCACGCCATGCTCGCCCACCCATTCATAGGGGTAACCAGGCAATTTCATCACCGGCCCGAAGAAGATCTGGTCGATGGCGATGATGGCGAGGATCGCGCAGAACATCAGCGGAATTGCCCAAAGACGTTTCCAGTTGAGTTTATGGAAGCCCTGGCTGACCATGAGGAGACTCCCGACGACCAAAGGCCAGTGGCAGAAATAGAAGCGGAATGTCTCGAAATAATAATCCCCTTGGGCGAGGTCGGTGCGCATCGCCCCCGTCGGTACTAGATAGACCAAAACGCCGGAAAGGAGCCCGATGTAATAGAAATAATCCTTGAGGTAATCATTCCCGAAATGGAAGATGAACGGGGCGAGAATGATCAAGACCGCGCATAGATTCGGAAAGGCAGAATCAGCCAAACCATAGGGGAATTGCGCAAGAAAATGGGGTAAAAGCTGTTTTAGGAAGTGCAGTCCAAAGTTCGCCCAAAGGATGACGCTGATGTAACGGAAAGCGAACTTCTTACCAAATCTATTGCAAAGGTATGACGAAAGGGCCGTCACCCCAAATAAAAATAGAATAAAGAGGAAATACGGGAGATTGCCAATGCGGACGACAAACAGTGTTCGCATGCTTTAGCGGACTTCCTTTGCGCCGCCTTCCTCGATTTGTAGCGGGGTCACCGCGTCTTTGCCATAATACTTGCTCATGCCGGCGACGAAGCCCTTGAGGTCGTCTGGATAGACGAAGCAAAGGATGCTTCCGGCAAAGCCACCGCCCATGATGCGGCAAGCGCCCTTGCCGATGATGGTGTTTGCGATATCGACGGCTTGCTGCGGGGACTTCTGATATTGTCCCGGGACCATGGTGTTGCCAAGCAGTCCCTTGGAGGATTCCTGAGACATGCGGATGGATTGCAAGAACGTGGAGGAGTCACCCTCTTTCAGGGCTTTGCGGCAATCCTCGACGCGGCGGCATTCATCATAATAATGCTGCGCGCGGAGCTTGGCGCGCTCGCTCACGCCATCGCAGGGGACGCAAACGCGTTCTAAGAATTCGCGCATCGTGCAATCGGAGAGTTTCTCAACGCCAAGGAGATTCCTCGCGACAGAGAACATATCCTCGGGGATGGAGGCGTAAAGATGGGTGAGTCCCGCATGGCTTCCGCCCGTATTGACGAGGACCGGCACCAAGGTCAGCTTATAAGGAAGCGGCTCGACGTAGGTCTTGCCCTCCTGGTTGAAGTTGACGTAAACGACGCCACCATAGCAAACGCCGATCTGATCGAGCAATCCGCAGGGCTTGCCAAAATATTCGCGCTCGGCGAACTGGCTGACCACCGCTTTGTCCATCGGCGACATCTTGCCTTTGTTATAGAGGACATCGACGATTTCGCAGATCAGGGCCTCAACCGCGGCGGAAGAGGATAATCCAGAGCCGGAAGGGAGGTCGCTGACGAGCGCACAGGTGAAACCGCCGACCTTATACCCCATTTCCTTCATCTTGAAGAGGACGCCCTTGCATAAGGCGAGCGTCGTGCCGAGTTCTCCTTTTTTCTTCTGGAGCTCGTCGGTATGGAACATAAAGGGGGCATAGCCTTCGGAGACGAACCGCACCGCTCCATCCTTATTCGTGGAAACCGCGGCGGTGATGCCGAGGTTCACGCCCGAGACGAGGCAAGCGCCACCTTGATGGTCGGTGTGGTTGCCGATGAGCTCAAGGCGCCCATGGGAATAGAAGATGCGCGTACCTTCGCTGCCGAAGGTCTCCTTATAAAGCTTTCTCGATTTGTCCGCTAGAATCATAGGTCACAAGCCTCCAAGAATTTCATGAGTCCAACGCGCCCGCGTTCATCGTTTTTGAACACGGCGACATCGTTGAGGATATTTTGACACACATTGCCAAGATATTGTTCTAAAGATTGATCGTCTTTCTTCATTTTTTCGATCATTGGGAAGAACGGCTCGATGTCCGGGTATTCCTTGAGGGCCGTTTCGTGGTCTAAATTCCGTGCGATGACGTCCTCGACCTGCTTCCCTTGCCGCTTCAGGCGAGCGGGCAAAATGAAGAGTCCCGACGCCTCGATCAGGCCGATGCCTTCGGACTTGATGTGCGAACGCTCGGGATGGACATGGAAAATGCCATCGGGATACGTTTCGTCGCAGCGGTTATTGCGAAGGATCAAATACAGCAGATACTCCTCGCCGACTTTCCGGGCGAGGGCGGTGATCGTGTTATGGGGGTTCTTCTCATCGCCATGGAGAATCTGGTTCTCCGCGTCATCATATCCTCTCCATAAGCGGAGCATCTTCTCCGCGGCATCTAAGAGGCGCTGCTTATCCTTGCTTTTCAATAGAAGCGAGGTGTTATAGAAATCCAAGACCCCGAGGGAGATGGAAGCGTCTTTCGTGGGGATGACTTTCTTCACGGGTGCCCTCATGACGGGAAGAAGGTGGGCGCCGCCTTGGAAATGCTCATGGTTGAGAATCGACCCGCCGACGATGGGAAGGTCGGCGTTTGATCCCATGAAATAATGTGGGAAGGCGTCGACGAACGCAAGAAGCGTCGCGAAGATGCGGCGGTCGATGACCATCGGTTCATGCTCTTTCTGGAAGAGGATGCAATGCCGGTCGAAATAGCCATAGGGCGAAAATTGCAGATACCACGTCCTGCCTTCTAAAGGCAATTCGACATAACGGAGATTGCCACGGGCCGGATGGCGGTCCTGGCCATAAAAGCCGAGATTTTCGGGGCAGAGTAAACAAAGCGGGTAGCTCGTCGATTTGGCGACGAGTAGTTTGGCGATGTCGGAGTTCTTCTTTTCGGGCTTGGAAAGATTGATGGAGACCTCGAGGTCGCTCCCCTGCTCGAACTTCGCATTGAAGAGAATGTTCTTATCGATCTGCGTCTTGCGCACATAGTAATTCGCGACGGAGAGGGCATAAAGGTATTCGGTCGCTTCCTTAGGATCGGCCTGGTAGAGTCCAGTGAAGACGTCTTGGACCGTGGAAGGACGAGGCGAAAGCAAGCCAAGGACGTAGACGGCTTTGCGCTCCGCCTCGTTCGCTTCGATGCCCTGCTTCTTCAGTTCTTCGATGAGTTCCTCGACCAAGGCGTCTGGAACGTCCATCGCCTCGATGGCGTCTTCGTCGATGGGCTCATTGCTCGGCGTGAGGCAACCAAGGTATCCCAAGACCATGTTCTCGGCGTAAACGAGATCGCTCTCTTGCAAAAATAGATGGCGTTTTGCGTAGATAATGAGCTTTTTGACTGTATTCTCAATCATTGCTTTCCCTCCGATAGAATTCGTATTCGATGGTCGTTTCCTCTTTTACTCCCGCGGGGAGGATCATGGATTCGTCCATGGTCGTATGGCGTTCGCATTCAAAGGCAAAGCCTGCACTATGGCCAAGGCGTTGCTTGCTTGGAACGTCCACGTAGAGCTGGGCCGCGTTCGCGTCGCTATGAAGCTTCATGCCAAAGCGCTCGCCCCAAGCCTCCATCTCCCCTTCTTTAAGAAGGATGGCATGATCATACGGCTGATCGAGTTTCCTTCCCTTGGTGAAGTCATAAATTCCACTTGATTTGACATATTTGGCGGGGATTCCACCGGCCTCATAGGACATGACGTGCGTGGTTGGCATCTTGACGAAGATGTTCGCGGCATCTTCTTCCCCAAGCGACCAATAGGCATGGCAGGTGAGGTTGCATGGGCAATCCGCGGTGGAGACAAAACCTAGGCAAACGCGGAAGGCGGGACGGTTGCGGTAGAGCGTATACGTGGCGGTCGCCTCGAACTTCCCGCCAAAAAGCTCGCCGCGCCTAATGAAGCGAACGACGATCCCTTCTGGGGTCTCCTCGACGGTGCGTTCAAACGGGAGCCAGCACCAGCGATATTGGCTGGAATGATGCGCATTGGTACCTTCGTTTTGAGCAAAGGTGAATTCCCGCAGTTTGCCGTTTTTGATGCGTCCGGCAACCGGCCCGACGAACTGGCCGAAGAATTCCTTGTTCGGGAGCGCAAACGTCGTCTCGTCGGTGGTGTAGGTCATCTCGACCCCTTGGAATTTGCACCCATAGATGCTCGCACCGAGATCGCACAATGTTAAAGCGAGGTCCGGATGGGCGCGGTAAGTGTGGAATGTCGTATCGTTCATAATCGTATCTCCAGCGACGTCTTTGCTGCGTCGCTTTGTAACCAAAGGGGCATTATAGGAAGGGAGCGATAATCCTCAAAACGGTCCAATACCAGTACTGGCGATCACGCCAATGCTTCCAGCGGGGCAAGGAGATTTCCTCCGAGATTCCAATCGTCTCGAGAAAATCCTTTTCCATATCCTGGATGCAGCTGCAGCCTACCATGAACGTTCCGCATTCTAGGTGGAGGTAGAGCGATCGATAGTCGAGGTTAATCGTGCCGACCGTCGCCATCTTCCCGTCGCATATGAACGTTTTCTCATGGACGAATCCAGGGGTGTACTCATAGACGTGGACGCCGCTTTTGATAAGGGGACCATAGCTCATGCGGGTCAAATTGAAGACGGCGGGCTTGTCGGGAATATGGGGCGTGAGAAGGCGCACGTCCACGCCGCGAAGCGCCGCATGGCTAATCGCGTTCTCGACTTCCTTGTCGATGATCAAGTACGGGGTGACGATGTAAAGATGGTCGGTGGCCGCATTGATCATGTCGATATATACCCGCTCCCCTACTGCTTCGTTATCAAACGGAAGGTCGCCATAAGGCTGGACGAAACCATCGGATTCGGGGAAGCCACCGACTTCGTCGATGTAGACGCTCGGGGCGAGGAAATCCATTTTATGATGGGTGATGGCGCGGACGGAGCGGTCGAGCTTCTTCTCGGGCTGCGCCGAAGCGGTCGTCCAAGTCGCGAGGAACATGTTGGTGAAGTTTAATACCGCCTCGCCCTTGAGGAGGATGGCGTTATCCTTCCAATGCCCGAAACGCTCGAGTCTATTGATGTATTCGTCCGCGAGGTTGAAGCCGCCGGAGAAGCAAGTGTGGCCATCGATGATGAGAATCTTGCGGTGGTCGCGGTTGTTCATGCGGATGTCGATCATCGGTCGGAACGGATTGAAGCAGATGGTTTTCACACCCATCTTGGTCAGCGTCTGGGCATAGCCGATCGGAGCCGTGGTCAAAGAGCCGACATCGTCATAGATGAAGCGAACATCGACGCCATCGGCGGCCTTCTCTTTCAATATTTCCAACATGGAATCCCAAAAGACACCTGAGGCGACAATGAAGAACTCGAGGTAGATGAAATGCTCCGCCTTGCGCAGTTCCTCAAGGATTGGCTCAAAGGCATCATCGACGAGGGGGAAGAAGCGGACGCTGGTGTTTTGATGGACGCCGCCATGGGCCTTAGCCTCGAGGTAGGAGGAAATGCGATAGGCCTCCATGGACGTGTTCTTCAACGCTTCGACGGCCTCTTCTGGCGAGGGCTCATGTTCGATGGGCTCACGGTATTTGCGGAGCTTCTGACGCTGACGGTAGTTCGCTTGCTTGTTTGCGAAAAAGACGTACATGAGCACGCCGCCGACCGGAATCGCAAATACGGCAAAAAGCCAGGACAGCTTATAGACGTCGGGAGAAGGCGTGGAGAAAATGAAGATGGCGGTAAGAAGGTCCGCGATAAAGGCGATTGCCACGAAGGCGAGCATGAAGCCATAGCCCTGCGACCCCGCGAGGTCGATGAGCCAGATAAGCAAAGCGACGACCGCGAGTAGCTGGACAAGGAAAATCAAAAAGAGGACGAGTTTTTGCCAATAGCCCGGGCGGAAGAACTTCATTTATGGGCCTCTACTTTTTTCTTCCTTTGAAGATACGCAAGATGCTCGTTGTAGAGCTTTGGGTCTACGCGGTAGGTTTGGCATAACGCCTTAAAGGCATAGTTCATGCGGCGGACGCTGGAGGCCATTTCCGTCAAAGCCTTGAATTGTTTGCGCTCGCCTCGAGGGATATAACGGCGGAAGAATTTCAATGCACCGATTTCCCATTCGACGATTTTCTGCTCCGGCTCTAAAAGAGGCACGGTCCGCTCTTGGCGAAGGTAAAGAGGCGCATAAATGAAGGCGCGCTTGGCGACAAGCGCCATCACGGGATCGATATTCTGTAGCGAAGGGCTGAACTCTTCAAAGTAGGCCCATTCGGTTCCGTCTTCGATCGGCTTGCCGGAAAGGCGGAAGAGGTAAAGCTCAATCTTTTGTTTCTTTCCCTGGATTTTGGTATGGAAAATCGGGAGGCGTTGCGCATCCTCAATTTCAAATCCATGGACTTTTTGCAGGGAATTCCGCAGGTTTGCGTCGTTCATATCCGCGGGAAGCGACCAGGCGATCTCCCCAAGTCCACGGCAGAAAAGCAATGCATCTTCGTGAAAGATGATCGCGTACGTCTTATTGCGGTTCTTCTTCGTTTTCATAATGTCTTCCTTATAATAAGGAAAAGAGGACGATTTGTTAAGGATTTACGTCTTTTTCTGCGGCGGAAGGTACTTTTTAATGCCGAGTTTCTCCCAGCACAAGGACATATTCACCTTCTTGCTGCCGATGGGGCTGCCGTCGTGGTCCCTGTTCTTCGTCCATGCGGCGAATTCTTCTCGGATATCCTCACCTTGTTTGGCACGAAGCACCATTTGATGGACCAGTTTGAAGTCCTCTAGGGCGATCTGAAGCATCTCTTCAAAGGACTCGTTCCTCTTCTCGCCCGTGCACGGATCGATCCATTCTTCCTTCTTTTCGTTGAGGACGTCGAGACGTGCGAACTTTTTCATGAAGAACGGATGGCATTGGGAGTATGGGGCGGCGTATTTCCCGATGAGCTTGAATAACGGACGGCGGAATCCATGGGGGTTATAAAGCATCTTTTCCGCGGAAACGAAATCCTCTTGGCTCCGCAAGAAAGCGCCATCGTCAAGATGGGAGGGAGAGGCATAGGCCCACATCTTTGAGATTTCGGAGACTTGGCCTTTATCCGCCTCGATGCAGCGCGACATCTTCTGATAGGTTCCCTTTTTCTTCGCGAGTGTCTTGTCGAGTACCGCCTCAAAGAAGCCATGGGACCAGCTCCAGTACCCGACGAGCATGCCATTCTCATCGAACCCGGAACGATAGAAGATGTAACGATGGCAGATGCGGTCGACGGAATAATGCATCAAAATGCCGTCGATATAGGCATAAAGCATGTCCTTATGAGGCGAGGAATCCGCGTATTCCATCATCTTGAGATAGACGGACTCGACGGGGAGCGCGTGCATCGTATGCCCCCACTGCCGGATCTTTTTCACTTCCTCGCGTTTTTTCCAAGGGACGGTGCCATAGGCCATGAAGGCATCCGGGCCCTGTGAGCCCAGGTTCACGACATCGCGAAAAGGAATGTCCTCCTCGGGGATGGCGGAAAGCGCGAAGGTGTAATGAACGAGAATCGCCGGCATAGATCAATCATTATCCGCGAACGCATCGAGGCCTTTGGCGGTGCCTAAGTGCCCGACTTTGGCGTTCTTTACGAAGCAGAAGACAACGAGGGATACGGCGACCATGCCCGCGGCATAGAACGGCAAGACGGCATAGCCTTGCGGCAGGAACTTGACCAGCAAGCCAAGCAAGACTGGGGTGATGGTCTGGGCGGTCATCGAGGAGGCGTAATAATAACCGGTGAAACGGCCGATCTTAGAGTCGGCGCAAAGCTCGACGACCATCGGGAAGGAATTCGTATGAACCAAAGAGAAACTGAATCCATTGATCAGCCAGATGATGATGAGCAGGGCCGTGGTGAAGGATTCAGGGACGATTGGCGTGAAGCAGAAGATGACGTAGGAGAGCAAGGCGCCGCTTAAGCCGATGACAATAGTCATCTTACGTCCGATTTTGTCGGCGATGCGGCCCGCGATGGCAAAGCCAGCGACCGAGCCGACGCCGCCCAAGATGGTGATGAGCATCGAGAACTCGAACTGTTTATTGACGGCGATGGTCATGTAGTTCGTCTGGAAGGTCGCGACGGCATTAGAAGCCATGAACCAGAGGAATTCGGCGATGAGGATGAGCCAAAGTGTAATTTTGTTGATGCGCGGCATCGCGGCATGCTCGTCGGTCTCGACTTTGGCAAGGACTTCCGCTTCTTCTTCGCCGCGGCGCATCTCGGGTTCGAGCTCCTTGGCGAGCTTGTTTTCGTTGACCTTGAAGAAAAGGATGACGACCGAGATGATCATGATGACGGAGCAGATGATGAAAGGCAGCATGATGGCCCAGAGGTTGCCCGTGCACCAGTTGGTGTTGGCGACGACGTAGTAATCCACCGACTCGCCCGCCATGACGGTCTCGATGATTTCGGGCTTAACTTCGGCGGCCTGATAGGCGGTGGGCGTCATGTAGGCATAGCCAAGATAACGGGTGAGGGAGAAGAATAAGCCAAGAACCGTGGCGATGCCACCGCCGATATAGCCCATGATGTTGATTAAGCCGTTCGCGCGGGAGCGCAAAGGCTTCGGCGTGATGTCGGGCATCAAGGCGACGGCGGGGTTGCGGTACATCATCATGAAGAATAGGACGACGGCCATCATCGCGACGACGCCGGCGACCGAATTCATATGGAAGAAGACCGGGATCATCGGGAAAACGATCGCGGAGACGAGAGTGCCGATCAAGATATAAGGCATGCGTTTACCAAAGCGGGTGTGGGTCTTATCCGAAAGTCTCCCGAAAATCGGCAGCATGATCAATGCAGCGATATTGTCGATAGCCATGACGAGGCCAACCAAATAGGAGACATCCTCTTGTTGGGCCTTCGTCGGCGGGACGTTCGCGGGAAGGCTGAACTTCCAGCGCGCGAAAAGCTCGGTGAGCATGCGCGAGCACCAGGAATCATATAACTGCCAGAGCAGCAAGATTCCAAAGAAGGCGAAGCCGATAATCAGCGTTCGCTTGTAATTTAGCTTGAGGCCCGAAGAAGAACCCTCGGCTACTTTTTTAGCCATATGCGTTACCTCATATATGTTAAAAATATGGTAATGCGGGCGCGTCGATTTTGCTAGTAGAGAAAACACCCCGCGTCTTTAAATCGAAAAATCTAGGCTTTTTGCGTAGATATTTACAGATTTGATTTCTAAATCCTCACAAAACCGCAATTTCC
>JAFSVB010000009.1 GCA_017450325.1 Bacilli bacterium | reverse complement strand
TTTCTCGATGCCTTCCGCGATGCCTTCTTGGCGGGCGGCCTCCTCGCGGCGGAGCATTTCCTCGACCTGCTCGCGGCTCATGTGGTCAACGACCCACTGGATCTCACGCTGGTTCATGCTCTTATTCTTTACTCTGCCCAAAGCAATTGCAAGGCTCGATAAGCTCATTTTATCCGGATCCTTTTCTTTGAGGTCGTTAAATAGTTTGAGAAGCTCTCCACTAGCGCGCTCCGACCGCACGTTGACGATGTGGATTTCCAAAAGATGGCTTAACGGTTCCATTTCCGGTTCTCCTATTTGCAAGAATGGACGGATATGGGATACCGGGATTTTCGAGTGGATGAAGTCACCATCGCAGAAAAATACGACCACGCACCGGCGAAACTTCGGAAAAACTTCATTTTTATTCAGCGCTTTCGCATGTACGAGGGAGCAACCGTGATATAAAGCTCGTTCTTTGGAAAAATATGCCGATGCTTTCTGGACTTCGATATCGATGGCGCCGCCGTGCTCGTCGGTGGCCAAAGCGTCGAAGATCACGGTCCTTGCATTTGGCCCGACGGGCGGGATGTATGCCTGCGTATGGATTTCCGTTACCCGCAAAGACGGGTCCCCGATGATGGGACGAAGCATTTCGGTGGCTGCCTCGACGTCGTTTTCCAGTGCCATGCTCATCGCGAGATTATCGAGAAGGTTCGCGTCCTTTTGCCATTGCAATGCCTTTTCGCGGTCCACAGTGGATATGGCTTGCCGTGGAACGGATGCTTTTTTAATTTGTTTGCGTTTTTTCTTTGGACTCATAAAGAGCACCTCCATTCACATATAGACGTGAATTTCAAAAGTATCGAAAAGAAAATGAACGGAAGTGGTGCTTTTCAGCCAAAAAGAAAAGGAGGGAACGCGTTTGTCCCCTCCCAAATGGATTTGCTTAGCAGGCCTTGTTGTCGGAGCCGAAGAGGAGGATCTTCTCTTTGACTTTGGCTTGGATGGCGAGGAAGCCCGGTTTGAGGAGCTTACGAGGATCGTAGCCTTTTTCCTTGTTCGCGCCAGTGGGGTCGGCCTTGCCAGCCGCGCAGTATTCGATGGTTGCGGCCGCGAAGACGAGCTGGCAGTCGGTGTTGACGTTGATCTTGCTCATGCCACCCTTGATGGCGTTGCGGATCTGATCATCCGGGATGCCGGTACCGCCATGGAGGACGAGGGGGATGCCGCCGGTCGCCTTCTGGATGTTCTCAAGGGCGTCGAAGTGGAGTCCGGTCCAGTTTTCCGGATAGATGCCATGGATGTTGCCGATGCCCGCGGCGAGGAAGTCGACGCCAAGGGCGACGATCTTCGCGCATTCGGCGGGATCCGCGACTTCGCCATCGGCCGTGATGCCGTCTTCGGTGCCACCGATCGCGCCGACTTCGGCTTCGATGGAGAGGCCCTTGTCATGGGCGAGACGGACGAGTTCCGTGGTCTTCTGAACGTTTTCGGCGAAGGGGAGGGAAGAGCCGTCGAACATGATCGAGGTGAAACCGGCTTCGATGCAGGCGAGGCACTGTTCGTAGTTGCCGTGGTCGAGATGCAAGCAGACGGGGACGGTGATGCCGAGGCATTCGTCCATGGCCTTGACCATGGCGGCGACGACTTTGAATCCACCCATGTATTTGCCCGCGCCACCAGAGACGCCGAGGATGACGGGCGACTTCATTTCCTGCGCGGTGAGGAGAATGGCTTTGGTCCATTCCAAGTTATTGATGTTGAATTGTCCGACCGCGTAATGGCCATCGTGGGCTTCGCGGAGCATTCTTGTTGCGTTGACGAGCATAGTTTCTGTGTAAACCTCCAATTTCTCGTTACGCAAATTATCGCGCGTCCGCGTAAAGATTCCAACAATTTTGCAAGCCGGCGGCGTAAGATTTGCAAGGCTTCCCAACCTCCGCCTTCCTTTACCTATATTTATATAGGCTATTTTTGCCCGAAATATACGCAGCCGTTCTCCTCAAAAGGCAAGCCCCAATGGGGGCTGCGCGGTTATTTTCAAAAAGGGCGGGGTTTTGCGGGGAAATTCAAAATGTATAAGTCTTGCTCTTTTGTGGGCCCATAACGAAAACCCTCGCGATGAGACGAGGGCGTTCGTTATCGGATCGGATTGATGTTCGCTTTTCTTCGGCGCAACACGTAGATGTTATCGGACTTCAGGAAGGCGACTTCATATTCCGGGTGGAAGAGGTCCATGTACTTCTTGGAGCCGGCGATATAACGGTGGAACTGGTCGTCGGTGATCTCGAACGAGGATACAAATGAAGCCTTGTCGATGCTTTCCCCTTTGAGCAGCCGTTCCACGAGCTGGGCGAAGGCGAATGATTTACCCACTTTCATTTTTTTGTTTCCTCCAAAGTGGTTCCTGCATTAACAGGTGGGTCGGATTCGTCGTAGGTGTCGTCGCCCTTATTATCAAGAGAAAACAAAAAGATGCAAAAAAAATCGTTCGATGTCGCGTAGAATGTCGTTATTTATGCATCAAATGGCGTTCTTTCCTACTTCAATGCCATAATTTCGCAATCAAAAAAACGGAGGAAGGGGTATGCTATAGGCGATTTTTGCACATGTGTCTTTCGGTATCCCCAAAATGGACAATTTAAGGCATAATGTAGAATTATGGAAAACAACGCACCTTTTTGGAACGATTCTGTCGGCTACATCATCTATCCCGAGACCTTCTGCGATGGCAATGGAGACGGGGTAGGGGATATCCCAGGCATCGTCAGCAAACTCGATTACCTCAAGGAACTTGGGGTCAATCTACTTTGGATCTGCCCACTTTTCGCCTCTCCGATGGACGATAACGGGTATGACGTCTCCGATTATTACAAAATAAACCCGCTTTACGGCACCGAGGAGGATTTCAAGAAGCTCCTCGAAGAAGCGCATAAGCGGGGCCTCCGCATCGTGGTCGATTTCGTCCTAAACCACACCTCGGACGAGCATCCATGGTTCCAAAAAGCCTTGAGCGACCCATCCTCCCCCGAGCGCGGCTACTATTTCTTCCGCAAAGGCGTCCGCCAGGGCGATCAACTCCTTCCGCCGAACAACTGGAAAGGATTCTTCTCGACCTCCGTTTGGGAAAACGTCGAGGGGACCGACGATTTCTACATGCATATCTTCTCCAAGAAGATGCCCGACGTCGACTGGTCGAACCCCGAATTACGTCAACGCTATTACGAAATCGCCCGTCATTATTTGGACATGGGGGTCGACGGCTTCCGCCTCGATGCCCTCGCCCATCTCGCGAAGGACCTCTCGTTCGCCTCTTCTTCCCTCCCCGCGGATGAGAACGGCCTCGTCTATGATACGTCGCGCTTCTCCAACCGTCCGGAAGTGCTGGACTACCTCCTTGAGTTCAAGAAGGAAGTCCTCGCCCCGAAACACGCCTTCTCCATCGGCGAAGTCGGCGGCGGCGTGAGCCCCGAAGAGGCCTTGAGGTACTGCGACCGTCAAAGTGGGCCCATCAACATGGTCTTCAATTTCGATACCGCCTGGTGCAATGGCGCCTATGGCTCCATCGATAAGAACGACGAGGAGATCTTCACCGATGTCCTTGAGCTAAAGCGCAATTTCATGCGCTGGTACGATGCCTGCCACGAAAAAGCGGATATGCCCCTTTATTGGTGCAATCACGATCATCCGCGCGTCCTCTCTCAATACGGTTCCACGAAATACCGCAACGAATCCGCAAAGGCCCTCGCGACCATCCTGCTCTTCTTCTATGGCACCCCCTTCATCTATAACGGGGACGAAATCGGCATGAGCAACGCCGAATATGCCAAACCGGAGGATTTCTTCCGCGATGTCAGCACCAAAAACGAGGTCCTCTCTCTCCGCGCCCGCGGCTATAGCGACGCCCAAATCACCCATTATCTTTGCCGCACCTCCCGCGCCAACGCCCGCACGCCCATGCAATGGAATCACGAGGAGAACGCAGGATTTGGCAAGAAAATCGCGGTCAATGCCCTAAACGAGAATTATAAGGAAGGCGTCAACGTCCTCGACCAGATGAAGGATCCTTGGTCCATCATCAACTTCTTCCAATACGCTATCCTGAAGCGCCGCGAGCCCGAGATCAACGACATCGTCCTCCATGGGAAGCTCCACATTCTCGACTTCAACCATCCCGACGTCCTCGCCTATATGCACGAAGGAAAAGAGAACCTCGTCGTCATTGCCTCCTTGCGCCCGTACGAAACCTATTTCTCCTTCTATCACATGATTCGCGACGTCGTGCTCCACAACTATGGCGACGTGCTTCTGAAGGACCACGTCTTCACCCTCCGTCCCTTCGAGTGCTTCTTGCTGAAGGTCTAATCGATGGAAAAACATTTCCTCTTCCTCTCCACCAATCCCATACCGCGCGATTATTTTCTTTCGTGCCTTTTGGAGGCGGGGATCGCGGAGGAATCCATCGAGTTTTTTGACGATGTGTCGGGCGAATTCATCGCCGAGGCGAACCAAAGCGCCATCCTCGACGACCTCTTCAGCGTCCTCCACGACGACATCGGAGCGCCGCTTGCGTGCCTTGCCGCCCATCAAAGGACGTCCTTCGAGGAGAAACTGCTCCATAACGCCCTCCGTTATCTGCCGAACCAATGTTGCTTCCCGACCGATGTCATCATGCGCGAAATCTCCTTCGGGAACTTCACTTCCTTCGGTCCCTTGATGAAACTCTTCAAGGACGTGCCGCGCGACTTGATGCTCACGGCAGGGACCTATTTGCGGTGCGGACTCGACGCCTGCCTTGCCGCGAGCAAGCTCATCATCCATCGCAATACCTTCAATTACCGCCTCAACGCCTTCATCGCTAAGACGGGACTTGATATCCGCGACTACCATAATGCCTTGCTGCTCGAGCTGTATTTCGACCTCGGCGGCGGCCGTCTTTAGTCCAAAAACATCAGGGCGCTTTCGATTTGTGCATCGTGCACAAGACAAACGAAAGCGCTTTCTTTACACTATAGGCAACTGTGTTGGGAAACCAACGAAAACAAAAAAGGAAACGAATATGGCTGAAGAAACCAAAACCGAACTCACCGAGCAGGAGAAGAAGGACCTTTCCTACGTCTCCCTCCGTCACGTCGACAAGATCTACGACAACAACGTCCAGGCCGTCTTTGACTTCAACTTGGACATCGCGAAGAAGGAATTCATCGTCTTCGTCGGCCCCTCTGGCTGCGGCAAATCCACAACCCTCCGCATGATCGCCGGCCTCGAGGATATCTCCCGCGGCGAACTCTGGATCGATGGCGAGTATTCCAACGACCGCACCCCGAAGGACCGCGACATCGCGATGGTCTTCCAATCCTACGCTTTGTACCCGCACATGACGGTCTATAACAACATGGCGTTCGGCTTGAAGATCCGCCACCTCCCGAAGGAAGAGATCGACCGCCGCGTCCGCGAAGCCGCCCGTATCCTCCAGATCGAAGAATACCTCGACCGCAAGCCCAAAGCCCTCTCCGGTGGTCAGCGTCAGCGCGTCGCCTTGGGCCGTGCCATCGTCCGTAACGCTAAGGTCTTCTTGATGGACGAACCGCTCTCCAACCTCGACGCCAAACTCCGTGTTCAGATGCGTTCCGAGATCATCAAGCTCCACGAATCCCTCGGCGCTACCACGATCTACGTCACCCACGACCAGACCGAGGCCATGACCATGGCGAGCCGCATCGTCGTCATGAAGAGGGGCTACATCCAGCAGATTGGCTCCCCGATCGACATCTACAACAACCCCGCCAACCTCTTCGTCGCCACCTTCATCGGTTCGCCGGCCATGAACATCATCGCCGCCCGCTATGCCGATGGCGTCGTCAAGCTCTCCAACGGCGTCAACATCAAGTTGGCTCCGGAATTCGTGAAGGCCCATGACGAATTCTATAAGAAAGCGGCGGAAGAAGGCGAAGCCCATATCGCCGAGCTCCAGAACAAGCTCAACGCTTCCAAGGGCAAAGACGCCGACCTCGAGGCCGAGCTCTCCAAGGCCCAGGCCAAGCTCGACGCCGATAAGGCCGCCCTCGCGGGTGAACACGATATCTGCTATGGCATCCGTCCCGAAGACATCCATGACGCCGAAGAATTCAAGTCCGATGAGACCTATGAGATTGACGTCGCCGTCGCGGAGCTCCTCGGCCACGAGTACTATATCCACAGCAATTTCGCCGGCATCGACCTCGTCGCGAAGATCCCGCTGGTCCACAAGATCAGCATCGGCGACAAGATGAAGCTCGCCTTCAACTTCGGCAAAGCCCACATCTTCGATCCGCGCAGCGAGAACCGCATCTACTAATATCGTTCTTGACTCACGAAAGCCCCATGTCCCAAAAGCGTGGGGCTTTTGCTTTACGCAAGCGCTTTCTTTCCTGCAATCGGCGCATCGTTGTTGATAATACAGTTAGTACAGTTTATGCTTTGCCACGGACAGATTAAGACGGTCACCCTATCCATTGGGACAAACCACCTATCATCTGGACGAGGTAAACGTTATGATCGAATTACGCGATATCAAGAAATCCTATGGCGCCGGGGAAGAAGCGGTGCAGGCGCTCAATGGAGTGACGCTTTCTTTCGGCGACTCCGGCCTTGTTTCCATCGTCGGTCCTTCCGGCTGTGGCAAGACGACGCTGCTCAACGTCATCGGTGGCCTCGACCGTTACGATTCAGGCGACATCCTGGTCGATGGCCAAAGCACGAAAGAATATAAGGACGCGGATTGGGACAGCTACCGCAATCACCGCATCGGCTTCGTCTTCCAATCCTATAGTCTCATCCAGCACCTCAATGTCTTGGATAACGTGATCATGTCCCTCGCCTTAAGCGGCGTCCCCGCGAAGGCCCGCAAAGAAAAGGCTTTGGAAATGCTCGAGAAAGTGGGGCTCAAGGAGAAGGCAAACAAGCGCCCCAACCAACTCTCTGGCGGCCAAATGCAGCGCGTCGCCATCGCCCGCGCCCTCATCAACGACCCCGATATCCTTCTTTGTGATGAGCCGACGGGCGCCCTCGATTCCAAGACGAGCACCCAAATCATGGACTTGCTCGCCCAGATCGCGAAGACCCGCCTCGTGGTGATGGTCACCCATAACCTCGATATCGCCCGCGATTATTCCTCCCGCGTCGTCGAGATGCTCGATGGCGTCATCCAGAAGGATTCCGCGCCAGCCGAGGCAAAACAGGGTGCCCTTGAAGGTACGAAGAAGAAGGGCACATCGATGTCCTTCCTCCAAGCCCTCAAATCCTCGGGCAAGAACCTCTTAACCAAAAAAGGCCGCACGATCGCGACGTCCATCGCGGGTAGCATCGGCATCATCGGCATCGGCTTGGTCCTATCTTTATCTTCGGGCATCAACGGCCAAGTGGCCGAGATGGAACGCGACTCGCTCGCGGGCTTCCCCATCTCGATGTCCTCGACCACGACCACCCAGTTCTTCGGAACCCAAAACCAAGGAAAGGAATTCCCTTCCGAGGACGAATATTATGCCTATGACCCTAGCGCGGGGAGGGTGATCCATACCAACGATTTCTCCAAGGAGTTCGTGGATTATCTCGGCGGCCTAGACAAAAAGCATTACAACTCCATGACCTTCTCCTATGGGGTAGGGGTGAACTTCGCCTTTAAAGGATCCTCCTATGGCGTCGTCAAGGCCGCTGGGGCGGACACGCTTTCGACCTTGGGCCTTGGGCTATCCTCCGCCTTGTTCGAGGTGCCCGATTCCAAGGACTTCATCTTGACCCAATACGATATCCTCGCGGGAGAATACCCATCCAAAAAAGAAGACCTCGCCTTCGTCGTCGATTCGCGCAACCGTCTGGCTGAGGACGTCCTAACAAGCTTAGGAATCCCCGTTATGGAAAAATATCGCTCGAGCGATCTGCTCGGCAGGCGTTTCCGCGTCCTTTCCAACGATGATTACTATGTCGAAGACGGCGGCGTCTATCGTCCAAACGCCAACGCCGAGTCCCTCTATGAGTCGAGTTCGGAGAAGTCGCCCTTCGCGGAAGTCAAATGCATCCTCCGCGTTAAGGAAAGCGCGACGAGCTCCTTCCTCTCCACGGGCTTAGGCTATCCCGCCGCGCTCACCCGCTTCCTTCTCGACGAGGGCAAGACGTCCGCGGTTTCTTTGGCCCAGCAGGCGAATAAAGACGTCGATGTCCTCACGGGTGAGGCCTTTACGAAATTCACCTCTTACGATAAGAACATGGCTCTTTTCGGGGCGGACGATACGCCGAAATCCATCTCCATCTACCCGAAATCCTTCGATGACAAAGCGAAGGTCAAAACCTACCTGGATGCCTATAACGCCGGGAAGGCCTACAAGGACCAAATCGTCTATAGCGACCTCGCCGAGACCATCACCGCCACCTTATCGCAGGTCGTCAACATCATCGCGGTCGTCTTAAGCTCCATCGCCGCCATCTCGCTCATTGTTTCCTCGGTGATGATCGCCATCATCATCTACGTCTCCGTCATCGAGCGCACTCAAGAGATCGGCATCATGCGTGCCCTGGGCGCGCGGAAGAAGGACATCACTCGCATCTTCGCGAGCGAGGCCATCACCATCGGTTTCGTCGCTGGGGTGCTTGGCGTGGGCGTCACCTATCTTCTCGACATCCCGGTCGGCATGCTCGTCTCGAGCCTGACCAGCGGCTCCTTCAACGCGTTCTTGCCCCCGCAATTCGCGCTCTTGCTGTTGCTGATTTCGGTCTTGTTGACGTTCGTCGCGGGCATCTTCCCAAGCCTTGGGGCTGCGAAGAAAGACCCCGTCACCGCCTTGCGCGAGCGATAATCGACGAAATGATAGAATCCAACAATCCCGCGTTTTTGCGGGATTGTTTTTAAAATGAGGGCCCTTTTGCAGGTATTTTCCATGCAAATAGACGATTTTCCCCATCGGGCGTGTTCGGCATTTTTTGAATCTCACGATCAGGCGCGTATATAATATAGAACCATGCGGCACCTGACGACCTTACTCTTTTCGTTTCGTGATTATCTTAAGGAACATCGTCTCCTTCTTTTTTTCGTGGAGCTCGGGGTCACGGGGCTCGTGATGCTTTCGCTGATTCTGCTCGTCTACTTTCTAAACATCCCGAACCCCAACATGATCCTCATCACGGGCGAGGTCATCTTCGCGGCGCTTTTCGGGTTCGCGGGCGGAGTCATCGCGACGATGATGCTCATCGGTTATTCGATGTTCTTCTTCTCGACCGACCATTCGTTCTTCTCCTATAGCGGCATCAACGCCTATAAGCTTCTCGTCATCATCATCGGCGCGTTCCTTTGCTGCGCGTTCGTCGGCTTCGTCAAGCATAGCCGCGACAAGGCGGAAGAACGGCTTCTTGAAGCCAACCGCGTCCTCGCCGAGACCAATAAGAAACTCGGTTTCATTTCCTCCGTCGATGCCTTGACGGGCGTGAAGAACCGCTTCGCCCTCCGTTCGGATTACGCGTCTTACCATGGCAAGAACGTGCATCTTCTCCTGCTCGACATCGACAATTTCAAGAACATCAACGATACGCATGGCCATACGGTGGGGGATGAAGTCCTCCATCAGGTCGGCCAAGTCCTCAAAGGCATTTTCGGCGAGGGGGTCTGCTACCGCTATGGCGGCGACGAATTCGTCGTGATCGATCCGGAGACGACGACCGAGGAATTCCTTTCGGATTGCAAGATGCTCAAGGATGCCATCGTTGATTTGCGCGTCCATGATACCCCAATTCCCGTGTTTTTCTCCGCCGGCGTCGTCATCGCCAATTTGAGCGAGAGCGTCGAGCTAAGGACGCTGCTTCATAAAGCGGACAAAGTCCTTTACGAAGTCAAAAACGACGGCAAGGACGATATCCGCGTCATCCATATCGACGCCGCATCCTGACAGTTTATGCAATTATGCCGCCCGCTTATGCGAAATCTTTTGCATGCGCGGAAGCGCGCTATGCTATCATTTCGTTGACTCTTCAGCATAAGGTGGAACCCATATGAAAAAAACAAGGCAGAGAAAACCGATTTCTTCCGTGGAAGCGAGCGTGCAAGACGGTCTTACTTCCGCGCAAGTCAAGGAGCGCGTCGACGCGGGATACCGCAACATCAGCAGCAATTCCATCGATAAATCCTACGCCCGCATCATCGCCGAAAACGCTTTTACCTTCTTCAATTGCGTCCTTTATGCCATCGCGATCATCTTCCTCATCCTGATTCTTTATATCGGTAACAGGGAGCCCGAGACTTTGTTGCTTCTCAACCTCGGGGCGACGAAGTTCATCTTCCTCATCTCGGTCCTCATGAACGTCGTCATCGGCTCGGTGCAGGGCATCCGTTCCAAGATGACGCTGAAGAAACTCCGCATCGTCGCCGAAGCCAAGGCCACCGCGGTCCGCGATGGGAAAAAAGTCACGATTCCCGCTTCCGAAATCGTCCTCGATGACATCTTGTTCCTCTCTAGCGGCGAGCAGCTGCCCGTCGACATGACGCTTCTAGAAGGCGAGGTTCGCGTCGATGAATCCTTGCTCACGGGCGAGGCCGACCTCGTCGTGAAGAAGCCGGGCGACAAGCTTTTCTCCGGTTCGGTCATCTTCGTCGGCTCGGGCTATGCCCGCACCGAGAAAGTAGGGGACGATACCTATGCGAGCACCCTCTCCAACAAAGTCCGCGCCTTGCAGAACCATAAGTCGGAACTGATGGTCAATATCTACCGCATCATCAACTTCCTCGCCGTCTTCCTCTTCGTCATGGCCGCCGTCGTCGCGGTGACCCTCGTCTATAAAGTGAATAAGTGGGGCGTCACGGATGCGGGAGGCTTCGTCCACCAACTTGGCGACCTCTATTCCATCGGACGCATCATCGTCACTACCGCGAGCTTCGCGATTGGCATGATCCCGACGGGCCTAGTGCTCATCACGTCCATCACCCTCGCGGTATCCATCACCAATCTCTCCAAGCAATCCACCCTCATCCAAGAGCTCTATTCCTTGGAGAACCTCTCCCGCGTCGACGTGATCTGCCTCGATAAGACCGGCACCTTGACCGACGGCTCGATGAAAGTCATCGGCACTCTCGCCTTGGTCCCGCAGAAGCCCTTCGAAAAGACCATCCGCAACATCCTCGGATGCTTCGAGACCACGAACATGACCTCGAAGGCGCTCTTGGCCCATTATGGCGAGAAAAAGCCGGATTCCATTGCAAAACTCCTTCCTTTTTCCAGCGAGACCAAATGCTCAGGCTACGTCGACGGCGAGGGCGTCACCTATCTCATGGGCGCCCCGGACTATATCGCGAAGGGCAATGCTGAAGCCATGGAATACGTCGAGCAGGAATCCCAAAAGGGTCACCGCGTCATCGCGATCACCCAGGATGGGGAGGTCCTTGGCCTCGTCTCGTTGCAAGATGGCATCCGCACTTCCGCGAAAGCCACGATCAACTTCTTCTATGAGAACCACGTCGACGTCAAGATCATTTCGGGCGATAACGCGATGACCGTCTCGCGCATCGCCGCGATGGCGGGCGTCCATAACGCCGAGAAAGCCATCTCCCTCGAGGGCGTTCCCCTTGAGAAGATCCCGGAGATTATCGACGACTACGTCATCTTTGCCCGCGTTTCGCCCGAGCAGAAGCAAGCCCTTGTCGAAGCGCTGCAAAGCAAGGGGCATAAGGTCGCGATGACAGGCGATGGCGTCAACGATATCCTCGCGCTTCGCAAAGCCAACGCCTCCATCACCTTCGCCAACGCGACCGATGCGGCGAAAAGCTGCGCGGACGTCGTCTTGCTCGATAACGACTTCTCCCACTTAGAGGGCGTCGTCCTCCAAGGGCGCCGCGTCGTCAACAACATCGAGCGTACTTCCGTATTCTTCCTGATGAAGACCATCGCCATCGCGGGCTTAGCCTTCTTCCTGATCCCCTTCCGCGAGGCGCAGCTCGTCTATAGTCTGGAAAACGTCTATCTCCTCGAGACGGCCATCATCGGCACGGGCGGCTTCCTGCTCTCCCTCGAGCCGCGCAAGACGCCGATTCGTGGCAAGTTCCTGCGCAACGTCTTATTCAAGGCCGTGCCATCGGGCATATTGGTTTTCCTCGGCGCAGCCATGCCCGTCGTCTTATATAAATCGGGCGTCATCGACGGGCTCACCATGAACTCGATGATCTCCTCGATGACGGCTCTAGGCGGCCTCACCGTCGTCATCTCGATGTCCATCCCCTTCAACCGCTGGAGGACGGTGGCCGTCTTGCTCACCACGGGCAACGTCATCCTCTTCGCCCTCGCCCTCCCCACCGTCTTCATCGGCGCGGAGTCGCTGAACTTCAACGCCGATACCATTTCGCTGATTCTCCACGAGACGTTCCAACCTTGGAACGCCGCGTCCATCGCCCGCATGTTCGTCAAGCCCGACGGCGGATTCAACGCATGGTCCATCGTGCCGATGTTCGTCTTCGTGGCCGTGATGATCCCGGTCTATTACATCGTCATGCGCCGGATTAAGATGGCCCTCAAGCACATCCTTCTCAAGGAAAAGGCGAAAGAGGCCGCGGTCCTAGAGGCGAAGAAAAAGCAGAAAGAAGCCGTAGGGGATCACGAAGAGCAGAAATAAAAAGAGGAAGAACATATGACGAAATCCTTGGATATTACTGAATTCGTCGGCAAGCGTTTTGACTATCGAAGCGGCTCTAACAAAATCACCCTGACGGAAGAGGATGGGCCTAGCTTTGCCTTCTACGATTTCGATGGCGGCATGGGTCGCGACATGGAACGGTGTGGCTACGCCCTTGTTATGCCGCGCCTCGGAGATGCGTGGAGACCCTTCGTCCTGAAGAAGGTGGGGGAAGGGCCCGCAAAAATCGTGCCGCCTTTCGATGAACTAGACCGCCGATTAGAGAGAATCTTCGTCTTGTGCAACGAGGACTGCAGCTACTCTTCCTTGGAATACGATGCGGAAAAAGATGCGTTAGTCGTGTCGCTGATCGATATCGTTCACGATCAACTTCTCCGCCTCCGCTTGGATTTACATCCTGGTAGCGGAGATGGGAAATGGATAACGTCTCAAGACGTCGAAAACAGGGAAGTGCCCCTATTTGATTGGAACGTCGATGAATGACGAACATCGCCCATAAACTCTGCAAAAGCGACTTGAATTTGACTTCTTTTACGCAAAAAGATCACTTCCCAGGGCCATTTCCATTCGGGATATTCGCGTATGCCCTTGAGAAATCCTGTCAATTTGGTCCATAATAATGCGCCTTAAAAAGGCATCCATGGTCCATTAGCTCAGCTGGTTAGAGCGTTCGACTTATAATCGAAAGGTCCGGTGTTCAAGCCACCGATGGACTACCACGAAATACTCACCGGAGCCTTCCGGTGTTTTTTAATCGAGCTTGAGGACTTTCTCTCCCGTCATGGTCGCCATGTAGGGGATGGACTTCTCGATGCCATAGCGGTAGCGGATGCGGCCATCGTCTTTCTCGATGGATTTGTTGAGCATGCGCCGAATGAGCAGAAGCAATTCCTTTTCTCGGCGCATGTCCTCGCGGAAGAGCAGGTAGCATTGACCGATGTTCGGCGTCGTGGCGGCGATTTCGTTGCGGATGCGCGTCCTAAGGCTTTTATAGAGGCGGAATACGCGGATTTTCCGATAGTGGTGCGTCACGATCTTCTCATCTTCGAGGCGCGTCTGTTCGAAGGACTCAAACGGATAGGAGAACGAGCCGCCGTAGACGAAAGCCCTTAGCAGCTGCACCCTGCGCTTGCTTTCGGCGAGGAACGCCATGCGGTCGGGCTCGATGCGTTCGCGGTTATGCTCGACGGATGCGGCGTTTTCAACCAGCAGCTCCAAATCCGCCACGCGGTAGAGTTCCTCGAGCTCTTTGCAGGCATCATAGAGCTCGGTCTTGAGTTTGCGCAGGTTGATGTTGAAGGAACGGATGAGGTCGAGGAGCGTGGTCATCTCCTCCACGAGAGACTCGATGCGGGCGATGTCCTCTTCCTCGATGGAATCAGGGCGCGCGGGTTCTAGCCTTAAGAAGCGGTAGGGGATGATGCGAAGCAGCGAAGGGTCGGATTCGGACAGGGCCTTGAGCTTGCGGGAGAGGATGACCGATTGCTCGGCGAGGAGGTCGTATTTCTCCTGGCGCAGGTTCGAAAGTTTCTTCTCGAAGGCGGCGCGTTCCTCCGCCTCCATCTGGTCCCGCTTCCATTCCTCGTCGATGACCAAACGCGTCTTGCACACTTCGCAGGCAAAACGGCTATCGTCGTATTGGATATGGCAGACGGGGCAGGTCTTCATTTCTCTTCCATTGTATCCCAATAGGCGCGATTGCGCCCCTAACTTTTGCGCGCGTGTTACAATAAGGGGCAAGATTCTTGACGCGCTTGCCTTAGGCGCTTGCAAGGAGGAAATAATGGAACTTTCCAAAATCGTCATCACCGGCGGACCCTGCGCGGGCAAAACGACCGCGATGAGCTGGATCCAAAACGCGTTCGTCTCGCGGGGATACACGGTCCTATTCATCGGCGAGACCGCGACGGAATTCATCCGCGGCGGGGTCGCCCCATGGACGACGGGGTGCAACCTCGACTACCAGAAGGTGCAACTGAGCCTGCAGATCGAGAAGGAACGCCTCTTCGAGCAGGCGGCCCGCACGATGAAGGCGGACAAAGTCCTCATCGTCTGCGACCGCGGCCTTCTGGACAACAAAGCCTACATGACCCCCGAGGAATTCGAGGAGGCCATGCATTATCTTGGAACGAACGAAGTGGAGATGCGCGATGGCTACGATGCCGTCTTCCACCTCGTCAGTGCCGCCAAGGGGGCCGAAGAATTCTACACGACCGCGAATAACGCCGCCCGCACCGAGACCGTCGAGCAGGCTCGCGACCTCGACGACCGCCTTATCGCCGCCTGGACGGGCCATCCCCATCTCCGCGTCATCGATAACGCGACCGATTTCTCTTTGAAGATGCGCCGCCTGATCGCCGAGATCTCCTCCTTCCTTGGCGAGTCCGCGCCTTATAAGGCCCAACGCAAATTCCTCATCGAATATCCCGACGTCCTCATGCTGGAGAATCTCAAGAAATGCACGCGCGTCGAGATATCGCAAACATACCTCCGCTCCCCTTCGGGCAAGGAGATCCGCATCCGCCAGCGCGGCGGCAACGGCCATTACATCTACTTCCCGAAGATGCTCCGCAATCCCGCCGACCCGACCAAGGTCAACATCGAGCGCCGCCTCGACAAGGATGAATACCTCAAGCTCTTGATGGAGGCCGACCCCTCGATGAGGCAGATCCGCAAGACGCGTTACTGCCTGACCTACCATCGCCGCTACTTCGAACTCGACCTCTATCCGTTCTGGAAGGATAAGGCGGTCCTCAAGGTCCCCATTCAGGCCGAGGATGACGAGATCCGCTTCCCCAAATGGGTGAAGATCCTAAGCGAAATCACCGATGACGAGCACTATACGAACCTGGCATTAGCCACCGACCCCAATATTGGGGATTGATAGAAGGAGAAATCAAAAAAATGAAGAAAATCATCGCAAAACCCCAGCCAATTCTCTCTCCGCAGACCATCCAGATGATCGCGACCTATAACGAGGACGGCAGCGTCGACCTCATGAACGCCGCCTGGGGTGGCCAAATCGATAACGACCTTTTGATCCTTAGCCTCGATAAGTCGCACCATACGGTGAGCAACCTCCTGCGCGAGAAAGCCTTCACGATCGGCCTCCCCGCGGCCAAGGACATCGTCGACTGCGATTTTGTCGGCATCGTCTCGGGCAACGTGGATCCCACGAAGTTCGAAAAGACCGACCTCCACGCGGAGTCTTCCGAAAAGCTGCACGCCCCCGTCATCGCCGAATTCCCCATCACCTTCGAGTGCACCTTGGAGGAAGTCATCGAGAACGAGACGATGGGCTTCTGCGTTTTGGCGCGCGTCGAGGATATTCTCTTCAACGAGGACGTCCTCGATGAGAAAGGGCGCCCCGACATCGAGAAGATGAACCTTTGCTTCTTCTCGCCAATCGACCATTCCTACCGCGCCTATGGGGACGTCGTCGCGAAAGCCTTCTCCTGCGGCCTCGCCAAGAAAGGAAAATAACATGGAAGGCAAACTCCGCATCCGCATGCTCTCCACCGCGACTTCGGTCTCGGGCCAAGGCGTCGGCAGCGCCTATATGGAGCAAGTCGCCCTCGTCCGCGAGCAAAGCGACCTCTTCGACATCCTCGAGAAAGGCCAAAAGGGCAAGGCGGACATCTACCATGTCCATACCGTCAACCCCACCTTCCGCCTAAGGATGGACAAACGCCACGTCAACATCATCTACGTCCATTTCATCCCATCGACCTTGGATGGGTCACTGAAGTTCCCCAAGCCCATCTTCGCCGTCTTCAAGAAATACGTCATCGGCACGTACCGCAAGGCCGATGAAGTGGTGGTGGTCAACCCTTCCTTCATCCCGCCTCTAGTAGAACTTGGCATCCCGAAGGAAAACATCACCTACATCCCCAATTACGTCTCCAAGGAGAAATTCCACGCCCTCCCCAAGGAAGAAGTGGCCAAAATCCGCGAAAGCTACGGCATTCCCCAAGACGCATTCGTGGTCCTAGGATGCGGTCAGGTTCAGACCCGCAAAGGCGTCCTCGACTACATCGAAGTCGCGAAGAAGAACCCCGATATCACCTTCGTGTGGGCAGGGGGGTTCAGTTTTGGCAAGATCACCGATGGCTACGAAGAGCTCAAGGCCATCATGGACAATCCGCCCGCGAACGTGAAGTTCATCGGCATCGTCGAGCGAAGCAAGATGAACGAGGTCTTCAACGCCTCCGACATGCTCTTCATGCCGAGCTTCAGCGAACTCTTCCCCATGTCCATCCTCGAGGCGGTCAATAGTTCCAAGCCCGTCTTGCTCCGCGACCTCGACCTCTACAAGGACATCCTCTTCGACTGGTACCTCACGGGTACCGACGTCGAGACCTTCTCCGCGCAGGTGCGAAAGCTAAAGGAAGACCCGTCCTATTACGCGGAAGCCGCGGCGAAATCCGACAAGATCGCCGACTTCTATTCCAAGGAACACGTGGCCGCCTTGTGGCGCGAATACTACCCCCGCGTCTATGAGAAGTGGCTCCCGAAGAAGAAAATCGCCAAGAAATAGATTTACATATAAAAGGCGGATTTCCTTGCATTTCTTATTTGAACCCTTGTCATTTTGGGCCATTTGAGAAGGAATGCTCCCAATACCTTGCCCTCCACGATTCGATTACTACAATTAAAACCATGATAGCCCCCGTATCCTCGATCCACGATACCAAGGGACTCCTCGAAACGCTTCCCACCGTCTCCATGGAGGTCCCGGATCTTCTTTATTTCGCTGTCACCAATGCCCGTTGCGCCAAAGGCGAAGTCCTCATCCACGAAGGGGACCACGTCTACATGGGGCAATGCATCGGCATGCGCGATGGCGGATTCTTTAAGCAGCCCATCCATTCTTCCGTCTCCGGCACATTTGATGGCTATGAAGAGCATTATCACCGCTCGGGCAAAAAGGTGAAATTCATCCGCATCCGCAACGACCACAAGGATGAGTGGGACCCATCCCTAAAGCCGCGCACCGACGAGGAAATCGCCAAATTGACCCGTCAGGATTTCTCCAAGATCCTCGAGGAGAACGCGATGGTCGGCTTAGGCGGATCCTCCTTCCCGACCTACATCAAGTTCAATAACGACAAGAAGATTGAGGTCATCCTCATCAACGCGATCGAATGCGAGCCCTATATCACCGCCGACATCCGCCTCATGGAGGAGGAGATCGAGAAAACCATTGAGGGCATGCGCTATTTGCAGATCGCCTTCGAATGCAAGAAAGTACTCATCTGCATCAAAAAGAAGCACCGTTCGCTCATTTCCACCTACCGCGAGTTCCTCCGCCGCTACGAAGGCAGCGGCATCGAGGTGTGCCCGGTCGGCAATTTCTATCCCCAGGGTTGGGAAATCGCCATGATCCGCTCCGCCTTAGGCATCGATATCCCCACGGGACACTTGCCGAGCGAATTCGGCATCGCCAACTTCAACGTCTCCACCGTCTGGGGCATCTACGAAGCGGTGAAGAACAACCACTCCGTCATCGAGCGCCGCATCTCCGTCACCGGCGATGGCATCAAATACCCAAGCAACTTCCTCGTCCGCATCGGCACGCCGCTGAAGCTGCTCCTAGACAAATGCGGCGGATACGTCCATCCGGACAAGGACAAAGTCTTCATCCTCGGCGGACCGATGATGGGCGCCTCGCTTCCAAGCGACGATGGCATCATCTCCAAGACGGTCACCTCCGTCCTCGTCTTCGATGCCCAAACATCGGAAGAAGGACCCTGCATCCGCTGCGGATCCTGCGTCTATTCCTGCCCGACCCACCTCGAGCCCAAGCAAATCATGGATGCCGTCAAGGCGTTCGATAAGGAGCGCATCAAGGCGCTCAACCCCTTACGGTGCATCGAATGCGGCCTCTGCTCCTATGTGTGCACGAGCCATATCCGCGTCACCGATTACATTCGGAGGGCGAAGATGTTCGCGAAGACCAAATGACCATCGTCAAAGAAACTTCCCCCCATATCCATCGCAAGGATAGCCTTGCCCGCATGCTCATCGACGTCCTCGTCGCCCTTTCGCCCGTCTCCATCACGGCCCTCGTCGTCTATGGCCTTCCGGCGATGCGCAATTTGCTTCTTGGCGTCTCGACGATGATGCTATGCGAATTCGTTTTCGTCCTCATCACCAACCGCATTCCCTATGACGGCACCAAGCACACCTTGAAGGAGCAGTTCCTCCACGGGTGCAAGGCCATGCGCATCCACCATATCCTCGCCCCCATCGTCTCCGGCGTCATCTTCGCCCTGATCATGCCCTCCCATAGCGATCCCGCCTATATCATCTACATCGCGTTGGTCCTCGGCGCGATCTTCGGCATCGTCATCGGCAAGCTCGTCTTCGGCGGAACGGGGCAGAACATCTTCAACCCAGCCGCCGCTGGCATGGTCTTCGCCAAGCTTTGCTTCGGCTCGAAGTACGTCTATGGAACGACCCCTTTCGTCAATGCCGTCCAAACCGGCGGGACGCTTCTAGGCGACGTCGCCTCTTCCTCAACGTCTTTGCTTGGAAGATATGCGACCATCGGCGATTATTCGGCCTTGGACATGTTCCTTGGCCGCATTCCCGGCACGATTGGCGAAGGCTTTAAGTTCGCCATCCTCATCGGCTTGATCTACCTCCTCATCCGCCGCGCGGCGGATTACCGCGTCATCGTCTCGTATCTAGGCGGCTACGCGGCCATCATGGCCATCGCCGGCATCTTCGTCGTGACGAAGGTATCGGGCGTGAATTATGGCCAGTGGATGCTTTATTCTCTCTTAACCGGCGGTGTCTTGTTCGGCGCGACCTACATGCTCACCGATCCCGTCACCATGCCCATCAACGCGCCCGGCAGGGTGATGTATGGGCTCCTCGCCGCGGGGCTAACGGCCATCATCCGCCTCTTTGGCGCCCTTCCCGAAGGCGTGGCGTTCTCCATCCTCATCGCCAACCTCGCCGCTCCCGCGTTTGACTATTATTCCTATTCCGGCAACCGCTTCACGAAGAAGAAAATCATCTTCATCTGCGGCATGGCCGCGGCCTTCGTCCTCGCGGTTTGCCTCGGCTTAGGCTTTCAGGAGGTGACGGCATGAAGATTTCCTGGCCCCATGCGTTTAAAGTCGGCGGTTTCCTCGCGGGCTTATGCGCCATCCTCGCCTTAGCGATTGCCGGAGGCGACCTCATCACCCGCGACATCATCGCCAAAAACAAACTCGAAAAAGAAAATAGCGGCCTCAAGAAGGTCTTCCCCGATGGCCAAATCGGCGAAGCGGTCGAGGTTCGCGATGGCTATCTTCAGAAATACTGGACCGTGAAAAGCGGCGAAGAAGAACTCGGCCGCGTCTATAGCACCTTCGGCAAGAACGCCTATGGCGACGTCTCCTTGCTCGTTGGCGTCTATAGCGACTTCACCCTCGGCAACATCGTCACGCTCGAGAACACCGAATCCTATGGCGCTACCTTGGAAGAAGGCTACCTCGAGCCCTATGCCGCGGCGACAAACAAAGAGGAAGCGGTGGAGAAAGTCGGCTGTGGCGCGACCTATGGCGCGAAACTCTGCCGCGACATGATCCTCGCCGCGAAGCAGCATTACGAAGGAGGGCAAGCATGAGCAAGCAAGAGCATAAAGAAGCCTTCCTTTCCCCGATCTGGAAGACCAATCCGCTGTTTGTGGCGCTTCTTGGGATGTGCCCTGCGCTAGCGGTCACGAAAACCTTGGAAGCCTCCTTCGGCATGGGCATCCTCTTCACGTTGGTGCTCGTGTGTTCCAACGTCTTGATCTCCGCCATCCGCAAATGGATCCCCGAGGAGGTCAAAACCCCCGCCTATATCGTGGTCATCGCCACCTTCGTCACCCTCGTCAAGATGTTCGCGGAGGCCTTCCTTCCCGAACTCTATAGCACCCTCGGCGTCTTCGTCTCCTTGCTCGTGGTCAACTGCATCGTCCTTGGCCGAGCGGAGGCTTTCGCGAGCAAAAACGGCGTCGTCTCCTCGCTTCTAGATGGCGTTGGCAACGGCATCGGGTATACGCTTGCCATCTGCATGATCGGCCTGATCCGCGAAGTCCTCGGCGCTGGGAGACTCACCTTCGGCGCGACGTTTACCTTCCTCGCCGACCTCAATGGCGGCGAGAAGATCCGCCTCCCCATCCTCAAAGGGGATGGCTATGACCTATCCATGAGCTTCTTCTCCGGCCCGGCGGGCGGGTTCTTGGTGCTCGCGATCGTCTTAGCCGTGTCCATCGCGATCAGCAACGCCCGTGAGAACAAGCGCAAAGTCGACGCCCGAATCGCGGCGAAGAAAGCAAAAGAAGAAGAGGCTAAGAAAGCCATGGAGGTCGCCCAATGATCCTGAATTACCTAGCGGCCTTCGTCATGGCCATCATCTCCTATGCCTTAATCGATAATGTCATTCTTTCCCGTTTCTATGGCATCTGCAGCTTCATCGGCGTCGGCAACAAGGTCAAGTCCTCCTTGTGCATGGGCGCCGCCGTCAGCTTCGTCATCGTCATGGCCGCGGCGATCTGCTATCCACTTTATAATTTCCTGCTCGTTCCCGCGGGGGTGGCATTCCTTGACACCATCGCGGCGATCTTGGTCATCGCCTGCTTGGTGATGGTGGTGGGCCTCGTGATGAAGAAATTCCTGCCCGCCCTATACCAGAGCCTTGGCATCTACCTCCCGCTCATCACCACCAACTGCGCGGTTCTAGGCGTCGTCAGCGAGAACATCGCGAGCAATCTCGACTTCGGCATGGCCATGGCCAATGCCGTCGGGACCTCGCTAGGCTTCACGCTCGTCATCTTCCTCTACGCTTGCATCCGCGTGCGGTTAGAAGCCTCGAGCACGCCCAAGGCGTTCAAGGGCATCCCCATCGCGCTGGTCGTCGCCTCCTTGATGGCGATGGCGTTCATGGGACTTCAGGGGATCGGCGCATGAGCAAGACCGTTTACTTGATCATCGCCATCGCGACCCTCGTCGCCCTTGGGATCCTCGCCATCTCGCTCTTCCTCTTGCTCCGGAAAGGACCCAAGGTCGAGCGAGCGAAATGCGCGGAATGCGCCGACTTAAGTTGCCCCTTAGCGCGGGCATTGGAGGAAAAAAGACCATGACCATCTTGTGGAGCGTCCTCATCTTAGCGGGCCTAGGCTTGCTCTTTGGCACCGCCCTCGTGCTCTTTGGCGTGCTCTTCCACGTCCAGGAGGACGAGCGCATCAAGGAAGTCGAGAAACTCTTGCCGAACTATAATTGCGGCGCCTGCGGCTATGCGGGTTGCCATCAGATGGCCGAGAACCTCGTCTCGGGGAAAGAGCCGATGGTGAGCAAATGCAAGCCCGGCAAAAAAGACAAGAACTACGACCCCATCATCGCCTATCTCTCCACCCATCCAGACCCCGACGGAACCGTCCATGTCCCGAAGTAAGCGCTTCTTATTCCTGCTACTGCCCCTTGCTTTAGGGGCATTTTCCTGCTCTTCCTCGCCCCATCATCTCGTCTATGCCTATGGATATGGCACGACCTGGGAAATCCACCTATACGAAGGAAAGAAGTCCGATGCCGAGGAAATCGAGGAATATATCCGAGTCTCATCGATGCTCCTCGACCCCGAGGCGAAGCATTCTTCGGGCGGTCTCTATGCTTTGAACCACGAGGGAGAAGTCGAGGCAAACCCCTTCCTATTAGAGGCCTATGAACTTGCGGAAAAAGTGCGCCTAGAAGTAGGGGAAGGGTATTCCTATACGATGGGCGAATTAACCTCCGCATGGGAGGATTCTTTGGAAAAAGGAGAGGTTCTTGCGGAGATTTCCAGACAAAATCTCTTGGAAAACGCGAAGAACACCCATGTGGAAAAAGAAGGGAACCGCCTGATGAAAAGCGGTCCTGGGCAGGTGGATTTCGGCTCGCTAGGCAAAGGGCTATGCTTACGCCATATCCAAAAGACATTGGAAGAAAAAGGAATCGAGCATTACCTCATAAACGGGGGTACCTCCTCCTTGCTCATCGGCAAGAACCATTCACCCTCGGGGGCGACGAAGATCACCCTTTCCGACGCGAAGGGATACTATTTCCCCGCGGTCCAATGTGCCGTTTCCACTTCTTCCATCACCCGGGAGTCCCATGAAATCGATGGGGTTACTTACTCCCACATCCTCGACCCGCGGACGGGGAGCGCGCATGTGGAATATGACGCTTGCTGCCTTAAAGGCGAAGACCCCGCCTATCTCGACGCCTTAAGCACGGCCCTCATCGTCCTAGGGCCCGAGGTGGGAAAAGAGTATGAAAAAAAGGGAATCGCGGTATCATTCGTAAAAGAAGGGAAGATCGTCTATGCCAGCGAGGGATTCCTCCAAAAAGAATAAACGCGCGCGAATCATCGAAGCCATCCTTCTCGGGACTACTTTCTTGTCCTTGCTCGGGGTATCCCTATTCTTCGCCTTCGCGCCGAAAGAAACCGCCACCTACGCCGATGTCGTCCTAAAAGGAACGATGATCCATCGCCTTTCTTTGAAAGAAGAGCAAGAGCTGATGGTCCAAACCGATATCGGCGACGTCGAGATTTCCGTAAAAGACGGCGGCATCGCGGTCCTTACCTCTCCATGCCCGAACAAATCCTGCATCCACATGGGGTATAAGCATAAAGTCGGGGAGACCATCATCTGCGCCCCCGCGAGCCTTTCCATTCACCTTCTAGGAGGGGAGATGACGGAGGTGGTGGTATGAACGTCTACCTCATCCTCGCCTCCATCTTGTTCCTTCTAGGCTTGCCACCTCTATTCTCGCTTCTATTCGAAGGCGGGGATTTCGGGGCGCGCCGCGTGGCTCGGGTAGGGGTGATGCTCGCCTTGGCCTTGGTCTTAGGCTATATGGAAAGCTTCCTTCCCGAGCTCTTCCTCCCTGGCATGCGCCTAGGGCTCGCCAACGTGGCCATCTTGATGATCCTTTATGTCTATGGCTTCAAGGAAGGGCTATTCGTCGCCGTGCTCAAGGCGGTTTTGGTATCGATGCTCCGCGGCAATTTCCTCGCGATGGGCGGATGGATGGCCTTCGCGGGCACACTGCTTTCCTTCCTCGGCATGGCCTTGCTCCATTTTCTCTTCAAGCGCGCGAGCATCTTCGCCGTATCGATCTTCGGCGCTTTGCTCCACGTTTCCGCCCAGGTGGCGGTAAGCTATCTCTACCTCGGGCAAGGGGTGTGGGGGTACTTGCCTTATCTTGCGCTATTCTCCTTCGCCTCGGGCGCGGCCGTGGCGCTTCTATGCAGCCTTTTGCTTCGCCACAAGGCCCTTTTGTCATACCTAAAGGCCTAGCGGGGGCGTATGATATTGCCCAAGAGGTAATATCTATGAAACATCGTCTTCTCACCTTCAGCGCCTTGTTCTTGCTCGGGACGCTTCTTTTGGCGTCTTGCTCCTTCATCATCGGCCCATCCTTAGGCGACGACACGGTCGAAAAGGAAGTATCCCTCCTGGACCTAACTTCCGTTGCGGAGGGCGGCGCGATGGAGGACGCTTCGAAAAAGACGATGAACCTGCGAGGCCTACAAAACGCCGACGAGGTGTTCTACGTGAGCCTACGCGACTACGATTCCTTGCTAAGCGCCCATTATGTCGATAACGTCCGCAGCAAATTCTCCGATTCGGACAACACGTGGCAGGTCTATGTCGGCGACACCTATATCTTCTACGCCCAGCTTTCCGCCTCGGGCCTCACCTATGGCGGCTCCCTTTATAGCGCCATGAAAGGCGAGGCGCAGCGCGTCCAGACCTCGACCCTTTATTACCAAGCCAAGAACGAAAGCGAAGTCGTCCGCGCGGACGATAACCGCGTCGTCACTTCCTTCTCGGGCCTACGCTACTATCGACCGATGAGCCGCAATGGCAGCATCTATGTACCCCTAGGCATCCTCGATAACCAATTCCATAACGACACGTCGCTCGCGCATCTTTATGGCTATGGGCTTGGGCTGCTCCAATACGATTCCCGCGAGATCTTCTCCAAGACCGTGACCGTCAAAGCGGAGGAGACCTCCGTCGGCGGACTCATCGCCGTAGCCGCGAAAGAAGCGGGGAAGACGACCATGCCCCAAAGCCTCGTCCAATACGATTACGATGTCTTGACCTATGGCTTTATGAATAACTATGGCCTTTCCTCTACCCTCGGCATCGCCTCGATGGAGGACTATTGGTCCGCCTATGACCTTAAGGACGCCCTCGTGGAGAAGGACCAGGGACGGAGGATGCGCAACCTCTTCGATTTCTTCGCCCGTCTCGATGACGGCCATACCGCGCTACTAAATCTCCTCCCTTGGTGGGACGAGACGAGCGAGGGCTATTCCCGTGGCAAGTTCGGCGATGTGTCCCGTGGCATCCGCACCTCGCTCCAAAAGAGCCGTCAGGAGCACCGCGAAAGCAAAAAACTCGGCATCTATGACTTGGAAATCAGCGATTCGGGCGAGACCGCGATGGTCTCCCTCGATAGCTTCTCCTTCGCCTATGATGCTTATGATGGCGCGAATATCAAAGAAGGTCTCAACGTCCATGAGCAAGACTCCTACCTCTATCTATGCCGCATGTTCCAGGAAGCCGCGGACAAAGGCGTGAAGCAAGTCGTCATCGACGATTCCGTCAACGGCGGCGGCTCGGTCGGCGTCTTGCTGAAGCTCCTCGCCCTCATCTCGAAGAACAACCAAGGCGAAATCGGCTATTTCAACTCCCGCAACAGCGCCGCGCGCATCCTCTCCGCCTCCATCGATAAAACAAGCGCCAACGCCTATCCTTATGGCCCATCGGGCTATGTCTCTCGCGACTATGATTTCTATATCCTCACCTCGCCTTATTCCTTCTCTTGCGCCAATGCCTTCCCCTTCTTTGCCAGGAGGGCGGGAAGCGCGAAGATCATCGGACAGAATTCGGGAGGAGGCGAATGCACGGTCGAAGTGGCGACGCTCCCGAGCGGCCGCAACTACGCCCATAGCACCCATACCCACATCGTCTCCATCGATAAGAACGCGATGACCTATGTCGGCGTCGAGCGCGGGGCCGGGGTCGATATCAGCCTCAATTACGCGGATTTCTATAACCTCACGGCCATCGAAAAGGCCATCCAGGAATACAAAGAAGCCCAATCAACTGAGAATTAATGCAAAATAGTGGCATTTTTCGGAATATCCCATAAAGTAATCCCGTATGAAAACCAGTTTCCGCAACGACTATGGGCGCTTTGCCCATCCCCAAATCCTCGACGCCATCGCGCGATATGGCGAGGAGCTTAATGATCCCTATGGACTCGATCGCCATAGCGAGGCGGCCGCGGAGGAGATCAAAAGGACCTTCGGGTGCCCCGACGCCTCCGTCTTTTTCCTGATGGGCGGGACCTCCGCGAACCTCGCCTTTCTCTCCTATGCCCTTCGCCCTTATGAGGCGGTTTTATGCTGCGACTCCGCGCATATCAACGTCCATGAGACCGGCGCGATCGAAGGAAGCGGCCACAAAGTCCTGACGGTCAATGGCATCGATGGCAAGCCGACCATCGAGGCGTTAGAAAAAGCCTTGCGCGCCCACACCGATGAGCACATGGTCCTCCCAAGGGCCCTCTATATCTCCAACGCCACCGAGACCGGCACCATCTACAAAAAAATGGAACTTTTGAAATTGAGGGACTTCTGCAGGGAAAACGGCCTCTATTTCTATATCGATGGGGCGCGTCTAGGCACGGCGCTGACCGCAAAGCATAACGATGTTTTGCCAGAAGAACTCGGCTCCTTATGCGACGCTTTCTATGTCGGAGGCGGCAAAAACGGCCTCGGCATCGGCGAGGCGGTCGTTTTGGTGAACCCCGAGCTTCAACGCCATTTCCGTTACCATATCAAGAACCGCGGCGCGATGCTTGCAAAAGGGTATCTCTTAGGCATCGAGTTCGAGGAAGGGTTCCGAAACGGCCTCTATTTCGAATTGGCCCGCCACGCGAACGAGATGGCCGAGGAAGTCGACCATGTCTTGCAGAAGTATCGTTACGAGCCCGAACCCTTTGAAAGCAACCAGCTATTCTGTACCTTCCCTCACCCCCTTGCCGCCGCCCTCATCGAGGAGTTTGGATGCGAGAAGTGGAGCGTGCAGGATAACGCCACGACCATCCGCTTCGTCACGAGTTACGCGACGACGCTCGAGGACATCGCGGCCCTGGATTCTTTTTTGCGCACGCGTTAGACGCCCCCTCGCGCCTTTACGAAATCCTCCATAACGAAGATAATTATGGACATGGTCGACCTGAGCATCATCGTGCCCGCGTATAACGTCGGGAAGAAAATCGGCGCTACGCTAACGTCTATTTTCGCGCAGGAGACGAAATACTCCTACGAGGTGCTTTGCGTCGATGGCCCCTCGACCGACGATACCAAGGAAGTAGTGGGGAAATATGCCGCCGAACACCCAAACCTCCATCCGATCGACTACGAAGAGAAGAACCTCCTCGGCGCGCGAAAACTCGGCGTATCCCACGCGAAAGGCCGTTATATCACCTTCTGCGATGGCGATGACCTCGAGGCGAATAACGCCGTCGAGACCATGGTTTCCGCCTTAGACGATTCCGGGGCCGACATGGTCAACACGGGCTTCTACTATCGGAAAAAGATAGTGGTCCGCCCGACCTTTTTCCGCCGCAATAAGACCTATGACCGCCACGAGCTCTTCGAGGAGTTGCTGCGTGATTCCTATATCCGCGGCTATCTATGGTGCAAGGCCTTCCGCCGCGAAGTCCTCACGGGCATGAACCTCGTCGTGCCGAAGAGTAATGTCTACCGCGAGGATCAGCTCTTTACCTTCCTCGCCTTTGAGCACGTCCGCAAAGCCATCAGCGTCAAAACGTGCACCTATTATTATGATAAGCGGGGCGATTCCGGCTTTTCGGGAGCCTCCGTCCAGCGCGTCCAGGACTTCATCGAGGTCCTCGCCTTCGAGCGCGTCCAGCTGGAGCGTCTTGGCGACAAGGGACTGCTCGATATCTTCAAGAAGATGCGCT
>JAFSVB010000071.1 GCA_017450325.1 Bacilli bacterium | reverse complement strand
TTATGGCCAACAAGCTTGGCCGCATCGACGAGGCCGATGCTCTCATAGATGCCGATGTTGCCATAGAGCGAGCCATCCGCTTTGCCCTTATACGGGGTTTCCGGGTAGGAGAGATAGCTTCCATCGCTGTTCTTGCCACCGATGGAATAGGCCATGTTGTTGCACTTTAAGGTCGCTTTGTCCTTGGCGTCCTGAGAGAGCCAATCCGCGGCTTCGATGCGTTGAAGGAGCGCTTCTTTAAGGCTCAGCGTCACCTCGATGACGGCATTGGCGTCCGCTTCGAAGGTCGGGGTCTCCATCCAAGCGTTGGCGAAGGCGCCGCTAAGGTATTTCATGCCATAGACATAGAAAGCGCTCTTCTCATCCCAAAGGGTCTTGGCGTTGGTGCCATAGCCAGGCTTCCACGCCCAGGCGTTGACCGCCTCGGTATCGGGAAGACAAATGGTGTAATGCTGAAGCATCTGCCACACCGCCAAGCCCTTGACGAGGTCGAGGGTTTCGTCGGTGATGAGATTCACGATAGCACGCGTATCGAGGCAGGAATTGACCGCGACGCTATTGGGTTCAAAGCCGAGGGACTGGAAGAATTGGTCCAAGGTCTCGCCCGTGGAGAAGGAAGACTTGAAGTAAAGCTTCGGGGTCTTCTCAACCAGTTCATCGTCGGAGGTGGTGATCATGATGCCGTCTTCGAGGTCATCGCGCTCTTTGGCACGGGCCATGTCGACCTTGAACTGTGAGTAGTCCTCAGCGAGTTTCTGCGCTTCGGCGTCTTCACATCCAAGGACTTCTTGGAAGATGGGTTTGAAGCGAGCAGTCGAGGTGGCCTTGTTGCCCGCGGCGGTGGTGGAAGAATCCGTGTAGTTATAAGAGGTGATATGAAGCAAGGGGGTACCCATGTAGGAGAGGCTGTTCGCGCTATATTCACTCCAAAGGATGCAGAAACCCTGCTCTTTCGCCATCTCGCGGCACACTTCGATGAACTCTTCCGCAGTCTTCGCGTCGAGGTATTTCTGGATGCCGGCGACCATACCGGCGGCTTTACCCGTGGCACGGGCGTCCCAGTCGGTATAGGTCTCGATGAAGTTATCCGCGACCGACACGTCGGAGGCGAAATCAAGCGCCCAATCGACGATGTCTTCTTCCGGGATCAAACGAGAGTCATAGATGCTGGTGAGGTTCTCGGAATCATAGACTTCGTTCCAGCTCTTGCGGCCATCGGCCGGAACATTGACGTTGGGGTTCTCGTCATAGAGGTAGTCGTGGTTGACCGTGGAGAAGAAATCATCCACATAAGATTCGCCAAAGTAGGCGTGGATACGGTCGAAAATCTTGTTCAGGTTCCTTTCCGCATAGGCTTTGCCGCCAGAAAGCGAAGTGGAAGCGGGGACATTGAAGATGCCCGTTTCCGAAAGATATTTGAGGGCCTTGCGGACGTCACCGGTATCGGAATCGTCTTCGACTTTGCGGAGCTCGATGCTCGCGGGGTCGAAGTAATAACCCTGGAAGCTACGCGCGCCGATGCGATCAGGAAGCGCCTGTTTGAGGCCTTCGGCAAGAATCAGCACGGCAGCGACTTCGCTGGCCTTCGTTTCGGAAGAGGGATCGAGATCCACAGGTTCCTTGAGGGCGTTCACGGCGTCGGCGATGGTCTGGAAGGTCACCGCAGAGCGATACTTGTTGAGCACGGTCGCGACGCGGTTTGCTAACGCATAGCCGTTGAAGACGTTGCTGACGGGCTTGGATTCGGAGGAAGGAACGACAGACGAATCGGGCTCTCCCGCGCTTGCGGGTGTCGAGGAGGCGCCATCGCTGGAGGTTGGGGCGGAAGAATTGCCGCCGCAGGAAACCAGCATGGCCGTCATCAAGAGGGTAACGGCCAGAGACTTTTTGTTCTGCATATAAGAACTCCTTTTACTTGTTTTCATCCGCCGCGGCATCTAGTTCGCGAATGCGCTGCTGATACTGCTCGAATTCTGCTTGGTTGCAATAGACAACGTGTCCAGGGCAGACTTCGCGTAGCTCAGGCTTATCGGTGCTGTAATCGTGGGCCGTCGCGGGGTTATAGAGGATGCGGACGCGCTCCTTTTCCGTCAGCGGGTTGGGCTTTGGAATAGCGGAGAGCAAGGAAATCGTATACGGATGTAACGGATGGCGGAATAGTTCGTCGGACGTCGTGAGCTCGACGAGTTTGCCGAAGTACATAACGGCAATGCGGTTGCAGAAGTATTTGACGACGGAGAGGTCGTGGGCGATGAAGATGATCGTCAGGCCCATCTCGTCCTTCAAATCGTTGAGAAGGTTGATGATCTGCGCACGGATGGAAACGTCAAGAGCGGAGATCGGCTCGTCGCAGATGAGGAGCTGCGGGTTCATGACCAAGGCGCGGGCGATGCCGATACGCTGCCTTTGGCCACCGGAGAATTCGTGCGGATAACGGGAGGCGTGTTCGGCGACAAGACCGACTTTCTCCAGCATTTCGACCACTTTTTTGTGGTTTTCCGCGCGGTTATGATGACCTTGGATGCGCAGACCTTCCTGAATGATGTCCTCGACGGTCATACGGGGGTCGAGCGAGTCGACGGGATCCTGGAAGATCATCTGAATCTCGTTGAGGAGTTTCTTCGGGGTGTGGTTGTTGTCATAACGGATCTGGCGGATCTTCTGACGCTGCTCGGCGATGGTCTTGCTGATATTGGCCTTGATCGCGGCGATTTCGACTTCGGCTTCGTGGCGGAGGCGGAAGGACTGGCTGGTCGCGCTGGCATCCGCGTAGTATTTCTCCTCCACCGCTGCGACGTCCGCTTCGAACTTGGCGGTAAGGGCGGCCTTTTGGTCGAGTTTCTTTAATTCCGCTTGATAACGTGCTTCCTCTTCCTCGATGCGCTCCTGGCGCTCAGCGCGGGCGTTGATGGTGAGATAGCGGGCGTTTTTCGAATGATCGAGGTATTCCGTTCTGGCCTCGCCGGCATCGGCGGAGCATTTCTCCTTGATGGCGGCGCGCTCTTGGGCGGATTTTTCATCTTTGCCCGTGATGGCGGAAAGCTGATAGCTGCGCTCCTGCTTAATCGAATTGGAGCGCTCGTCGTAGACCTCTTTCGCAGTCTGGAGTTCTTCCTCGATCTTCTTGAGTTTCTCGTCGATCTCGGCGTTGATGGCGGCGAGGTTTTCCTCGTGCGCCTTCTTTAACGCCTCAAGGGTGGATGGATCGGGGTCGGGCGTCTTGGCGAGGTTCTCGTTATAAGCGGCCTTCAAATCGGCGATCGCTTGTTCTTTCGCATGGAGCAAGTCGTCGAGATGCGTTTCCGTGGCGGCGTCATTGGAAGGAAGGTCGGCGAGGTTTTGCTCGAGATTATGCTCGATCTCCTCGATCTTCTTCTTGCCTTTGATGCGGACCCACTTGATCTCTTTCTTGTTCCAGCGGGCACCGGCGCCGATGCGGTATCCGCGATAATACACGGAGCCTGAGGTGGCGTCGTAGAGTTTGATGATGGTGCGGCCCGTCGTGGTCTTGCCGCAGCCCGATTCGCCGACGATGCCGAAGCATTCGCCTTTATGGACGTCGAAGGAGACGTTGCTGACGGCTTTGAGCTTTTGGTTTTTGATCTTCGAGCCGAAGAAGAAGAACTGCTTCAAGTAACGGACGGAGAGGAGGACATCGGAATCGATGAGCTCATAGCGCCTCTTCAGGCGTCTAGGGATGTGGTATTTCGCGGAATACTGCGCGTCAAGTTGGCGCGCGGCGAGGGAGACTTTCGAAAGGTCCTCGTCGACGTCGGGCGTATCGTCCTCGTGTTCGTCGTCGATGGATGCGCCTTCGGTGATCGCGACATTGATTTCGTCGTTTTCTTCAAGTTTGCGGTGCGGCACGATTATTTCCCTCCTTTCTTCTTATTGGCGGTGGGGTTTGGAGACTTCGGGGACTTCGGCTTCGGGGTTTCCTCGATTTTGGGCTCCTTTTTCTCTACGGGTTTCTTTTCCGCAGGTTTTCCCTCCGCGGGTTTCGCCTCGGCTTGGCCGAACAAGCGTGCGCGGATTTCCGCGCCGCGCGGGCCCGCGTCGAGGTTATTACGAATACGCTCGGAAACGATCTTAGGCATCTCGGCCTTGGGGGCTTTGGGATGCAAGAGCCAAGTCGCGGCGTAATGGGTATCGGATACTTTGAACATCGGGGGCTGACGCTCGAAGTCGATGTTCATCGCGTAACGGGAACGTGCGGCGAAAGCGTCTCCCCGCGGCGGGAAGATCATATTCGGCGGCGTGCCCGGGATGGCGTCGAGACGCTCCTTGGAATCCACGTCGGGGATGGAGGAGAGAAGCGCCCAGGTATACGGGTGACGCGGGTCGAAGAAGACTTCTTCCGCGGTGCCGTACTCGACGATTTTGCCCGCGTACATGACGGCGACGCGGTCGGCCATGTTGGCGACGACGCCGAGGTCGTGGGTGATGAAGATGCAGGAGAGGTTGCGCTCCTTCTGAATCTTCTTGATGAGCTCGAGGATCTGGCCCTGGATGGTAACGTCGAGGGCGGTCGTCGGCTCATCGCAGATCAAGATCTCAGGGGTCTCGGTCAAGGCGATCGCGATGACGATACGCTGGCGCATACCGCCAGAGAACTCGAACGGATACTGCTTAAAGCGGCGCTCGGGCTGCGGGATGCCGACTTCCTTCATGATCTCAAGGGCGCGGCGCTTGGCCTCGGCCTTGGTGATCTTCAAGGAGTCGATCTTCGTCTTTTCAAGCTCAGCTAGTTTGGCCTTATGGGCTTCTTCAAGCTGCTTTTTGTTTGAAGGATTGGCAGAAATCTGCGCAGAATAGGCCTCATTTTCTTTTTTCACGTCTTCGCTATACTTCGCAAGAACGGAAGCTTTGTATTCGGCCACGCGGACTACCGCAGTCTTCTTCGTCTCTTCCAGTTTTTTCTTTAGAACAACAATGTCCTGAGAGAACTTGGCCTTGATTTCAGAAGCGGCGGCTTTGTTCGCGGCCTTTTTATCCGCGAGCGCCTTTTTCGCTTCGGCCTTCTGCTCGGGGGTACCGTGCTTTAAGACCTCGGCTTTCTCGCGTTTCAAAGCATCGAGTTCATCATCGAGGTGCTTGAGGGCGATGTCCTTACGGGCGATGCAGTTCTTGTAAGCGATGAGGTCTTCGGAGATGAGGTCGTCGAACATCAATTTGAGCTTGTTGTTGTTGATGAGGGTCGCCTCGGTAATTTGCTTACCGATGCGAACGATGGGGTTGAGGGAGGAAAGCGGATCCTGGAAGATCATGCCGATTTTATGGCCGCGAATCTTGTGGAACTGTTCCTCCGCCACTTGGAGAAGGTCCTCGCCACGATAGATGATCGAACCATGCTCGACGATGGCGTTGGCCGCGAGAATACCCATGATCGCCTTGGAGGTGACGGATTTTCCCGAGCCGGATTCGCCGACGATGCAAAGCGTCTCGCCGCGATAGAGGTCAAAGGAGACCCCGCGCACGGCGTGCAGGATGCCATGGTCGGTTTTGAAGGATATGGAGAGATCGTTGACTTCAATGATCTTTTCTTTTGCGTCTGCCATTATTGTTCTCCTCCTTTCAACGTGGGGTTCAGCGCATCGCGCAGACCGTTGCCGAAGAGGTTAAACGAAATCATGAGCAACGAGACGATGATCGCCGGGAAGATGACGAGCATCGGACGCGAACTGAGGTTGGCTTGGTTCTCGGACAAGACGACGCCGAAGGAAGCCGTTCCCTGTAAGCCGAGGCCCAAGTAGGACAAGGTTGCCTCAGAGAAGATGGTGGAAGGAATCATCAAGACGCTGCCGGTGACGATGGTGCCAAGGCCATTGGGCAAGATGTGACGGAAGATGAGACGTCCGTCGGAGGCGCCGAGGGTACGGGACGCGAGGACGTATTCCCTACCTTTGAAACGGTAGAACTGCGTACGCGTACGGCTCGAGGTACCGATCCATCCGGTCAAGCAGACCGCGATGCCGAAGGTGAGGTAGTTACGGCCTAAGGACAACATCGCTAGCGTCATGACGACGATCCAAGGAACGCCCGAGAGAATATCGGTAATACGTTCCATGATCAAGTCGACGTTGCCACCGAAATAGCCAGAGACCGAGCCCCAGACAAGGCCGATGGCCAAGCAGATGCCGGAGGTGATGATGGCTAGGAGCAACGAGTTCTTCAAGCAGCTCAAGGCCAAGGTGACCATGTCGCGGCCTTTCGCGTCGGTTCCAAAGATGTAGGACGGCGCGCCGTTGAGGTCGAGGTAACGATAATAGAGGACGTGGCCCGTGTACTGATAGACGCCATCGTAAATCTGCAGCGACTCGATGGAGCGAAGCGGGCAATCCAAGGAATCGGGATTGGTGAGCTTGAAAGTCGAGATATCATCGAAATCGCTCATCGTGCACCAGCCCTTGTCAATGTAGGACTGGAGGATGCTCTTGCCGATGACGAAGGCGTTGCGCATACCAAAGACATCGCGATAGCAGTCATAGAGGAAGGTGCATTGCTGCGTGTAGACCTTATGGACGAGACGCTGAGCGCTGGATTGCCAATAACGCTCGGTATATTTTTCGGGCGTCGTGTAGCGGGCGAGCCAGTTCGGGTCGTCGAAGGAGACTTCATTCAGGCGCTGCTTAAGTGTATCGGAGGAAGTATCCGCGCAGGTGAGCTTCACGTTCTTCACGAGGATGTAGCTCGAAACATTGGAAGAAGCCGGGAATTCGAAACGAATGCGGGCATAGAAGATTTTGTTTAGACCGGCGGCAGCCATCTTCGCGGCGATGTCGTCGACATTAAAGGTGAAGTCATTGCCATCGGGGCTAATGAGGTTTTCGCCCAAAAGGATCGGGGTGATCTGATCATTCGCGCCATAATCGTTATCGACGAGGCCGCAAAGCCAGATATTCACCGGGACGAGTTTGTCTTCAAAGAGGCCATCTTCACCGCCGAAGGTGACGCTGAGCTTCAGGTCATCCGCTTGGGTGATGTCGAACTTAACTTTCTTGGACGTGAAGTTGTTGAAGAAATAGCTCGTCGCACCATCTTCAATCGTTTTGTCGGCGCGGAGACGGTAATAGCCGCCTTTGCCATGAGGGACGGCTTCCGAATAGTAATGAAGTTCGGGATCGAGCCAGATGGAATCCGCGAGGACGCAGTCGGCATTGAGCGCGTTATCGCCGGAAATATCGTCGGAGTTTTCATCTTCAAGGACGGGGAATTGGGTATCGGGGTCATAGACGCGCGTATATTTCACCGTGCCATCCCAGAAACCGTTGCTGGCCTCGCGGACCTTCGGAGGCAAGCGGACGCGGTCCATATATACGGCCTCGACATCATATGGAGACAGCATGGACGCGAACGAACCGATCAAAAGAATGCCGATAATGACGGCGCCGACGACAGAAGCCTTGTTCTTGGCGAAGCGCTTTAATGCGTCCTTCGCGAAGGTGGTCGGCTTGGTTTTGAGTTCTTCGTCGTGAATCTTGTCGTTCTTTTCGTGGTGGACGAATTCGAAATCACAGGCGTCGAATTGTTCCTCGCTCTCAACGGGAACTATTTTCTTTTCTTCGTTTTCCATTATTTCTTAGCCCCCATGCGAATACGCGGATCGATCAGGCCGTAAGACAGGTCAAGGAAGACGCCGGATACGAGCGAGATCGTGGTGAAGAGCGCCATATCGACAAACAGGACGCTCCAGTCTTTCTTATTCAATGAGTCGTAGAAGAGGCCGCCGATGCCCGGGATGCCATAAAGACGTTCCAGAATCGTGGAGCCACCGAGGATTCCGATGAATTCCGCTAAGATGGCAGGCACGATGGGAACCATGGCGTTACGGAGGGCGTGGCGGATGATGGCCTGGCGCTTGGTGAGGCCTTTGGTGCGGGCGAGGAGGAGGTATTCGGATTCCATGACCTCGCATAGCTCGGCGCGGACGAAACGGCAATAGCCACAAACGGACCCGAACGAGAGAGCAAACACCGGGATGATATAAGAGAGGACCTTCGTGGCATCCGGATCCGTCGGCTTGGCCCATTGTGAGGGCAGCCAGTTCAACTGATAGGCGAGAATCCAGATCGAGAAGGTGATGAGAATGAAGCTCGGAATCGAGATGAAAATCATGACGAACGTCGAGATGAAGTGATCTATGGGCTTGTTTTTGTTTAGCGCGGCGACGATACCGAGGAAGATGCCAAGAGGCACCGAGAAGATGACGGAAATAATATTGAGGGACATGGAGACCGGGAGACGGCCCATGATGATTTCAATAGCGGTACGGTTCGGGGCGACGTATAAAGAAGTACCCCAATCCCAGCGGGTAACGATGTTCCCAAGCCAACGAACGTATTGTTTCATGATCGGGGTAACGTAGTAGTACAAGGTGTTCTTTTGCCCAGTAGGCGTGTAATACCATAGCAATTCGCGCCCTTCAATTGGACTCGTAAACGATTCGACGTAACCGAGATGCACCTGGTTCTCCATATAAGAGAAAACGACCTTCTGATCGCCGCCAAGAGGCAACTCGATACGAAGCAGCTTAATTAAAATGAACGTCAGTGACAGAATGATGAATAGGGTCACAACGGCCAAAGCAAG
>JAFSVB010000008.1 GCA_017450325.1 Bacilli bacterium | reverse complement strand
CGGTGGCAAGAACAGCGATGGAAGCTATCTCTCCTACCCGGAAACCCCGTATAAGGGCAAAGCGGATGGCTCGCTCTATGGCAACATCGGCATCTATGAGAGCATCGGCCTCGTCGATGCGGCCAAGCTTGTTGGCCATAAGGATGGCGGCCGCTCGTTCACGGCCTATGTCGCCGCCTTGGATCCTCTGACTGCTAACGCGTTCTACATGCCTTCCTATAACGGCATTAACATCACGCTTGGCTACATGGCTTGCTATGCTGGAGCCGGCCAAGCCACCAAGCAGAAATTGCTTGAGGACTACGGCTGGGTCGTCGGCCATGAAATCAGCCATGGCTTCGATTCGAACGGCATCGAATTCGATGAAAGTGGCAACAAGCCGGAAGGCGGCTGGTTCCAGAAAGAGGACTTCGACGCCTACTTGTTCCGCTGCAAGGACGTCTCCGACTATTACAAGGGCTACGAAGTCATGCCGGAGCGCGCCACGGAAGGCTCGACCGTCGTGACGGAAGCCATCGCGGACATCAACGGAATCCACATCGCGATGGAAGTCGCCAAGAACCTCCCGGACTTCGACTATCGTTCTTTCTTCATCGCCCAAGCGAAGCACTTCGCATCCTATGCCTCACAATACGTCTATGCGGGTAACCTCGCTAGCGATGAGCATCCGTTCGGCCGTGCCCGCGTGAACCTCGCGGTCCAGACCGTCGATGAATGGCACGAGGCGTTTGAAACCAAGGAGGGCGACAACATGTACGTCGCTCCTGCGGACCGCATCCGTATTTGGTAAGCCAACCACAAAGCAAAAAAGGGTCGCGAATCGCGACCCTTTCGTTTATGCAAAAACTAGATAAATCTCTGCAAAACCGCCCCGACTTTTAAAAACAAGGCGATTTCATCCTCGTTGAAGCAGTGGGGGTATGAGAGGTCGATATCGAGCACCGCAGATACATCATCACCTTCGCATAAGGGCACGCAGATCTCGCTCGCGGCCTTCTCGTCGCAGCAGATGTAACCCGGGAATTGGTGGACGTCCTCAACGGCGATGACGCGCTGCTGCGTATAGCATGCGCCGACGACGCCCTTGTTAAAGGGAATGACCTCGCAGGCGGGCGTGCCTTGGAACGGGCCTAGAAGAAGACGGTCGCCCTTCTTAATGTAAAGTCCGACCCAGGAATCCGTGCCCAGCGCTTGGTGCAGCAAAGAAAGGCAATTATAGAGGTGTGGTTTGGCAAGGGCTCGGTCTTCGTCCATCCCTTCCATCGCTAAAGCGGCGCTTTCTAAATCGTCTAAAAAACTATCGGGAACCATGCTTTGATTGTAGGATGGGTGGCCTCTTCTGTAAATTGTCTTCGATACTTTTCGATTTTGGAACTATATGTATAGTGAGGGAGGAAACGAACTTTCACGAATTGTTTGCCATCAAATTAGACCTCTTATATAATAAGACGCCCCCGAGAAGGCTATGTTTGGGGGCCAACACTCTTATGGCCACATGGTATACCCGCCAAGGTGGCCCATAGACCGAAACTAGGAGGTACAGAATCATGGGAAAATACGAAATCATGTACATCCTTATCCCGACTCTTGAAGAAGAGGCGAGAAAGGCTGAGATCGAGAAGCTCCATGGCATCCTTACCGCGCAGAAGTGCCAGGTCAAGGACGTCCGCGAATGGGGACTCCGTGAATTCGCCTACCCGATGAAGAAACTCACCAAAGGCTACTACGTCATCATCAAGGTGTCCGCAGAGCCCGCCGGACTCAATGAGTTCTCTCGTTTGGCGAAACTTGACAATAACGTTGTTCGTTTCCTTATCACCGTCGACAAAGACTAATCCAGGAGGAAATTCACGATGCTTAATGTCATCACCCTCGTCGGTCGTTTGACCCGCGACCCCGAACTCCGTCGGACCAATTCCGGAACCAGCGTGGGAGCCTTCACCATCGCCTGCGATGATGGAAGAAAAGGCCCGAATGGAGAAAAACAAACCTTGTTCATGGACTGCACCGTCTTCGGACCGCAGGCCGACACCTTAATGAAATTCTGGCGCAAGGGCAACCTCATCGGCGTCTACGGACGCTTGGTCTCCCGCAAATACACGAATTCTCAAGGCGTGAACGTCACCGCTTACTCGGTGAACTGCGACCGCATTGAATTCGTCGAATCCGCCGCGAAGATGAATGGTGCCGCCACCGAGATGCCCGTGGACCAAGGCTTCTCTCAGGTCAACCCCGTCAGCGAAAAGCAGAACTTGGATTCGATCGACGTCGTCGACGACGATCTCCCGGTCTAACCTGACAGAAAGGAATACCGATCATGGCTTTCAAGAAGATGCACTCCCGTCGTAAAGTCTGCTACTTCACGAAGAACCACATCAAATATATTGATTACAAGGATGTGGAGCTCCTCCAGAGGTTCATCTCTCCCGACGGAAAGATCACCCCGCGCTCCGCGACCGGCACCAGCGCCAAGTATCAGCGCCAGCTCGCCGTTGCGATTAAGAACGCTCGCTTCATGGGTCTTCTCCCCGAGGTGAAATAAGACTCTTGCAGTTGTCGTAGGACGAACCCGATTCTCCGATTTAGGACAAACCGGATTCACCTCGACGACGAAGCAACAAACCAATAAGACCGTCCCTCGTGGACGGTTTTCTAAATGAATTGCACTCTGTATTATTGAATAATTACTAAATATAGTGATAATTTAGTCATAAAGGGAGGAGAGGAAATGATAATCATCGCTTCTGCTGAAATAAGAACCAACTACAACGCGGTCATTGAGGAATGCCGCCAAACCGGCGAGCCCGTTTATTTGACGAAAAACGGCCAGGGGGAAGCCGTGGTCATGGATATCGCTTCCTTTGAAAGGCGGGAGCAGATTCTCCGCGCCCAGCAAATGGTACTGGAGGCCTATATCGACCAACTGGCAGGCGCCAAATCCTTCAGCACGGACGAAGTCCGATCCATGATGAATCAAATTAT
>JAFSVB010000070.1 GCA_017450325.1 Bacilli bacterium | reverse complement strand
TCGCAGTTCACCAACCCCGCCAATCCCAGCGTCCACTACCGCACCACCGGTCCCGAAATCTACGAAGATACCGAGGGGACCGTCGACATCTTCGTCGCGGGCGTCGGCACGGGCGGCACGCTTTCGGGCACGGGAAAGTACCTGAAGGAAAAGAAGCCTAGCGTCTACGTCGTCGCCGTTGAGCCGGAGACTTCCCCCGTCCTCTCCAAGGGCACCGCCGGACCGCATAAGATCCAGGGTATCGGCGCTGGGTTCGTGCCAGAGACCCTAGACACATCCATTTACGATGAGATCCTTCCCATCTCCAACGAAGAAGCGTTTGAGAAGGGCCGTGAATCCGCCCGCACGGAAGGCTTGCTCATCGGCATTTCCTCCGGCGCCGCCCTTTCCGCCGCGATCAAGCTCGCTAAGCGCGAGGAAAACAAAGGAAAGACCATCGTCGTTCTCTTCCCCGACACGGGCGAGCGTTATCTCTCCACCGCCATGTTCGCGGATTAAGACATTCAATAACGGCAAATCCTACCAGGGGTTTGCCGTTTTCCATCGTGCAAGTCTCTTTATTTCCCTAAGGATTCATCGAGGAAGGAACAGAATAGTTCTTTTGAGGTTCCCGCCGCAAAACGTCTCCCTTCAAGCCAAGTCGCATTCGGGGCGCTTTTGGATAGATTGGTCGCGCTGCTGCCAATAGGCGAACTGCCCGAGGTGCAGAACGGAAGGATCGTCTTTCCCGATAGGTCATAGGACTCGACGAACGTGTAGAGGATTTTCGGCGCTTGTCCCCACCAAATCGGATAGCCAAGGACGATCGTGCTATATTTGGCGAGGTTTTCTATCTTCGCGCTGATTTTCGGACGCGCGCTTTCGTCATTTTGCTCTTTGTTCGCGCGGCAATCGGTGTTATAGGCGATATCCGCCTCCGTATACGCTTCCCTCGGGACGATTTCAAAGATATCGGCGCCAAGGTGCTCTTTCGCGTATTCCGCAAGAGGCCTCGTGTGCCCCGTCACCGAGAAATAGGCGACGAGGGTGTTTTCGCTCGCTACGGAGGATTCGTCTTTTGCGTGGGAAACACTTGGCTGCGCAGAGGAATTATTTACGCCGCAGGATGATAGAAGGATGACGGATAATCCGATGATAAGTTTATTTTTCATACAGTTCTTTATTTCCTTATATATTTTTCATCTCCATCGTTAAGGATAGGCGCATACTTCTGCACTTCCATATGAAGATCGTATTGTTCCCTTAGTGAAGCGATGCGTCCCATCAAAGGGGAACGATGGTGCAGATCCAAGGCTTCTTGGTCCTCCCACGAATCGATGAGAACGACAGTTTCCTCATCTTCAACGGGGCAGAGATACTCATAGCGTAAGTTCCCTTCTTCCGCGCGGATTTCGCTTACGATGCCCGATGCCATCATCTCCCTCGCGAAGTTTAAAGCGCTTCCGTTAGCGCCTTGATATCGAATGATAATCGTGATCATAGTTCTGCAGTGATTGGGATTCCTTCCGAAACAAAATATATAGGAATGCCCTTGTGAATCAAGCGTCAAGAAAACGGTGCAATCAACACGTGCGTTATGGAAAATATCCGCAAAACCCCTTTGGAAAGCGCAATGACGCCCACTTAATCGTCGAGGCTTTGCATGTACGCATCCATCGCGTTTGCGACTTCTTTGCTTAAACGCACCGCTTGAACGACGGTCTTCGCGCCGGTGACGACGTCGCCCGCCGCAAATAATCCAGGGCGCGTGGTCCTGCCTTGCTCATCTACGCATAGAAGGCCGTGCTCATCCGTTTCGACGCCCTTGGTGGATTTAACGATCACCGAGCGCGGGCCTTGGCCAATCGCGATGATGACGTGGTCGGCTTTCTCGATGCGCCTCGACCCCTCCACTTCGTAATATTGGCCATCTTCGCCTTGCTTCACATCCACCACGACCGCGCCTTCGTCGACGATTTCCTTAGTGTCCACGCATTCCTCGATGGTCGCGCCATCCATCAACGTATAGTCGATTTCGATCTTGCGAGCGGTAAGCTCTTCCTTCGGTCGGAAGAAAAGGATTTTGACTTCGCGCACGCCATGGCGAAGCGCGGTTCGAGCGACGTCCATCGCCGTATTGCCTCCGCCGATCACGAGCAGGCGTTTGCCTAGGTCATAGACTTCGGGATTTTGCAAATATTCGATCGCATAGCAGCAATTGCCCAGGCTTTCGCCAGGGATTCCAAGCTTATAGGGCCTCCATACGCCCGTGCCGAGGAAAATGCTTTTATAGCCGTCGCGGAAGAGGTCATCAACCGTCAGGTTGGCGCCGATGTTGGTATTTGGACGGATGCGGACGCCCATCTTAACGAGGACCTTTTTCAGCCTGTCGAGGATATCTTTGGGCAGGCGGAATGCAGGAATGCCATATCGAAGGATTCCGCCGATTTGGTCCCGCGCCTCGAATAGCGTCACATCATAGCCGCGGCGCGCGAGCAATATGGAAATGGTGATGCCCGCCGGGCCGCTGCCGACGATGGCGACTTTCTTGCCATTGCGCTTGATTTCTCCAGCCTCAAAAAGATTAAGATAATAATCCGATATGTAGTTCTCGATCATGCCCACGGGCACGGGAATGCCTTTCAAGCCGAGGACGCAATGCCCTTCGCATTGCTTTTCCTGCGGACAGACGAGGGAGCAGACGATGGAGAGAGGGTTGTTTTCAAATAACAAAGCCCCCGCTTCTTTAATCTGATTGTTGCGTAATAAGCCAATCGCGTCGCGAATTGGCGTATGGATCGGACAACCCTCCCGACAACGCGGGTTCTTACACTGCAGGCAGCGTCTTGCTTCATCGATGACTGTTTCTTTCATGGCGAATACCTCTATGGCTAAAGCATAGACCGAGCACAAATTGATGGAATTGCAATAAATGCACGATTATATTGCGGTTTTATATCAAGCGAATCATCACGACGATTTTCCCGCATCATCCAGAGCATTATTCTTTCTCTTCGTCTCGCCGTCCTTTATTCTTTCTTCATGAACATCGCCATTCGTTATCTGTCCAAGCTCGGCCATACCAAAGACATCGCCGTCGCAATTGGAGAAGCCCTGAACGTACCAGCCGTCTCCATCCTCGACGAGCCCTCTCTATCCGAACAAGTTGACATTCTTTTCCTCGGGGGAGCACCCTATGCGAACATCATGGACGGCCACCTTAGAGAATATGCCAAGTCCTTGAATAAAGAATCCGTTGGAAAAGTCATTCTCTTCACCACGTCCAATTGGTCCCGGAGGACTGTTCGCGCCTTGAAGAAAATCCTTATGGCAAAAGGCATTCAAGTAGCGTCTTCTTTCTTCTACGCCCATATGCTCCGCATCGAAAAAGGCAAGGAACGCGCGAAACGCTGGGCAAAGGAAATGATAAAGAAGCAAGCCTAAATCGATTCGCTATGTTTGCGCACGATCTACAACGTCTTGAATTCTTCCACCGCGACAGCCAGGAAGAGGCGGATATCCTCTTTTTGGGGGATAGCCTTATCGAGCGCTTTGATTTGGAAACGCACTTTCCCGAACGCAAAACCGTAAACCGCGGTATCGACGGGGACACGGTTTCAGGTGTCTTACGTCGGCTTGAAGACTCGCTCAACGTTCAGAAAGTACATAACGTCATTCTTCTTATCGGTATCAACGACACTTTGGATGCTTGCAAGAGCTACGAAACGCTTGTTAAACGCGTGCGTGAGAGGTACCAAGACGCGAAAATCTTCGCTTTGGCATTGCTCCCCGTCGGCGGCATTTATAGCGACTATAACCGCATGGCCATCAAGGCCAACGCCATCATCCAAGACGCCGCGAAAAAGTGTGGCGCGACCTATCTTGACGCCCGACCGATTCTTCAGGACGAGGATGGGGAATTAAAGGAAGAATTCACCGTAGACGGGGTGCATTTAAGTGCTCTTGGATATCAAGAATTAACTTGGTTTATTAAGAAACACATTTCTTAAAAAGTGTCCATTTTGCGATAATTTTTGTAAATTCAAGCGGGTTTTGCTGCGTTTTTAGTTTCTTAAGAAAGCAGAAGAATCTACCCAGGCTCAATTGAGAGACGGATCTGCAAAAGCGATGCGTTTTTTACGATAAAAAGCGTCTTAGAAAAGGAAAGACCCATGGCCTAAGGGGTATGAAAGGAAGTGCTCTTCTTCCTGTTTTTTAAGAGAAATCAATGCGTTTTGACCCATTCTTTCACGTTCGATTCCGTCTTTTTCGTTGACATAAAATAACGAATTTTGAAACCTTAAATTCGAGCATTTAAAGTTCGTTCTTCCGCTTTGACTGAGGCTCAGATTTTTCCACCTTGCCTAGTATCAAGACTTGAAACCATAGAGAGGGATAATGTCAAAAGTGGTTTTCCAAGCAAGGGGGCGCTTCCGCTGCACTGCCGAATTCCATAAGAGGCAGACTTATGACGAATCAACGTGTAAACGTGGTATTGGATATGGTTTTTTCTTTGCAGGAAAACGGCTTCTTCTCCAGAAAGATGATTCTTGAGCATCTAAACATCTCCCGTAGCACCTTCTTCCGCGCTTTGAGTGACTTGCGATGCTATTTGCAAGAACAGCGGCCTTATCTGGAACTTGAGCTCGATTCCGAGCGGGATGTCTATGTTCTAAAGCAAGTGCCTCTGCCATAATCGGCAAGGCAATTTTTCTTTGGCGCCTTGCTACTTTTTGATGTTGCCAACGATATTCGCGAGCCTATATAACGGATGATAAAGGCAATCCAGTTCATCCACAAACGCATGATTAGGCCCACTGGCGACTTCGTTCAAGGCAGGCAACAGGTTCTTGCTCAAGATTGAAAACGCCTTGCTCGCATCTTCTCTAGATAAAGCCAAATAGATTCCATGGAAGATTTGGTCGAAGCGGGTCTTCCCATGATAGGAGGACTCATGGATGGCGATTAACTCTTTGTAATCCGTGCCTGGAGGAAACGGGAGGCCTTGGATTCCCCGCGCAATATCCATATAAACCTGATCTCTTGGCTGAAGGGAAAGCGCATAAAGAAAACGCGCGCCCCCACTATCGTTTGCTAAGATCCGAAGCAGTTTTTTATATTCTGTCTCATTTCCTTGAACCTTGGCTAAATAGCAGGGAAAGAAATATCCTCGGATGGTTTCTTCTATCTCAAAAGAAAAGGATTTTGCGAGGATTTCTACGCTTTGGCATGCTTCTAACGCCTCGATGCAGCGCTTTTTTGCTAGGGCGAAGTAATGCGCGCGAAACTCTCTGTCTTTCGTTAAGCGCCCCGCTTCCGTATAGGCTTTCGCCCCGATGAGGGCGATATACCCCTCCGCGCCATCGAATCTTTTCGCGTAAGCGCGGTAGCGGCTATCGATGCGAAAACATTCGGAAACATAAAGAAGCAGCCCGATGTTCTTTGAAGCAAAGCCACGTTGGACGATCTCCTCAAGGCCTTTGGGCAGTATCCGTCCATCTGGAATCTCGTATAGAAAAGATTGGAAAGCCTCTTCGACTTCCAGCGTCGTCTCGTTGTCCGGAAGCGGGAAATGGGCGTATAGATATTGCTCCGCAGCGTTCATTAAAGAACCTGCTCCTGGTCGCGGTACACTTCCTCGATGATGCCACCGCCTAAGAGCAAGTCCCCTTGATAAATCGCGGCGATCTGCCCGGGCGTGACGGCCTCGACGGGATGGTCTTCGTAATAGAGGGTGGCGGTTCCATCATCCTCTAGATGAAGGGTGCACGGCTGATCGGGTTGACGGTAACGGAACTTAACGCCGACGGGGATGTCGTTGGCCTTGAGCTCCCCTTGCAGATTGAGGTGGGAAAGATGGCAGCTCGTCGACGAAAGTAAGACCCGGTCCTTCTTCTGGCAAACGTAGAGGATATTCTCCTTCACGTCTTTCTTCGCGACGAAGAAACTCCCCTCGCTTTCTCCCGATATGCCACCGATGCCAAGGCCTTTATGCTGCCCGATGGTGTAGAAATACACGCCAGCGTGCGTCCCGATTTCGCGTCCGCTTGGGAGCAAGACGACTTTGCCAGGCTTCGCAGGCATGTAATTCTGGAGGAACTGCTTGAAATGGCGCTCCCCGATGAAGCATACGCCGGTGCTATCTTTCTTATCCATGACGGAATTGAGTCCGAGCTCATGGGCGATGCGCCGCACTTCGGGCTTTTCGATATCGCCTAATGGGAAAAGGCATGAGGCGACTTGCTCTTTGGAGATCTGGCAGAGGAAGTATGTCTGGTCCTTGTTGCGGTCGCTCGCTTTATATAAGCGCGGGTTCCCTTTCTCATCGGTGCCAAGCTTCGCGTAATGGCCCATTGCGATCTTCTCGAATCCTTGGGACTTCGCGAATTCATAAAAATGGTCGAACTTGATGTATTTGTTGCAGAAGACGTCGGGGTTTGGCGTGCGGCCCTTCTCGTATTCGCTTAGGAAAAAAGAGAAAACATCGTCCCAGTACTCCTTCACAAAATCCGCGCGAAGCAATGGAATTCCGAGTTTCTTCGCCACCTCGACCGCGTCGTAATAGTCCTTTTCCTGGGGGCACTGCGACTCCCCGATGGTTGGATTGCCGAGATAGTCATTATTGGCGAGGGCGTCCCAATTCCGCATGAAGCCAGCGCTGACGTCATAG
>JAFSVB010000069.1 GCA_017450325.1 Bacilli bacterium | reverse complement strand
GGCGGGGATATCCTTCAGGGCATCCGCCAGTTCCCCGTTTTCGAGCAAGTCGCCCGTTACCACCACGAACGCTACGACGGAAGCGGCTATCCCGAAGGACTCAAGATGGAGCAAATCCCCTACCCCGCCCGCATCGTCGCCATCTGCGACGCCTTCGACGCGATGACCAGCGACCGCAGCTATCGCTCCGCCCTATCGGACGAGGTGGCGATCTCTGAGCTCGTCAAAAACAAAGGCATCCAATTCGATCCCTATCTCGTCGACGCTTTCCTCAGTCTTTGCGGGCGTTACTCTGACTCTCTCCGCCAGCATGTTGACGAACTCGCAGCGTTAACGGCCACGCCTCAAGAGGAGAACGAAGAAAAACCCAAGCAATCATAAAAAGGAAAGGGTTTTACGTTGGATTTAACGAAAAAACGCTGCGGAGGCAGCGCTTTTTCTTTTGTTGCGTTTAGCGTTTTGCTTTCTTCTTGATGAAGAGGGCAAGCGCGACGATTTCATGGATGAATAGCGGCATCAGTGCAAGACCGAACACCCATGCCCAGTCGACGCCGACGGGGGCGATGACCTTGAAGATGGTATTCACGCCCGGGGTGAAGATGACGAAGAACTGCAGCCCCATGCCGAGGATGAAGGAGGCCCAAAGAAGCAGGTTCTTATCCTTGAACACCAAGACGAAGCTCTTGCGGATATTGACCATGCCAAGCATGTGGAAGAGTTCGGAGAAGGAGAGGACGCAGAACGCCATCGCCTGCGCCGTCTCTAAGCGCTGCTCACCAAGGGTCAAGGTCGCCGTAACGGGACTCGTATCGCTGAAGAAGGCGGAGATATCCGCGGGCGCGAAGTGGCCTTCCTGCCAGGCGTTGACGAGGAATGCGAGCAAGGTCACGACGCCGATGAGAATACCATAGCCAAACGTCAGCAAGTACCCGCCATGGGCGAATAGGCTCTCTTTCGCATCGCGCGGCTTCTCGGACATGATGTCGTCTGGTTTCTTGTCCGCGCCGAGAGCGATGGCGGGGAGGGAGTCGGTGATGAGGTTGACCCAAAGGAGGTGGATGGCGATAAGCGGGGATGGCAAGCCGAAGCACGCAGCCACGAACATGCAGATGACCTCGCCGATGTTCGAGGAGAGAAGGAAGAGGATGGTTTTCTTGATATTGGCGTAGATACCCCTGCCCTCTTCGACGGCTTTTTCGATGGAAGCAAAGTTGTCGTCGGTGAGGACCATATCGGCCGCGCCTTTGGCGACGTCCGTGCCCGGAATGCCCATGGCGATGCCGATGTCGGCGGCCTTTAAGGAAGGAGCGTCATTGACGCCATCGCCAGTCATGGCGGCGATGAGGCCATTGGCCTTAATGGCCTTGACGATGCTGACTTTGTTCGAGGGGGAAACGCGGGCGAATACGCGGACCGTCTTGACCTTTTCGCGTAGTTCTTCCTCGCTGCATTCGTCGATTTGATCGCCGGACATGACCTGGTCTTTGGACTCAGCAATGCCAAGCTCCTTTGCGATCGCGAATGCGGTATCGCGGTGGTCGCCGGTAATCATGATGGTCGTAATGCCCGCGCTCTTGAGCGTGGCTACGGCGGGAGCCGCGGCTTCTCTTGGCGGGTCCACCATGCCGACGAGACCGACGAAGATGAGGTTTTCTTCCTCGACTTCGGACTTCTCGCTATATGCGAGGGCGAGGACACGGAGGGCATCCGCAGCCATGTCCGCCGAAGCGTTTTGAATCGCGGTGACGTCCTCGGGCGTGATGGGACGGACTTCGCCAGAACGCAGGATGCGGTCGCAATGCTTAAGGATTTGGTCCATCGCGCCTTTGGTGAAGAGGATGTTGCCCTTTTCGCTCTTGTGGAGCGTGGACATCATCTTGCGGACGGAATCAAAGGGAAGCTCGTCGACGCGAGGAAGCTTCTCTTCCAAAGAGCTCTTGGGCATGCCGAGGGAGGAGGCGAACTCCACGAGCGCGACTTCGGTTGGGTCGCCATAGACGCCGCCTTCGATTTTTGCGTCGGAGCAAAGGGAAAGGCCTTCCGCCAATAGGCGCACCTTCTCAGGGTTGAAATGGTCTTTCAGTTCGACTTCGTCGTCGACATAGGCGCGGACGACGGTCATCTTGTTCTGCGTCAAGGTACCGGTCTTGTCGGAGCAGATGACGCTGACGGCGCCAAGCGTCTCAACCGAAGCGAGACGACGGACGATGGTGTTGACTTTCACCATCTTGGTCATGCCCATTGCAAGAACGATGGTAACGACGGCGGTGAGACCTTCGGGAATCGCGGCGACGGCCAATGCGACCGAGTCGAGCAACGCCTGCGCCCAAGCAGAGGCGATATTGCTCTGGACGACGGCCCAGACGATTTTGACGACGAGCATTAGAACGACGATAACGATGGTCAGAATGCCAAGGAACTTCGATAAGCCCGCGAGTTTCTTTTGAAGCGGGGTCTGCTCTTCGCCTTCGCCCGAAAGCATGTCAGCGATCTTGCCGATTTCGGTGTTCATGCCAGTGGCGATGACGACGCCCTCGCCGCGGCCATAGACCACGGGGGTGGACATATAGACCTCATTAACGCGGTCGCCAACGCCCACTTCTTCCGTTAGCACCAAGTCCGCATTCTTTTCAACGGGGACGGATTCGCCGGTAAGTGAGGCTTCGTCGGCTTTCAAGGAGACCGAGGTCAATAGGCGCAAATCGGCGGGAATCGTGCGGCCTTCCTCGAGGATGACGATATCGCCAGGAACGAGCTCTTCTGCCTTGATTTCCACGATTTTTCCATCGCGGCGGACCGTCGCCGTCGGAGCGGAGAGGTTCTTCAAGGCTTCAAGTGCCTTTTCTGCGCGCATTTCCTGAATGGTGCCAATCGCGGCATTGAGCAATACGACGCCGAAGATAATGAATACATCCGCGAGGGATTCCGGTCCTTCCGTACCGCGGTTCATGCCGATGATGGCGAGGACGAGCGAGATCAAAGCGGCCACGGCCAAGATGCCGGTCATCGGGTCTTTAATGTTGCCCCAAAAGATTTTGTACCACGGGTCGCGGCCCTTCTCGTCAAGCTTGTTCGGCCCGTATTTGGCGCGTTGGGCCTCCACTTGCTGTTGAGTCAATCCGGTTTCTTTGGAAACGGAAAATGACTCGAGGGTTTCTTGATGGCTTTTGTTTTCGTACATATAGTTCTCCCTTTGGTTCTTGCCAAAAGGTCTCGCGAGGCTAATGCGGTCCATTCCCGGCGACAAAGTCGCGTGATGACGGGATATGGGCTTAACGCTACTCCCCTTTTCGTGGCCTAATTCTAGCAAGGTCGGTCATCGCTTTCAACTTGTTGAAAAACTTAAGGAGCCTCATCACCGCGACTTTCATGAATAGAAAGAAGACCATGGGAGGCTTTCATTTCAAAAAACATCTAGGTTTTGCGCTTATTTTGCGTCGTTTAGTTCGAATAAGACCATGCAGGCGTCATCGCTTTGAGGGGCATCCCCCACGAATTCCTTGGCCTTGCCCCACATCTTCCGAAGCAAGTCCGACCCTCTCGCGGAGGCGCACTCATTAAGCGGCTCGAGAACGCCGAAACGGCCGAAGAGGTTGCCGTTAGTGTCCGTCGCCTCGGAAAGGCCATCCGTATAGACAAAGATGGCATCGCCGGGCTCCAAGGAAACCTTTTGATGGACGAACTCAAAGTCGTCGACATAGCCTAGCGGCATGTTCGGAACCTGCTCGAGGACTTGGAAGGTGCCCCCTTTGCGGATATAGGCCTGCTCGTGGCCACAGTTGACGTAGGAGAGCTCCCTTGTCTTTAAATCGACGACGCCGAAGAAAGCCGTGACGAAGATGAGCTCTGAATTCTCTTCGCACAAGTTGCGGTTAATGGCCTCGATATCCCCTTGCCCAAGGAGCAGCTTGGCGACGGTGTGGGCCCTGGCCATAAAAAGCGCGGCCGGTACGCCCTTCCCGGAGACGTCGCCAACGAAAAAGCCGATGCGATGGTCATCGATGCGGAAATAATCGTAGAAATCGCCACCGACTTCCTTCGCGGGAACCATCATGCCACAGCAATGGAAATCGTCGCCCGTTAAGGCGGAAGAAGGGACCATCGCGCTTTGGATGCGTTCGGCAAAGCCGAGCTCCGCGGCAATCTGCTGCTCCTTCTTCGCGGACGCGGCAACCGATGCGGAATAGTCCTTAATCGCATCCTGCATATAGTAAAGGGAATCGTTTAGCCTACCATATTCCGTCTGGAACGCGTAACGGCTTTCCGCGAAGGTGTCGTTTAGCTCCCCCTTCTTAAGCCCCTCGACATACTTCTCCGAGAAACGAGTGAGACGAGAAAGCGGACGAATAACGAGGAAGAACGTGAAGGCCGTCATCGACAAGACCATTAGCCCAAGCGTCGTGAAGACGAAGGGAAGGAACCGTTCGCGGAACAAGTTGGAAACGCGGAAAACGACATCTTCGTCCGTTTGGACCATATACCAAACGTCGGGATTAGACGCGGAAAGGGGGATCGCGGACGAGAAGAAGTTCGTGTTGCGAATGCCATCGCGGCAAATGACACCATTGAAAGACCAGGCGTTATAGGAGACCGCCGACAAGGTGGTAGAGGAAGCAAGCGAAGAAGATCTCGCGCGTGTTGGAGGCTCGCCGATGGAGAAGAATGTGCCCGGAAGCATGTAGTTGCGAATAGAGCCAGAGGTCACGGAAGCAATGACGACAAAACGGGCGCGCGCTCCATCGACAAAGCCGACGAGATGGTACTCACTCGCGGTGTCCGGCCCTTTCGCCTGCAAAGAGTTTGTAAGGCGCTCGAACTCCTGCATTTCTATAACGTCGGAGAACAAGGCGTAATACTGATTCAGCTCTTCTTGATTCGTCGGTAGCTCTTCGCGCGGGTTCGCGAAATATATCTCTTTTGTCTTGTCCGCGACTTCGGTGACGGAGCCTATGGAATAACGCACCGTGCCAAGCGTAGTCTGATCTTTCTCAACGGCGGCTTGATAATCGCTGTCCCGGGAGGATTGGTAGCCGGTGACATAAGTTACGATTTCCGCGGCGGAAATCAATACGAAAGTCGGGAGCAAAGCGATGAGGGCGATCGAGATTTTACGCTTCATGGCATTTATTATCCTTTCTGAGCCGCTGCCTTGCACCCAAAAACGTGTTCTCTACATGGTGACTATTTAAAATTGAATGGCTTTTTGCGATGTATTTTCCAATTTTATTCAACGATAAGCTCCTTCAGTTTTTTATGGAACTCAGGGAATTTCGCCTCCGTAACCGCAATCATTTTGCCTTCGCTTGAAAGGAAGCAATGGCTGCTTTGCCCATCGAATATAAGATCTTCTCCAAGGCGCATCGCATAGTCCAAGGTCAACACCCAGGCATTAAACGATTTCACGCGGACCTCGATTTGGATTTCATCGCCATACGTGGAGGGTTTGCGGAAACGGATGTTGTTAAGTCCGACGACAGGAGAGACGATGCCCATCTTCTCGAATTCGCGGTAATCGAAGCCGATGCTTTTAAAGAAGTCGACACGCGCCTCCTCCATAAAGCGGATGTAGTTGGAATGATGGACGATGCCCATCTTATCGGTCTCGTAATACTGAACGATGTGCGTATACATTGGGTTCCTCCTCTAAATGGAATAGCTATCGTCTTGGTTTGCGGTCAAGGGATGGGCGACTTCGCCTCCGCGGTAGCGATAGTCGAATAAGGTCGCGGTTGGCTTTGCTCCGCTTTCGGAAATCGCGGTGATGACATAGTCTTCGCCAAAGGGCAGAACCACTTCGAGGCCGCCCGCGAAATTACGTGAGGGCACGGAAGAGGAAATCGATTTCGCTTTGCCGTCGATTTGCGCAAGAAGCTCCCCTTCTGCGCTCTTGACGGATAGTTTCCCAGAAGCATCGGGCAGATTCACCGTATAGTATTTGCCCGCATGGTTGGTGTTCTCGAACGGACGGTTTGTGAAGTTCGAATCGAACGCTTTCATCGCAGCGAAGCAGATTTCGGGGAAGTGGCCGGAGGCGATGGAATGGATGTTGCTCTTCGAAACCATGGTCATGATCAGTTCGGGCTGCCCACGCGTACCGATGAATTTCTCGATAGCGCCTAAAAGCAAAGCGCCGAAGGACTTGAGCCACTTCTTCGCGTCCTCAAAGCTGAATTCGATTCCGAATTTGCTTAAGCCGCGCCGGAGGATTAAAGTCAGGTCCTCGATAAAAAACTGGCGCAGTTCGGGACGGACGATATCCTCAAGCAGGTCATCGATGTCGAAAGCGCCGCGGATATCGTTGATGAGGGAGACCCCAAGATCGATAAACGACCCTTTGAAGTTACTATCGATGTAAATCAGCCTGAAAATATAGCGCAGCGCTGGCTGAAGGTCCGTCACGAATGTGTACTTTGCGTCAGGTATGTGGTCGACGTCGATGGCGCCCATGACGTCTTTGGCGAGCAAGGAGACGAACTCCTTCAAGAACAAGCCTTGCGGCCATGCGGAATAGTTATTCGCCTGCGTAAGAGAACGGCCGTGCACCGACTGAACCTTAAAAGAAGGAACCGGGAAGTCGCTGCCGCGTTCATCATAGTTGGGCATCCGCTCGTAAAATTCTTTGACTTGGGCGGTGAAGTCTCCATAGTCAAGATAAGACATCGGGTCCGGGAAATAACGGTCCTGCCCAAATCGGGTGAAACCCACTTCTTTCATGGCCACCATCGGAACGGGGTCATTGAAATTCACATAATTGAAGATGTTGAAATAATTCGCGCCACGCGCAAGGAGTTTTCCATCCGCATCGACGGTAACGGGCGCCCCCATCGGAGGTTCAAAACAATAGACGTAGAGGTCTTCTTTAGCTAGGGATACACCATCGCCAAGCGGTTTTTCGCCACGGGCTATAGCTTGGTCGAGAAGTCCCGCGGCGATGTTAGCGGTCGCCCCAGCACGGGAGAATCCGCTCGTCCAAAGCTTGATTTCTCCTCGGATTTGGTTGGTGGCCAAGTAACCCTTCAACTCCGAAATGAGTTGGTTAGCCGCCTTATAAAAGCCAAAGTGATACTCGGGCGATTCCTCTTTGACGTATTCGATGCTTGGATCGGCGATGGTGAAATTGCTCGCCCACTCCGCATCATAATGAGCCCCGCGAATGCCGACGTAAACAAGCTCTTTTTTCTCGACTTTCTTATGGGCGAAGACAAGCCCGATCGTGTCTTGCCCCGAGGGTTTTCGATAATCCTCGTTGGCCTGAAAGTCCTCAAATCCCGTATTGGCTAGGAGCGAGCGAATGTTGGCGTAACGCGTCTTTCCTTGAATTGCCAAAGGCAAAGCCGAGGCAAAGGACGCCATGGCAAAGGACATGGAGGCCGTAGCCAAGTGCGGGTTATGCTCCGTAGACGGCGCAAGGAAATAAGAGTCCTCGAAATATAAGCCTGCCTCGAAATCTTTTTTGGCCCCGGCATAAGTGAAAGACATGGTCGCTTCTCCACAGGAGGACAACGCGAGAGATAGAAGCGTCAGGAGAGGAAGGATGCGTTTCATTTTCATGCGCTTGCAATAATTCTATCGATATGGAGCGGATTTGTTAAAATGAACTGCGCAATGCTGCGGGAAACGTATAACTATCATCTCTACCGTCGACGTCTAGAGCTTGGGCTCAGCCGCCGACACATGGCCAAAGGCATTGGCATGTCCACTTTCAAATACCGCATGATCGAAAACGGCTATTGGAAGCCATCCGCAGCGGCCATCGAGAAAATATCGGCCTTCCTCCATGAGGATTACTCCCTTTTCGTTGAAGGCGCATGCTCCAATCCGAGCAATCTGCCTGAGAAGATGCCCTCAAAGCCCATCCAGGCGCTTTACGCCTTCATGGGAAACTGGATTACACGAGGCATCCTCATCGGGCTCACCGTGTTAAGCGGGCTCTATTTCGCGTCCGGTCTCATCGTCGAGAATTACGTCGAAACCAACAAAAGCAGCTTTTACGACAAAGACTACATAGACTTCGCGGATGAAGTTCGCATCAACGGCATCGTTTCCTATGCCCTTTTAGGAGATTTTCAGCGCCCGGAACTATACGAAGTCTCCAGTGACGAAGACACAGGACGCGATAAGTGCATCCGAGTCCGTGGTTTTTATGGAGAAAGCAGTTTTCAGACGCTCAGCTATTCCGCCGTCTATCGAAGCGAAGAATGCCGCGCCGATTTCTCGGCTCTTTCCTATGATCCCGCGGACAACCTCCTCCGTCTCAACGTCGAAGTCGCGGTTTTTGAAACTTCCAAGACGGAGAACCATTTCCTCAGCATCGACAGCTCAGGGACGATCGTCGACCATTTATGTTTTGTGGAGAAGCCCGTGGGGCTTGCCCTTGTACAGCTCAAAGCGCCGAAATTCGAAAAAGACGTGACGCGTCTTATGCAATCTCAAACCACGACGACGCTCGACGTAAGAACCGCGCTTTATAAACGCAATTTAGGGGAAGAACGCGCGGACGGATACTACTTATATTCTTTCGCCGCGGACATTCTCGGAATGCTTTCAACAGCCATCTTCCTCTTCGCTACGGTATTTAGTTTGCTCTATGGACGGAGCATGGGGGAAAAACATCGATTCACGCACGACCATTTTGAAGTGGAAATAGAGCCGACACCACCGATGAAGCCACTAAAGAAAGACATTCGATTCGGGCCATTTATCCCCGAGACGTTCCTGGAAATCGTCGGCATTATCCTCGTTTTCGTCGGGTCGCTGCGCCTTGCGGTCTACGTAAGCGGGTTCTTCGGCTTTAGTTCGCTTGGACAAGCCCTCGCAGGGAATTCCGCTCAGAACTTCATGGGCACGTTCATGGTCGGCATGTTCTTGCTCTATTTCCTGGACTTCGACATTTTCTTAGAGGACCGCCGCGTCGCGCGCAACATCTTCCTCTATGGGATTATCTTTTTCTGTCTCTACCGGCTCGAGCTTTTGCTGTTGGAAGTCATGCAATCCGGCGTCGCCTTATCGATGGCGACCTCCTCCGTCGTCATCCCGAACATGTTCAGCTCGATTTCCTGCTACTTCATGATCATGCTGTTCTTATTCTTCCTCCCCCGTTTCGTCAAAAAGCCCTATCAAGTCGTTTTATGGCGGTGCCTCGCCATCCTTCCAATCGCCTACTTAGCCATCTCTTGGATTCTTTTCCATGGCGATGGGGTATGGTTCAATATCGGTTGGTCCCTCGAAGTAAAATACCTTTTCAACGGAGAACGCCTACCCTTTACGGTTCTTGCCGTATCTTATCTTGTCGGCTACTACTTCCTCCGCCTCTTCTTTGAGAAACGCTATGGCAAAGAAAACGCCGCTGCTTTCTATAACTCCAACCGCTTTCTATGGATCAAGAACGTTTTCATGGCCCTCGTCATCGTCGGGGTTGCACTAGGCGAGTTCGCGTTGCGCGACAATGCGACCGCGCACAAACTCGATATCGGCAATTACGCAAACCTTATCGTTTTGGCTCCGGTGTTTCTTTTCTACCATCCTCACAAAGGTCCTCGAAACAAGGCCGTCGATTACCTCACGCTGTTCCTTTATATCCTGGCGCTTATGATTGCTTACACCATCATCGGCCTGATTGCCATCTTGGGATTCGCGCTTTCTCTGTCAGAATAAAAAGGCCAAACGTTTTCAATTTCGTTGGCTTTTTGCGGCAGATTTTTGAGTAAATTAATAAATTTGAATCCCTGGTTAAGAATTCAGACGCTCGATTTTTAGTAGTTCCGGAAGCCCGACCATCTCGAAGATCTCGTAGACGGAATTCTGAACGCGGATGAGGGAGGTGTCCGCGTAGCGTTGCTTCAAACGGATGATGATGCGGATGCCCGCGGAGGAAAGATATTCCAGCTTCGCCAAGTCTAGAACCACCTTAGATGCATCGTTCTTCTCCAAAATGGCATCGATTTCTTTTTCCACGTCTTCGGCATTATAGGAATTGAGTTCACCCTCTAAAGCCAGCGTCAGGCATTTGTCCTCAAAGGTATAGTTCATGGTTTTGCTCCTTATTTTTTATCCAGTCTTTGTCGTTCGACGAGTTCCGCGAAACGACCTTTCTGCCGAATAAGCGTCTCGTAGTCACCGCTCTCGATGATTTTACCACCATCGAGCATCAATATGCGGTCCGCATGCTGAATCGTGGAAAGACGATGGGCAATGACGATACGGGTGCAGTTGAGTTTGGCAATGGACTCGGAGATGCTCTTCTGGGTTTTGTTATCCAGGGCGCTGGTTGCCTCGTCGAAGATGAGGATCTTGGGCTGATGGACAATGGCGCGGGCAATCATGATGCGCTGCTTCTGCCCGCCCGATATGCCGCCTTGGCCCTCGGAGATTACCGTCTTCATTTTCATGGGCATCCGGCGGATGTCCTCGGCGATGTCGGCGATTTCCGCAGCGCGCCACGCATCCTTTTCCGTCATCTCGGGCGCAGAAATGATGATATTGGAAAGAATATCCGCGTGAAAGAGGGAGCCATTTTGCATGACGGTGCCGATATTGTGGCGGAGGGAAGGCAAATCGAGTTCCTCCATTGGATGACCATCGTAATAAATTCGACCTTCCGTCGGTTCCTCGAACCCAAGGAGCAAACGCACGAAGGTGGACTTACCGCATCCCGTTTGTCCAACAATCGCAACATATTCCCCTTCGCGGATGTCCAAACAAAGATGATCGATGACGCGTGGGCTCTTATCGTTATATTGGAACGAGACGTTCTCGAGGCGGATGTTGCCGCAGACTTTGTCCACCACCACTTTGTCTTGAGCGGTCTCGGGTTCGGCGGTGAGGATCGGACGTGCCATTTCAAATAGCGGCTGAATCGTGGCGACGACCGATATCATTTCATCCAAAGTGGCGAAGGCCGCAGAGAGCATGCCATAGCTCGTCACAAAGGCCATATAGTCCGCGACGGCGACATTATTACGCGCCGCGACATAATAGCAAAGCACATTGCCTAGCAGGGTGATTAGCAGCGTAATCGCCATGGATAACCGTAGGATTAACGGTGGGCGATAGCGCGTCCTCGCGGACCTCGAGTAAGCGCTAGCCCATTTGGCGAAGACGCGTTTCTCCGAACCCGCAAGGCGGATTTTCTGGATGCCATTGATCATCTCATACGTCACGCCAGACTCTTTGGAGGAGAGCTCGAGTTGCTTCCGGGTATGGTTCTTTTGGATGAAGGCGGTCAAAACGATAAACGATGTAGACGTCAGCAGAATCAAGGCGACGGGTAGAATCAACGACGGCGCAAAACCGACGAGTTGGAACAGGTAAACAAGCGACAGAACCGTCGAAATCAGCGTGACGAAGAGACCATTGATGATGGTCGTAGCCAGGGTAGACACCGCATTGAACCGACTGGTTAATCCACCGGTGTTGAACTTCTTAAAGAAGGCGGGTGGCAAGGAAAGCAAGCGCATCATCGTCGCCTCCTGAACCGCTTTTTCGCGACGGATGGTGATGCGCGAATTGAGATAGGCTTGGACGGCTTTAAGCAGCATCAATCCGGTCGCGGTGGCGACGACGTAAATGGAAACGGCGATGAATTGCTGAAGATCGTTTCGCTGCGTCACCTCGCCCGTCAAGATTTTGGTGAGGTATGGAAGCAATAAGCCGACCCCCGCCACAGCCACGGAAATAAGGATGAACATCACAAATTCCAAGGGGTGAATGGTCTTCAGAAGATACCGAACATACTTCCCTATCGTGATTTTGTGGGTTGGAAGCGGGCGGTAGAAGCTATAGGCATTCGTCTCGATTTTGTTGATAATGCCATCGACTGCACGGACCTTTTTGCCCGTCCGGTAATGGATGTAATAGTATCCTTTATTGCCTTTAGGCAACAATACGACGGGCACATGGTGCTTCTTCGTGTAGGTGAGCAAAGGAGCCGAGTTATCCTCGAACCACGTCTGGGTCAGCTCCACGGGGTGATATTGAATATCGTAGGGACGGAGGGCGAAATTGATTTTTTCCTTAAGCGCGGTGATGGAGGTCGGTATGTCGACCATCTGGTGGCGGAAATAGGAAAGGATCTGGGCGATTGCCTGATTCTCGTATTGAGCGGTTTCGCTTAAGGCACTATCCTGTCCGTTTTTCACACCCGCGAGCGAACGGAAAGAATTCTCGAAGGTCTGTTCATCAAGTTCTTTTCGTTTCTTTACTTGTTCTTCGAACCAGCCCATCTTCTCCTCCTTTCTATTCGTTGTTCACCAATTCAAAATAGGGACCTTGCGCCGCCATGAGCTCTTCATGGGTACCCTGCTCGACGATATGCCCCTTTTCCAGCATCACGATTAAATCGGCGTCGCGGATGGTGGAAAGACGGTGCGCGATGACGATGCTCGTGATGCCTCTGCGCTTGATGGCGCGTACGACGTCGTATTCGGTTTTGGCATCGAGGGCGCTGGTGGCTTCGTCGAGGATGATGATGCTTGGGTCGGCTGCGAGGGAACGCGCGATCTCTAGGCGCTGCTTTTCGCCGCCGGAAAAATTCCTTCCGCCCTCTAAAACCGGGGCGTTATAGCCGCCTTCGCGCGCCAAGATCGCCTTATGGATCTGCGCATCGTTGCAGGCCATAATCACTTCGTAGTCCTCAATGGAGGCGTCCCACATTTTGATGTTGTTGGCGATGGTGTCCTCATACAGGGTGATATCCTGATCGACGACGGCGATGGACGAGGTGAAGATCTCGTGATCGATCTCATCGATCCTCTTCCCGTTGAAAATGATTTCCCCCGACCAAGGAGAATAAAGCCCGGATATCAATTTCGATAACGTGGATTTGCCGCTTCCCGTCGATCCGACGATAGCGATTTTCTGGCCCTGCTTGATCTCGAGATTGAAGTCCTCGAGGATGGGTTCGTCCAGTCTTGAATAACCAAAAGTAACGTTTTTTAACTGCAAATTCCCCTTTATTTTTGAAATCTCATCCATCTGTACTTCGCGGATAACGTTTTGGTCGAGGGGGTATTCCAAGACGTCGTCGACGCGTTCCATCTGCGTCCGCATCTCCTGCAAGGACTGGCCGCTTTCAATAATGGTCGTAGCCGGCGCCAAGAAGGAGCCTAGAAGCGCTTGGAAAGCCAGAATAGAACCGATCGTGAACTCGCCTTTGATGGTGTAATAGACGCCGAGAATCAAAACGGAATAGTTAGCGAGGAGCGAGAGAAACGAAGGTAATAAGCCCAAGGTCTGATTGGTCTTGGCCATGCGGATCTTGCCTTTGGATACGTTCTCTTGCGCTTCGTCCCACGCATTGTAATAAGAGGTCTCCGCGCCGTTGGACTTGATGGTTTCGATCATCTCGATGCCTTTAGAGGTCATCGCAGAGAGCTTGGCGTTATCGCGGGATTGGACGCGCGAGATATTGACGCGGACTTTGGAGATGCGTTGCGAAATGAAGGCGTTAAGGACGACCGTCGCCACGCCTAGCAGCGTCAGGAAAGGGCTCTTGTGAATCATGACGGCCATATAGACGACAATCATGATGGTATTAAACGCTAACGGGGCAAAAACATTGACGAGCGTCTCCGCGATGGTCGCGTTTTCGCTTTGCCGGTTCTGCAAGTCACCAACCATGCGTTGCGAGAAGAATTCGATGGGCAGTCTCAAAAGGCGCCACATATAAGTCGTGGAGCCGATGAGGTCCAACTTGCCGCGCACTTTATATTGATAGAGGGCCTTCGCCGCGGTGACGACGACCTGCAAAATCCCTATCCCGGCGAAAAGCAGAATAAACGGCAAGACCCAATCGGGGTTATGGCCTCCGAGCATATAGTCGACAAACACCTGATTCATCATCGGGTTGATAATGCCGAATATATAGAAAAGGATCGTCGTGAGGGCAAAGAAAGCGATTAGAGGCGCCGCTCCTTTAAGGCGCTTCTTCGCGAAAGAGAAGATGGATTTTTTCTTGCCCGACGGTACGAAACTCTCGCCCGGCACGACCTCTAGATAAATCTTGCTATAGAGCTGCTCGAAGTCCTCGATGCTCATCTTCATGAGCCCTTTCGCGGGATCGTTGATGATAGCCGATTTTCCTTTAAAGCCATTCAGGACGACGAAATGTCCACCGCCCCAATGGAGGATGGCGGGGAATTTTCCCTTTTTCCTTAAATCGGAAACGGTATAGACATAGCCTTTGGTCTGAAAGCCGTATTTACGGGCGGCGCGCAGGATATCCCTGGCGTTGCTGCCATTACGGGAAACACCGCAATCGACGCGCACTTGTTCTAGCGCGACCCACTTTTCGTAATAGGCCATGACCATGCATAAAGAAGCCGCGCCGCACTCGAGTTCCTCAAGCTGCATGACGATTGGGGTATCCGCAGCCCCTTTGGTTTTCGGTTTCTTGACACCCTTCCTCATCGCTTTTCCCAGAAGAATTCAATCGGCCGTTTCTCATATAGGACCACGTAGCAATCATATTCCCCATCCGCCAAATCAAACGTGGATAGTTTCAGCGTCTCGCCTTGATAGGATTCGATCACGCCCTCTTTTCCACCAATCAGCACTTTTTGGCCGACGGCAAGCTTCTTCAGGTCGCTTTCCTCAACATGAAGCGAGGCCTCGCCATGATAAAGAGTCGCCATACCCGCGACGCGAATGGGCACTTTTGCAAGAAAGGACCATGCAAAAAGGGATAAAAGCAGGACGATGACCGACCCCAAGACGATCCAGGTCACGGGGGAGGTGCGCTGAAGATGCTTATTCAGCTCGTCGGGATTGGATATGGTCGGGGCAGTTTTTTTCATGCAGGTTTGCTTAGATGGGGATAGTATATCGCACGCGTGAAACTCAATCGATATTCAATGGACTCTATGAGCGAAAAGATGCCTGCTTAAAGGAAAATGTAATTCACAGCCCTTTCAGCCTAGCTCCTTTCGGCTCGCAAGCGACATCGCGGCGTAAGAACGAGTCGAGTTCCGAATTATTCACGCAAAAAGCGCAGCCACCGCTTTCTCGGTAGACTGCGCATTTGGCACACTGCCACTTGAGCGAAACTATATCGCTTTTCGTACTATAGAAGTCAGCGTTTAAGCCCTGATTAGCTTTCGAATTTTTTATGCGTGTCCTTTTCTGGTCTTTTGTCTTCGTCGTCGGTGCCGTTGCAGGCGCCGCCGGTGACGGCAGAAAGCTGCTCGTCGTTGAGCTCGACGCCTTCGTCATGGGCAAGTTGCACTAAATCTTCGACATTAGCGCAATCACGAACCAATGCGATCTGTTCTTCGGACAATCCGTTTAGTAATTTCTCTCGTGGGTTCATAGGCGTCTCCTTTCGCCTCTTTTTTTCGCTTTTTTAGCTTGATGCAGAGGCTTTTTTCCTTTTTATGGCTAAATGCTAGCACGCTGTCCGCCACGGACCTGCCACACATTGATAAACTTTTCTAAAATTCTTTCCAGGCTTTCTTTCTAAAGACTATATCAGGCAGAGGCGTTTCCGAATTTAGTTACCAAAAACAAGGAGATTACGCACGTATCATGCATTTCCCCTTAACTGTATATAGGTCAAAAGGCTATGCCAAGAATACCCCTGGGCAGGGACGAATTCCTCAATGCAACATGGATGCTTGAGCAAGATGAACAAGTGGCGCACGGTTTCGTTCCGTTAAACAAAACCCACTAAAGTGGAACCACAATCAGGCATGCTGCGCCTCAATGATTATGAGCGGATTATTCGGCGTGGAAGAAAGCCCAGTCGTACTGAATCATGTATTCGCCACGGTACATCCGCACTGCATCAGGATTATCTTTCTTATATTCGTAGGCATCGCAGTCTACTTTCGAGACATCGATATAGCATTCGTTATGGCGTTTGACGAAGACATCCCCTACTCCAGCCTTTTTCAAAGTGCTTTGAATATCCGCGATGAGATTGCGAAGATAGGAGGGGTGGTCTTCTTCCCATAATATAGCGTTGAGCTCGTTGACGCTAATCGCCGAGCCTTCGCGATCGACGAGGTAGGCAAAAGCCTCCTTCGATTTTTTGTAGGAGAAACGCAACGGCTCGCCATCGACGAAAGCCTCGAAGTTGCCGAAGCATTTGATCTGCAGTTTCTTTTCTTTCGGCATCGAAATGGGATTGCGCAGGTTCTTGATCTCCTCGGCAACTTTGTCTTTGTTCACGGGTTTAGTGACATAGCCTGAGGCGTGAAGTTTATACGCATCGAGTGCATGCTGAACATAGGCCGTGACGAAGATGATGTTGATCGTGGGGAGGACGCCTTTGAGCCGCTTGGCGAGCTGGATGCCGTTGACGCCCGGCATTTCAATATCGAGGAAGGCGATGTCGATAGGCATGTCTTTGCACGTCGTCCAGGCCTCGATGGGGTTGGAGAAGCGGAATATCTCCGCGTCTGGCAAGGTCGCTTTAACAGCGTTCTCTAAGCGAAGAAGTTGAAGCTCCTCATCATCACAAAGCAAGATTTTCATCGTCAAACCCTCCTATTTTTTCAATCGAACAGTAGCTTTGGTTCCCACGCCCGGCTGGCTTTCGATATGCATTTCGCCTTTGCCCATGCGCGAAAGCCGATATCGGATGTTGTTCATGCCGACGTGTTGGTTGGACGAGAAGTCAACCTCATCCATATTGAAGCCAACGCCGTTATCGATGACCTCAACCACATAGGCTTCCTCCGTCTCGTAGGTGCGGAACGTCACGCTTCCGCCTTCCATTTTCTGAAGGATACCATGACGGACGGCGTTCTCAACAAGCGGCTGGACGCTAAGAGGCGGAACGAAAAAGTCCGACGCCCGAATATCATAGTCGACCTTCACCCGGTCGCCGAAACGAATTTGTTCCAAGGAAAGAAACGTCTCGATATGGCGGAGTTCATCCTCGAAAGGAATGAGCTGCGTCTCTGTCACGGAGGAAAGGTTGGCACGAAGATACTCCGTAAAATCATCGAGACCTTTTTGGGCTTTCTCGGGATTGATGGGAATCAGCGTGGAGAGCGAGGAGAGGACATTGTAGATAAAGTGCGGTTGGATCTGCGAAAGCATCATGCGGACTTGCGCATCCTTAGCGGCCTCCTCTTCCCTGGCAAGTTTGAGGTTCTTTTCAACGTTGAGGAAGAAGAAGAGCACCTCGGTAGCCACGATGATGGAAAGATAGGCGATCGCATATCCTTTGAAGACGTTTTGCAAGACGATGGCCACAAGCGGCAGCAAACAATAGACCGCAAAGGCGACTTTCTCGCGGATAGGCAGTTTCTTGTTGAAGGCCGTGACAACGAAGACGATGCCGAACATAACGAACTGATATGCTTGACTGATGATCATGGTCGGCGCACGCACATAGACCCCGTCTTGAGCAAAGAAGAACATGTGCGTAAAAAGGTTCAAAAAGTCCAAGACGACGAACACTACCAGCAAAGAATAATTGACGATTTGCAGAGATTTCTCGGTTTTTTCGGGAAGACCGACATAACTCTTCATATAGAGAAAAAGCAAGAATGCCTCAACGTTGTTCGCGATGTAAAACGCAGTATAAAATCCCATGATCATCGCGTCGCTCGTATACGCGATTTTGAGCATCGTGAACGTGAAATAAACCGCAAAGTGAAACGCGGTGAAAATCAAAAAACTAAGAAGCGAGTTCTCATCTCTCCTACGTGGCTTCTTCATCAGGAGGCTCGCGATGTGCACTAAAAGGATGACAAACCCGATCAAGCAGACCGCAGCATTGAAAACAGCACTATTGCTCATGCGACTAATCATCCTACAAAATGAACATGATTGCTATGAATCAACGGAATTTCTTGTAGTTTGTGATAGCGGGAACGTTTTGTAAAACATCGTGCTCTAGACAATATGTAGTGACCCTGGAACTTGCGAATCCCGTGAGTTCGTGTAGGCTGTTTACGCTAACAAACATGTCCACATTTAGCACATCGCAAGGAGAATCACTACATGGAGAGTTTAGTTTACGTCGGGATGGATGTCCAAAGGACACGTATTGAATGAGTTTCATCGAGGTTGGGGCTTCGGCCCCTTTCTTTGTGCGTTTTATGCGTCTAGGTCTCTATAAAGCACCTCAGTAAGAAAACGAAATCAAAGGCAAAGGATGTGGCGAAAGAAAAAGCCTCACCAATGTCGAGGCCGTGTTTGCAAGTGGAGCACGATGCGGGGGGGCTAGCCCAAATAATTTAGCATCGATGATTACTAATAAATCTTGATTTTAGCCTTGATGCTAATTTTTTGGATAACGTGGTTATAGTCCCGTGCGGTAATCGTGCGGTGATTCGATGGGGCTTTACCGCATTCCGGGACTACCGTTTGCGGAGGCTATTTATCACGCCTTAAGTGCCGCATTCGGCAAGATGCTGCAGGCAGTTATTAAAAGGCCGACGCGCACATGGCATCGACCCGAATTCGCAGATGATTGTTCCCTTAGCAGGAATGGTAAATCGTGAGGGACGAAACGTTAATGGACCCATTTACAGTGAAAACTGGAGTATTCGAAGGGTTGCAAGGGGCGTCATACTTCTCCCTGTTTATTATATTGGATATATCAGGGAAGCCATGATATATCGCCGATTTTATAGGTGCCGTCGGACTTTTGCTAGAATGTATCGTAGGCTTTATTTTTCCTTATGGTATAACCATACCCCCGTTGTCTTTTTATTGTCCGGAAATCGGGTGTTTTGGACAATGGCTTGAGCCCTACTTCTTCCCATCTGTTGTCCGCTTTTCTTATTTGACCGCGGACGATTCACTATATCTCATCAGTAGGCTTTCCTAACAGAGCAGTTTTTTATGGTATATTTTAATTTTATCAAAGCTTACTTTACTTTTATTAAAGTTGATTTTATACTTTTCGTATGGAACACAAGTGGTTAGCAATGCTCAATGACGACGATATGGAATTCATCCACCAGTTTATACTGGCGTCTGGATCGCTCAAAGGGCTCGCGGCTCATTATGGCGTTACATATCCCACGATCAGAAATCGCGCAGACAGAATCATAAACAAAGTGCGATTAAGCGATGACGAGGATTCACCCTATGTCCTCCACATCAAAACCATGGCCATGGATGGGAAAATAACTCAGGAAGCCGCAAAAGAGTTAATCACAACGTTCCGAATCATGTTCAAGGAGAAGTAAAATATGGTTTTAAGCTCAGTCAATACCACGCTTATTTTTTCCGGCGTATACCCGCTTCTCAGCTTGTTTTTTGCTGCTTTGATGATTTTCATCTATGTCAAGGCGAAAGGCAAAAAGCCAGTAAAAGCCCTTGCTGCGATTCCGGCGGCGGGTCTCGTTTACGGAATTATTTATTCGGTTGTTTACTGCGTAATCACGCTAAATCAAGGCGGTTTCGCCCCCATCTTCGTTATTCGGTCGTTTGAGGGGTTTGCCATTGACTTAGCCGTATGGATCGTTTTGGCCATTCACTCATCTAAAACGTCCTCGCAGCCTAAAACGCTTTCCGAAGAAGAAAGAATACATATCTCAAATTTATAAAGGATTAGTAATGAAAACTACATTGCTTATCGCTATGGCATTTTTTGCTTGCGCCATCCAAACGAACTCCCAGCCTTGCACCAATCAGTTTGCGGGAAAGGTTTCGTCGCCCAAATTAGTGTCTCCGAAAAAGGCGAACAATGGAGAACAAAATGGGCCTTTCATCAGGGTCAACGCTCTTGATGACCGCGTCGTTATAACGGATCCGATTGGTTATTTCATTTATGACATGTCCGTATACAGAGCGGATTTCACCGATGTTTCCTACTTATACCTATGCGAATTAGACATTGATTTCACGCCAGGGTCTGTGGCATCGCAAAACGAATCAGGATACGATTGGCATTATGATTTCTGGGCAGCTGATATCTCTTTGGCCGTTCCTGGCAACCTTTCAATGGCCAAAGTCAAGGATTATTGGCCGAGGTCTTCCGATATTACCACCACGTTGACCTCCGAATATAGCAATAATTACACTCTCACTATTTCCGGACAGGTCGGTATTGGGCAAGCGAGTATAGGAGGGTCGGTCGGCGCGGGTTATACGATCACGCACGGAACAAGCAACGCAAGCGAAGACCCGCAAATATCCTCTCAACTTCTCTCAAACGAACCAAAAAAGGCGGTTTGGAACGTCCGCTGCATCACACAAAGAGGTCTAACCTATAGTATTTCCTGTTGCTATCTGCTTGAAATGCCAAAGAGTTATTCCTACTCATTCTCCTTTTCGTCCACCATGGATATGACCTGTATTGCTTGGAAGGGTTTCTGGTGGGAACAGAAGAAACACGTTACCGGAAATGAAAGTTTGTCTTCACGGTAACCGACGTTTATAGACAAATAATACAAAGTGACTGATTCGTAAAGCCAGTCAGCATCGATCTTTACCTCGAAATCGCCTCCCTCCCGTCGATTCGCTTCGACGAAAAAGGCGATTTTTCTCTTCCCTTTGACCCCTTTGAGGTAAGACAACCTATGCCTCGTCCCGAACATGAAATGCAGGGCGTCATCGTAGATTTTCATATTCCATGCGTATGCCGTCCGCGCCGAAAGGCCAGCGAGGTTGCATAGATACGCTCCTCGAGGCAGTTATCGAAGCTCATCGAAAGCAGTGGTCGGATTCTTTCATCGAGCTTGCAGGACGAGAAACGTGTTCCGTCCAGCCATCGGAATGGGCTTGGCCGATCGAGGCTGCGGCATTTCTATTTCCGGGTACCGTTCCTTCTTTTCCGGTTTTTGGAAACGAATACGCAGCGAGGGCGCTTGACGAACGGTTTTTGGTTCCCAAGCATAAGAAAATTTCTTTGGGTGGATTCCGGCGTTAGTGACCCAATTTCGTCGCTGGCAACGCCTTGGTAACTGGATTGATCAAAATGATGGGCGAAAGTATGGTCAAGATTATAAAAACCGGATGGCAGAATTCATCTTTTGTCCATTCAAGATTAGGCATTAAACGCATATCGAAGGAGCACTTCGCTTGCAGTTTTTTGGTGGAGTTCTTTTCTTATCCACCAAGTCAGTTATTCATCGAAAAGGAGGCACGAGGGCGGTACAGACAAACTTCAAAATCCATCGAAAAAGCCGACACTTTTCTTAAAATATGGAGCGCGGGTATTCATTTCTGCTCAACGTAAGTTCGCCTCCAGTATAGTCGATCTTAAAGCCGGTGATAGTTGAAAACTGGTAGGCGCCGACCGATGTCAGCGCGCTGTTCCAGTCAAAGAGGGCGAGCATCATAAACTGAACATCTTTAAATGTTATGCGCTTCAAAACCGTGGGACCGTCCACCACTCCAACCCTGTTGCCATTATCGGTTGTTGTGTGGAAAACGTAGTAAGTGCAAGCGTCTATCGCTACTTCTTGGCAGGAAGCGTTTTCGTCGAAGGTGACGCTGTACTC
>JAFSVB010000068.1 GCA_017450325.1 Bacilli bacterium | reverse complement strand
GTCGAGAAATCCATCAAAAACGGCATTGACATCATCCGCATCTTCGACGCGCTGAACGACATTCGCAACCTCGAATGCGCCGTTCGCGCGACGAAGAAGTTCGGCGGCGAATGCCAAATCGCCCTTTCCTATACGACCTCGCCCGTCCACACGGTCGCCTATTACGTCGACCTCGCCAAGAAAATCGAGGCGATGGGTGCGGATTCCATCTGCATCAAGGACATGGCGGGCGTCCTTCTTCCCAAAGACGCTTATGAGCTCATCAGCGCATTGAAGAAGAACACCAAGCTCCCCATCGAGCTGCATAGCCACTGCACCGGTGGCCTTTGCGAGATGACCTACCTCAAGGCCATCGAGGCGGGCGTCGACATCGTCGACTGCGCCCTCTCGCCCTTAAGCGGAGGCACCTCGCAACCCTGCACCGAGTCGCTGAACTTCGCTTTGCAGGGCACCGAATACGACCCCAAGCTCAACGTCGCGATGCTCAACGAAGCCGCTTCGAAGATGCAAGCGGTCCGCGCGAAATACCTCGGAAACGGCCTCCTCAACCCGAAGGTCCTTTCCGTCAACGCCAACATCATCAAGTACCAAGTCCCCGGCGGCATGCTCTCCAACCTCATCAACCAGTTGAAGCAGCAGGGTGCCTCCGACCGCCTTGACGATGTCTTAAAGGAAGTCCCGAACGTCCGCAAGGACATGGGCTATCCGCCTCTTGTCACCCCGCTTTCCCAGATGGTCGGCACCCAAGCCGTTCTCAACGTCATCTCGGGCGAGCGTTACAAGATGGTCCCCAAGGAGATCAACGAATACCTCCATGGCCGCTATGGCGCCTCCCCCGCCCCCGTGGACGAGGAGATCCGTCGCAAGATCATCGGCGACGACAAGGTCATCACCTATCGTCCCGCCGACGACCTCAAGCCGGAATTCGAGGGTCTTAAAAAGCAATACAAAGGCATCGCCAAGTCCGATGAGGACGTCCTTTCCATCGCCTTGTTCGGCGACGTCGCCATCAAGTATTTGGAAAAGCGCAACGCCGACCTCATCCCCACGGTGATCAACGTCGAGGTGTGATGCCATGGTACTAGGCGTTTGGGAAAATCCCGATATCACCGTCGTCGATTCCTTGCTCATCGCACTGATCGCGATCATCATCGTCTTTTTGACCTTGATCATCGTCATTGTCGCGACGGCCTTGTTCCAAAAAGGGACCGACTACGTTACCTCTAAAATCAACATCAAGCCCCGTAAGGAGAACGAAATCCTCTCCTCCGACCAAGACGCCGTCGTGGCCGTGTTGGTCGCCTCGATCGAGTTCCATAAGGAAACAGGCAAGGGCTCGCGTGTCCTCTCCATTACCCAAATTCAGGAGTGAATCGTATGAAAGTATACAAAATCAAAGTCAACGGCAAATCCTACCGCGTCGAGCTTGAGGCCATCGAGACGGTCGGCAGCGAGGCGCCTAAGGCCGAACCCAAGGCCGCTGCCCCCGCCCCCGTGGAGAATAAACCCTCCACCCCGACCGAAGCGGGCGGACAGGAAGTCCTCTCCCCGATCCAGGGCGTCGTGGCCAACGTCAACGTCAAGCCAGGCGACAAGGTAAAGAAGGGCACCGTCCTCCTCATCATCGAGGCCATGAAGCTCGAGAACCCCGTCGTCTCGCCCTTTGACGGCGAAGTGGCGGAAGTCCTCGTCTCCAAAGGCCAGAACGTTACCGCCAAGGAGCGGATCGTCGTCATTCGTTAACGAGGATACCCATGGACAAGTTTTGGCAAACAATCGTCGCCTTCTTCCAGTCCTCGGGCATCGCAGGGTTTTTCACTTCGGGCGGCTACCTCAACCTCATCATGGTCGCGGTGGCCTGCCTGCTTCTGTTCCTCGCCATCAAAAAGAAGTTCGAGCCTTACCTCTTGCTTCCCATCGCTTTTGGCATGTTGCTGGTGAACCTGCCCTTTGTCGCGAAGGAGATCTTCGCCAAGGGCGCGACCACCTATAACGCGGTATCCCTTGCCGCGGCGGCGGGCCTAAGCATGGATCAAAGTAGTTTCATCTTCGCCCAACTTGGAACCGATGTCGCGAGCACGAAGGACATCTTCCACCTCGTCAGCGAGAGCGACTTCATCGCCCGCTCTGCTGCCGCAGGAGGGGGAAGCGAATTCACGGCGACCCTCGTCGAGAACATCAAGACGATATACAACACCGACTATTCCGGTATCTTCGGATACCTCTATTATGGGGTTAAGTGGGGCATTTATCCCTGCTTGATCTTCCTCTGCATCGGCGCGACCACCGACTTCGGACCGCTTATCGCGAACAAGAAGACGATGTTGCTTGGCGCCGCGGCGCAGCTTGGCATCTTCATCACCTTCATCGGCGCCATCGCCATCGGCAAAAACGGCCTTGGCTGGACGCCCTTCGATGCGAAGATCGCCTCCGCCATCGGCATCATCGGTGGCGCGGATGGCCCAACCGCCATCTTGGTCACCTCCAAACTCGCGCCGGATTACCTCTCCTCCATCGCCATCGTGGCCTATTCCTACATGGCCCTTGTCCCCGTTATCCAGCCTCCGATCATCCGCGCTTTGACCACCAAGAAGGAGCGCCAGATCAAGATGGAAATGCCGCGCGAGGTCTCTAAAGGCGAGAAGATCCTCTTCCCGATCATCGTCACCATCGTCACCATCCTCATCGTCCCAAGCGCGGGCGCCCTCATCGGCTGCTTGATGCTTGGCAACCTCATCAAGGAATCGGGCGTCGTTCCCAAGATCACCGAGACCTTGGCCAATTCGCTGATGTACATCGTGACGATTCTCCTTGGTATCTGCGTCGGCTGCACCGCCGATGCGGCGACCTTCCTCACCCTCAACACCATCCTCATTTTCGTCCTTGGTATCTTGGCCTTCTCCATCGCGACCGCCTGCGGCGTGCTCGGTGGCAAGATCATGTGCTGGGCCACGAAGGGCAAGGTCAACCCGATGATCGGCGCGGCGGGCGTATCCGCCGTCCCGATGGCTGCGCGCGTCGTCCATAAGGAAGGCGTCAAGGAAGATCCCACGAACTTCCTGCTCATGCACGCGATGGGCCCGAACGTCGCCGGCGTCATCGGCTCTGCCGTCGCCGCGGGCGTCCTCTTGCTCCTATTCCTTTAATACAAAACCCCGATGTCCTATTACGCTCTTCATCTGACTTCCGTCGACTCCACGAACAAATACCTTCTGGAGCATGCGGATTCCCTTCCCAACTTCACCTTCCTCGACGCGGACTACCAGACCGCAGGCAAGGGCAGGGGAGAAAGGCACTGGGAGAGCAAGGCGGGCGAGAACCTGCTCTGTTCGCTTCTTGTCCAAGAACGTTCCATCATAGGGCTCGGGGCTTTTTTGTCGCTTGTCCCCGCCGTTGTCCTCTCTAGAATCCTGGAGAAAGAAGGCATCCAGGACGTCATGATCAAGTGGCCCAATGACGTCTATGTCGGCGGCAAGAAAATCGCGGGCATCTTGCTGCAGGGCGATTTGCCTCGTTGCTTGGTCCTTGGCATGGGCATCAATCTAAACCAGATGGATTTTGCGGGGGATTTCCGCATCGCTCCAACTTCGGTCGCCTTGGAAAAGGGCGTCATGATTCCCCATGACCAATTCCGGGCGCGTTTCTATGATTCCCTAGCGAATTCGCTGCAAAACCACGCTTTTTCCAGGAATGAGTTTATCGCCTATTACAGCTCCCACGATTACCTCAAAGGTCATCGCATCGAACTGCTTGGAAAGCAGGGACTCGTCCTTGGCGTCGATGAGGATTTTGGCTTGCTGGTGCAGACGAAGGAGGGCATCCTCTCCTTGATCTCCGGCGAAGCACATTTGCTTTAAAGAAGATAAAGAAAGCCACGACCCATTGCTGAGCCGTGGCTTTTTACATGGTCTAAGGAAGGCTATTCCTTGGTGGCGTACATGAAGAACTTGTAGCCTAACGGAGAGGAGAAGAATCCTTTCACGTTCGATTTGATCATGTAGATGTCGGTGTAGTAGTAGATAGGGCAGATGGCGCCGGTCTCCATGAGGAGGTCTTCCGCCGCGTGGAGATATTTGAAGCGCTTGGCGGGGTCGGCTTCCTTGGCGGACTTGTCCATGAGAACGTCGTAGGACTGGGCCCAGGTCAGGCCGGTTTCCTTGGTGCCGTCGAGGTCGGTGTCGGCGGAGTAGATGGCGGCGTTAGCGTGGTCGCCACGGCCGAACTGCGAATCGTTGTTACCCGATTGCGTGGTCCACATCGAGAGGTAGGAAGAAGGATCATCGTAGTCGGCGACCCAGCCGTTGCGGGCGACGTCATAGTTGCCTTCCTTACGGGTGTTAAGGAAGGAGGCCCATTCCTGGTTCTCAAGGTTGACGGTGATGCCGTGGTTCTTGAGAGTATCGCGGATGTTCTCGGCGATCTTCTGGTGGCCGGTGGAGGTGTTGTAGAGATACTTGAAGGCCGGGAAGTCGGTGAACTTCTTGCTGGCGTCATCATAGGCATAGCCCACTTCCTTTAGGAGCTTGATGCCTTCGGCGACGTTGGCGGCATAGGCCGCATCGGTCTCGCCCTTGTCATAGTAGCCTTCGCCTTTGCCGGTGGGGCCATTATGGTCGACGAATTCTCCGCCAGCGGGGTCGGAGAGGCCCTCGGAGACGAAGGCGTTGGCAACGGTCTGGCCGGCTTTGCCGATTTCCTTGACGATGTAGTTGCGGTCGATGAAGAGGCCGAGTGCCTTGCGGACTTTCGCGGCTTTCTCCTGGGTATCCGCCTTGGCGAAGACTTTGGAGTTGACGTTGAAGGAGATGTAGTAGGTGCCCATCTGACCCGCGATGACGAACTCGTTCGGATAGGCGGCCTTGAGGGCGTCAATCTGATCGTTCGGGACGGAGTCGATCATGTCGTACTGGTTGGACTTGTACGAGGCGAGGATGGCGTTGTCATCGTCGGACAAGGCAAAGGTGATCTTGTCCATCTTGATGTTGGCGGCATCCCAGTATTCGGGGTTCTTCTCCAAGGTGATGGAGGAGTTATGCTCCCAAGCTGTCATCTTGTACGCGCCGCAAGAGACATAGGTCTTCGGGTCGGTCGCCCAGGTGCCGGGCTCTTGGGTGTCGTTGGCGTCGATGGTGGCCTTTTTGACGGGGAAATAGGTCGGGAAGGCGAGGAGTTGATCCATGAAGGGGACGTCGACCATGACGTCGAAGGTGAACTGGGTGTCGGAGATCTTCTTCATGGCGAGAGAGGGACAGGCTTCGTCGTCGGTTTCGTGGTAGACGCCGTCGGCGATGGTCTCGAACATGTAGCAGTAGTCGCCGCCTAAGGTCGCGCCGGAAGCGCGGTTCCAGGAGTAGATGAAGTCATCGGAAGTGATGGGGGTGCCGTCGGAGAACTTGATGCCATCGCGAAGGGTGACGGTATAGCGGGTGCCGTTCTCATAAACGACTTCGTCCCAGCCACCTTCGGCGTTGGGGACGTGGTCGACGACGCGGGCGGTCGCCTTGGTGATGTCTTTGGCGAGGTCAAGGGTCAGCTTGAGGCCATTGCCAACTTTCTGGTAGCGGTAAAGGCCGGCATCAAGGTGCACGAGCAACGTCGCACCGTCGACGGCGGAATTTAGCGCAGGGTCGATCGAATCGGGTTCGCTCGCGAGGCAAACGGTCAGGCTCTGAGTCTTCGCAGCGGTTCCACCGCAAGCGATGAGTGAGAGGACGGATGCGCTCAGGAACGCGAACATGAATTTGTTCTTAAATCTCATGTTTTTTCCTCCTTTGGATTTTAGAACGGGTCTAGGGGAAGCCTTCGCTTTCTTCTCATAGGCCCTATATAAAGCCTTGCGGCATTATATCGATGGTTTTTCGGTGAGTAGGCAGGCGACGAAGTGGCCGGGTTCGACTTCTTCAAGCTTGGGCATGCGCTCCGAGCAACGCTCGCAAGCCTTGGGACAGCGGGTGCGGAAGGGGCAGCCGCTTGGAGCGTTTAAGGGTGAGGGAATGTCTCCTTCGAGAATCTGCCTCTTGTTGGCCTTGGCTTTCTTGGGGTCAGGCTCAGGAATGGCGGAGAGAAGGGAGACGGTATAGGGGTGAAGCGGCTTTTCGTAGAGTTCATCGGAAGGGGCGAGCTCGACGATATGGCCGAGGTACATGACGGCGATGCGGTCGGAGATATGCTTGACGACCAGCAGGTTATGGGCCACGAAGAGGTAGGTGAGGCCGAGTTTCTTCTGCAGTTCCTGGAAGGTGTTGAGGATCTGCGCTTGGATGGAGACATCGAGGGCCGATACCGGCTCGTCGCACATGATAAACTGCGGCGAGGAGGCGAGGGCTCTGGCGATGCCGATGCGTTGACGCTGGCCGCCTGAGAAGGAGTGGACGTAGCGGGAAGCGTGCTCTTTGCTTAGGCCGACTGCTTCCATGAGTTCGGCGATTCGGGCCTCTTTTTCTTCCTTGTTTTTGCAAAGATGGTGGATTTCAAGCGGTTCCCCGATGATGTCGGCGACCGTCATGCGCGGGTCGAGGGAGCTATAGGGATCTTGGAAGACGATCGTGGCGTTGCGGCGGAATTCATGAAGGGCCGCCTTGCCTTTGATCTGCTTGCCATTGAAGTAGATTTCCCCGCCCGTAGGCGTATATAGCTGCAAGATGGTGCGGCCGAGGGTGGTCTTACCACATCCCGATTCGCCGACTAGGCCGAGCGTCTCGCCGCGCTTGATGGAGAATGAGACGTCATCGACGGCTTTCAGGGGCACCGTCTTGAAGACACTCAGGTTGATGGGAAAGTACATCTTGAGGTTATGGACCTCGAGGATGTTGTCGTCTTTGACGTCATGCTCGACGCGCTTGACTTCGGCGTCGAGGAGCGAGAGGTCCTGGTTCTGGACGAGATTATCGTTTTCCATGGTCTTTCCCCCTCGCTTTCTTTGCTTCGGCGATGATGGCGCCGTTATAGACGAACGGCTTGCCTTCAGGTGCGCCGTTGACGACGTCGATCGTGCCGGATTCGTGCAACTCCTTGATCATGCGCCAGCAGGCTGCGGCGTGGCCGGATTCGTTATAGTTGACTTCCGCCGGGTATTTCTCGATGCAGATTTCCATGCATTTGCGGCAGCGCGAGGAGAACGCGCAGCCTTTGGGCAAGCAGAACAAGTCGACGGGATTGCCTTGGATCGGCTCGAGCTTCTCGCCGTTTTGGTTCAGCTTCGGCATCGATTTCAGCAGGCCTTTGGTGTATTCATGCTGCGGGTTATAGAAGATTTCCTCCACGGTCCCGCGCTCGACGATGCGGCCGGCATACATGATGTTGACTTTGTCGCAGATCTGGGCGACGACGCCGAGGTCATGGGTGATGATGATAATCGCCATGCCGTATTCTTTTTGGAGTCTTTTCAGCAAGTCGAGGATCTGGGCTTGGATGGTGACGTCAAGCGCGGTGGTGGGCTCGTCGGCGATGAGGATGTCCGGGCGCTCGACGAGAGCCATCGCGATCATGCAGCGCTGCAACATGCCGCCACTAAGCTCGAAGGGGTATTGCTTCATGCGCTTCTCGGGCTCGGTGATGCCGACTTCCTCAAGCATCTTAAGAGCCTTGCGGTGGGCGCTATGGCGGGTCTCCTTGTACGCGGAGACGACGGAATCGTGATAATCGAGGCGGGCGCGGAGGGCCTTCTTGATTTCAAGGAAACGCGCGTGGCGTGGCGCAAGACGGATGATTTTACGATAGGAAGAAACGTATTTCTTCAGCTTCTTCTTCGCGGCATTTAGGTCTTTTTTCGCCGTCAAAAGCAGCTTCTTTTCATTTTTGAGGGTTAAAGAATAAACCTCTTTTTCCTCTTTGGCGAATCCGGAGGTGTCCTTGTTAAGCAAGGCCTGGACTTTCTCTTGCTGCGCGGCGCATTGCTCTTTCGCTATGGCTAAGGCCGCGGCGAGGACTTTTGCCTCTTTCTGGCCGAGCGCTTCTTCTTCGCTTGGGGCTTCCGCAAGGTCAAAGAATTTCTTGATATACGTGAAGACGGCCGAGCGGACGGCTTTGCGATAACCCGGCACGCCTTGGCGATACTCTCTGTCCTTCTCTTTCTTGAGTTTGTGGTATGCCTTCGAGGCCTCGGCTTTCTTTTGGACGAGGAGCTTGCGATCATTGATGAGCTTCTGCTCGATCTCGGCGAGGTCGAGCTTGGTTTGCTCGCGCTCGGGGTGGTTGCGGATGCCGCGCTTCATCGCGACGATGCGCTGCTCGTCGGACCGAATGGCGTTCTCGATGTCATAGACAGCTTGTTCAATGGGATTTTTGGCGTGGATGAGAATGGCTTCGCGGAGCTGGTTGCCGATGGACCAAGTGGGGTTAAGCGAAGTCATCGCGTCCTGGAAGATGATCGAGATGCGATTGCCACGGATATGGCGCATTTCTTTCTCGGAGAGCTGCAACAAATCGGTGCCGTTATAGTAGACTTTGCCCGAATCGATGGAGCCGTTCTTATCCAAGATGCGCATGATGGAATAGGCGGTCACGGATTTGCCGGAACCCGACTCGCCGACGATGCCGAGGACTTCGCCTGGTTGCAATTTGAAGTAGACGCCGTTGACGGCAAGAACCCGACCCGCGTCGATCTTAAAGGACGTGTTCAGGTTTTTCACTTCGAGCAATTGGAATGTTTTTGCCATGGTACACCTCCTTTATTTCTGTAATTTCGGATCAAATGCGTCGCGTAAGCCATCGCCAAGCAGGTTGAGCGAAAGGACGATGAGGCAGATGGTGATGGCGGGGATCAGGAACATAAAGAGCTTTGGGTCGCCCGCGATGGTGATGTAGGATTGCGCGTCGCTAGCGATGCTGCCTAACGATGGAGTGGGGTATTTCACACCAAGGCCGAGGTAGGAAAGGAAGGACTCGGTGAAGATGGCGCTAGGGATTTGCAAAGCGGCGGAGATGATGATGACGCTCATGGAATTCGGGATAAGGTGGCGTGCGATGATGCGGCCAGTAGAGGCACCAATCGCTTTAGCGGCCATGACGTATTCCTGCTTGCGCAAGTTGAGTACTTGTCCGCGAACAAGGCGGCACATACCCACCCAATATAGAAGGGCAAATACTACGAAAATCGCCACAAATCCCGAGCCTAATTGGCTTAATGGGCCATCAGCATTCGCGTCGAATACGGCGGCTAAGGACGAGGAGAGAAGGATGATGATGAGAATGTCAGGCAAAGAATAGATGACGTCGACGATACGCATGACGATCAAGTCGAACTTGCCGCCGAGGAACCCACAAAGCGCCCCGATGGTACCGCCGATGATGAGGACGATGATCGCCGCGAAGAAGCCGACGATCAAGCTGGTGCGCGCCCCAACCAAAACGCGGATGAAATAGTCGTGCCCATTCGCGTCGGTTCCAAAGATATGGGGGAAGACAAAGGCCCCAGCTTCCCTAGCCTCGAGCTCTAGCGGCGCATAGGCGAAGGGCTGGAGGTAGTTGAAACTCGCGTCCGGTCTTGAGACGTAGCGGTAGCAGATGACTTCATCGAAGGAGTAAGGGTAGAAAAGCGGGACGATGAAAACGAGAATCAAAAGCAGGAAGATGAAGGAAAAGGAAACCATGGCGACCGGGTTCTTCACGAACCGTTTTAAGCCATCGACGAAGAACGTCGAGTTCGGCCTCATTAGGTTGGTGCCGCGCTTTTCTTCTTCCGAGGCGAAGGAGAACTTCTCGACATTGATTTGGAAACTAAGGGGATTGTGACGTGCCATGTTCCTTGCCTCCTAATCGAAGTCGACCCTCGGGTTGACGATTTTATATGCGATATCGCTAAGCAACGTAAAGACGATGAGAAGAAGCGCCAAAAGGCAGGTGGTTCCCATGATTAGCGGATAATCGCGGTTTTGGATGGATAAGAAGAAATAGCGGCCGATGCCTGGAATCTGGAATACCTTTTCCACGACGAGCGAGCCGGTGATGATCGAAGCGAACATCGGGCCGAAATAGGTGATGACAGGCGTCAGAGAGTTGCGCATGCCATGTTTGATGAGAATGCGCCTTGGCGCGAGACCTTTGGCCTTGGCGGTGCGCATATAGTCCTGGCCGAGGGTATCCAAGGTCGAGGAGCGGACCAAGCGGGTGATATAAGCGGTGGGGTAAAGGCTTTCCGCGATGACGGGAAGGATGTATGGCCCGATGCCATCGACGCCAACGGGACTTGTCGGGACGAGGCTCAGGTTCACGGCAAAGACGTAGAGCAGAATAAGAGAGATGACGAAACTCGGCATTGCGACGCTTGCGGTGGTCAAAACCATGATCGCACGGTCGAAGAATTTGTTTTGATGCGTCGCGGCATAGGTGCCTAAAACAAGACCGACAACAAGCGCGAGTATCGCGGCTATCGCGCCGATGGTTAAGGAGAACTGGAAGCAATCGAAGATGATTGAGGTGACCTCACGGCCCTTATATTTATAAGAAACGCCAAAGTCGAAGATCAATCCCCTGCCTAGATAGCGGAGATACTGAATGAAAAGCGGTTGATCCAAGCCATATCGTTCGTTTAGGGCCTGGATGACGGCGTCCGACATCGCGCGTTCTTTCGTCCAGGGGCCGCCGGGAACGAATTGCATGACCCAAAAAGTCACCGAGATGACGACGAGATAAGTCACTACTCCGAGCAGCAGTCGCTTCAGCAGGTAGAAGGCGAGCTTTTTGTTCATGTCCGGTCCCCCTTTCCGGCTTAAGTTATGACTGGTATAAGAATTGTCAAATCGTTTTTATTAAGTAAGCGCTATCAATTGGAAAAAATGAGAATTATGTATGAATTTTCATGTTTTAAAAATGACGAGAAAAAATGAAAAAGTTCGATAAAATATGCATTTATTAAACATTTTCTTCCCTGGTGTAAATTCAGTGAACGTGTGAAAACTTTTCATAGCTGTGAGCAGTATTTTCAGAAATTTACCCGTCAATGAAAAAAGCTTTCAAAAATATGCTTAGAAAAAGACATAACGGATATAATCCGTTCACATGACGCTTTTTGCATGGATTTATGGCCACGAGCCTGATGCAATGCGATTTGGGATATGAAGCTCCGTTTTAGGACGTCCATAGAGCGTTAGGACGCGTGAAAACGTCATCCAACGCGGAATGATTGTTTTCAAATTTAGGCTGGTTTTGTGGGTTTTTCCCGAGAATTGATCGTTTTATATTCCGGGTTTTCCAAACACATTTGCCTGCGTTTTTTTGGATATCGAATATAATGATGAGCGCAAAAAGGAGCAAATGATTCCATGAAGGTTTTGATTATCAATGGCAGCCCAAGACAAGGAGGGAATTCCTCGCGCTTAATTGAGGAATTGAAGAAGGTCTTCGATTCTGAGGGCGTTGAGACGGAGGTTTACTCTATCGGGACAAAAGACATCCGCGGGTGCATGGCGTGCAATTACTGCGCAACCCATGACGGCTGTGTTTTTAAAGACGACGTGAACACTCTCGTTCAAAAGGCCGATGGTTCGGACGGGCTCATTGTTGTAAGTCCCGTTTACTATGCTTCCGCCAATGGTTCGCTCATTTCGTTGCTCGACCGTATGTTCTATTCCTCAAGCATCGATTGGAGGATGAAAGTCGGCGCCGCTTTTGCTATCGCGCGCCGCGGCGGTACGACGGCCACGTTTGATGAGTTGTGCAAGTACTTCACGATCAATCAAATGCCTATTGCTTCGGGCAGATACTGGAATAATGGTTTCGGAAGGCAAAAAGGCGAGATAGAGCAAGATGCGGAAGGGCTTCAAAACGCCCGTATCGTCGCACGCAATATGGTCTTTTTAATAAAATCGATTGCGCTTGGCAAGGAAGCCTTTGGCTTGCCGAAAAAGGAAGAAGCCGCGTTCACGCACTTCATTCGATAGCAGGAACGGCATCGTAAGTCTCCTTTTATTGGGGAAATTGCATCAAGAGCCAAGAGCGTCGGAGAAAAAACGACGGCTCTCTTTGCTTTTGCTCGTCCGCAAACCTTATAATGATTCAAACGAAAGGAAATATCCTATGGAATTAAAAGGTTCCGAAACCGAGAAGTGCTTGCAGGCAGCCTTCGCCGGTGAATCCCAAGCCCGCAACAAATACACCTATTTCGCATCCAAAGCCAAGAAGGAAGGCTACGAGCAAATCGCCGCTATCTTCCTTGAGACCGCCGAAAATGAGAAAGAGCACGCCAAGCTTTGGTTCAAGTACCTCTGCGGTGGCGAAATCCCCAACACGGTCGATAACCTTGCCGCCGCTGCCGCGGGCGAGAACGACGAATGGACCGATATGTATCCGAAGTTCGCCGAAATCGCCGAGAAAGAGGGCTTCAAGGAAATCGCCATGAAGTTCCGTATGGTCGGCGAGATCGAGAAGCATCACGAAGAGCGCTACAAGAAGCTCCTTGAGAACGTCAAGGGCGGCGTCGTCTACGTCTCCAAAGATGTCGCGGTTTGGAAATGCCGCAACTGCGGACATATCATCGTTGGCAAATATGCCCCCGAGCTCTGCCCCGTCTGCAAGCATCCGAAGTCCTACTTCGAACTCGAAGCGAAGAATTATTAATCCTCCCAAGCTTGAGCCAAGCACGCGTTGCTTGGCTCTTTTCTTTTGCGGTATGCTTCCTGTAAAAAAGTCATTATCATTGCAAAACAGGATTATTTTCAAAAATAAATGCCTCAGAGGGATGCGAGTATAGCGACGTGGAGGTAGTTAAATAAGATTCGGTTTGAACATAAATCGTCCCAAGGATTTGAAATTGAAACGCCATTGAAGAGGCCCGCTATTGGAAACAAGATGAACAAGGGAATCACATTGAACGCAGCGAGAAAAACAGCATGATACGTGCTCTTCGCGGCCCTTACAGGACAATGTATAAAAAGATTTGTTCATTGGGTATGGCATTTGGGAAGCATCTTTGACACAATAAAGGTGCCAAGAGGTATAACGCTTCCCTACATTGTTACTTAGGGAACCTGACTGGCTGAAGCCCGTGTTGAAAGCCTTCCACGCAGAAGGAATCCTAACGGCGGACCAAGGTGCCCACTTTTCTAGAGATAGGAAAGGAAACAAGAGCCTCTTGGCTTTTTCGATAGGTTATTTATGGGTAAGGATCGTTATTCTACCGTTCGTGAGCAACTAGAGAGCGCAGGACTGGTCCTCGACTCATTTTCCACCTCGCTTTTTGGAGTGAAAGTTCTTGCACGCTTTCCGCTTGGGGAGAAGCATCTGACTCTGGAATTACAATATTCCTCTTTTCACCGCGTTTTGCATCTAGAACTCAATTGTCCTTATTCGCCCGCGGATAAAGCATTAGAGGCGGAATACGACCGACAATTTCCCAAGGAGAAAGGGAAAATCGGACGAAGCACGCCGGTCTTCGAACAGGCCATCGTCGACTATATGCGCGGCCAATCGCGTTCCAGTAACCTCATCGAACTACGCGACCATAAGCGCGTTCTTCATATCGAGCTTACCAAAGGAGCGGAAAAGCGGGGCGAGGATGGTTTCCTCGAAGCGCTGGAACTATTGCGGTTTGAACTTTGCCAAGGTGCGATGCACGAAGACGTCCTGACGCATATGTTTGCGTTCTAGCAACGATAGCAAGTCCTTGAAGAAAGGATGTTGTCTTTCCATTTGCATTCTAAAATAAATTGCATACAATATTTTTGAACAAGGAGGTATGCATATGGCATCCATCTACGATTATTCCGTCAAAGACATGGAAGGGAAGGACATCTCCCTCTCCGACTACAAGGGCAAAGTCCTGCTTATCGTCAATACCGCGACCGGCTGCGGCTTTACGCCCCAATACGAAGGCCTTGAGGGTCTATATAAGAAATATAAGGAGCAGGGCTTCGAGATCCTCGACTTTCCCTGCAACCAATTCTTTGGTCAAGCCCCGGGAAGCGATGAGGAGATTCATTCTTTTTGCACGCTGAAGTACAACGTCTCCTTCAAGCAGTTCCACAAGATCGACGTCAACGGTAAGAACGAAGACCCGCTGTACACTTTCCTCAAGGAACAGAAGAAAGGCCGCATCAAATGGAATTTCACCAAGTTCCTCGTTGACCGTGAAGGCAATGTCATCGATCGTTTTGGACCGATGGAAAAACCCGAGAAGTTCGAACCAAAGATCGCGGAGATTCTAAAGTGAGTGAAGAATTCGACCCGTTGTTGTTAGAAAACCAGCTCTGTTTCCCTCTCTACGCCGCTTCGAAAGCGCTCATCCGCCAATATGAGCCGTACTTGGAACCCCTAGGCATTACCTACACTCAATATATTGTCCTGAGGGTGATGTGGGAAAAAGGAAGCGCCACGGTCAACGAGGTGGGGGAGCGGGTGCACCTGGATTCTGGCACGCTTTCGCCTTTGCTTCAAAAGCTCGAAGCCAAAGGACTCATCGAGAAGAAACGCGCCGAAGATGGCCGTTGTCGACTTCTTACTTTAACGCAAGAAGGCATGGACTTAAAAGAAAAGGCCATGGAGATTCCCGAGAAAATCGGTTCCTGCCTCGGTTTAGACCCAATTGAAGGCCAACAGCTCTACGCGCTATGCTATAAAGTGTTGAGGAACTTACAATGAACATCGACGTAGCGACCCGCAATAAAAAGATCGTCCAGACGTCCGCCATCGGCATTTTGGGCAATCTCATCCTCGTGGCCATGAAGGCCTTTATCGGTATCCTCACCGGTTCTTCCTCCATCGTCTCGGACGCGATCAACAACTTGTCGGACGCCATGTCCTCGACCGTCACCATCGTCGGGACGAAGCTCTCTGCGAAAAAGCCGAACAAGAAGCATCCCTATGGCTATGGCCGCATCGAGTACCTCACCGCGACCGTCGTCGCCGCGATCATCCTCTTCGCTGGCGGAAGCGCCATCTACGAGTCGATTGTCTCTCTCGTTCATGGCGAGAAGCCGCAATACGATTGGGTCGCCTTCTTGATCATCGGCCTTGGCATTGCGATCAAGCTCTCCTTAGGTATCTACTTCCGAATCCGTGGCAAGCAACTTGATTCAGGCGCCCTCAAGAATTCTGGGACCGACGCCCTTTTCGACGTGCTGCTTTCCACATCTACGTTGATCACCGCTTTGGTATCGCACCTTTGGGGCGTCTACCTCGAAGGATATGCCGGCATCCTGATTGGCCTATTCATCATCCGCTCCGGCATACTCGCGATGAAGGAAGCCTTATCTCCGATCCTCGGCGAACGCGTCGATGACAAGTGGGCGCGCGAAGTCAAAGCCGAAATCTGCGCTCACCCTCTCGTCAAAGGCGCCTATGACCTCATCGTCCATTCCTATGGAGAAGAAGAGAAAATCGGTTCCATTCACGTGGAGGTCGCTGATGATATCTCCGCGAAGGAGATCTTCGCCTTAGAGCGTGAAATCCAAACCTTCATGTACCAAAAGCATGGCATTATCATGACGGTTGGCATCTATGCTTCCAACGATACCGATCCTCTTGCTAAGGAGATCAAGACGAAGCTCATCTCCCTCGTTAAGGAAAACCCGGACATCCTGCAATGCCATGGTTTCTATATCGACGAGGAACGCGAAGTCGTCACCTTTGACCTCATCATCTCCTTCGAGGCGAAAACCCCGCAGGAAGAAATCGCGAAAGGAATCGTCGATCGTCTTGAAGCGGATTATCCGAAACTACGTTTCCTCGTCAACCTCGACCAAGATTTCGCCGCCTAAGGTGCGCGCAAGATGTGCGCAACTTAAGATTTGCCCCATCATCACGGCATTACGTCTGTGAATAACTCAAAAAAATATCGATGCCATCGAAATAATTTGCTTTGAGTACATCCGAAGTAAATGATAAGATAGCAACCGATGAAACCCGTCAGTGCGCAAGATTATTACCAGTGCAAGCGCTGCTATGGCGCCTCGAGCATGGACCTCGCCTCCTTGACGGATTTTTATTTGCCTTTGATCGGCGTGGATGCTTTCGGCATCTACCAAGCCTTAAACCGCGAAGACGAAGCGACCCACGTACACGAGGAGCTTATGGCGTGGCTTGGGCTTACGCCGGGGGAATTCGAGAAAGCTTTGATGGCCTTAGAAGCCGTCGGTCTCGTCCGCACCTTCATCGCGAAAGAATCGGCTACTGAGCTTTTCGTCTATTGCCTTTATGCGCCACTGCATGCGCAGGAATTTGATAAGGACATCATGCTTTCCGGCACCCTCAAAGGGAAGTTCGGGATGGAAGCGTACGAACGCCTTCGGAAACGTCATGAAGGTCAAAAAGCGGTGGAGGACATGGAAGAAGTCAGCGTCTCCTTCCCAGAGTTCTTTAAACCTTCCTTCGATGCCAAGTTCTACCTCGCCTCAATGGAGAAAGAGCCTTCTTCTACCGGAAAAGCCTTGGCTCGAACAGGTTTCGATGCCGTATCGTTTCAACGCGTCCTTGAGGCAAAAGGTCTCCGCAAGAACGCCTTATCCGAGGAGGAGCTTGGCAAGGTCGAGCAGATTTCCACTCTTTATTCTATCGGCCTTGATTTGCTCTCCGACCTCGTGATGGATTGCCTTCGTCCAAACGCTCCGCAGGGACGAAAACTCGATGTCGAATCACTCAGCGCACTTTGCTATAAAGCGTCCTTCGTTCCCTCGCTGCAGGATGATCTTGGTGAATCAAGCAATGTCCAAAGTGATACCGAGACCGCGCGGATGATCAAGCTGATGGACGAGATGGCCCCAGCGGCGTTCTTAAAACTCATGCAGAAAAACCACAATCCCGCGAAAGTCGATTTGAAATTGCTCGAGCATCTGCGCCTAGGCCTAGGATTGCCCAATCCTTGCGTGAACGCGCTTGTCTTCTATGTTTTGGCTAAGCGCGACAACACTTTGCCCGCGCCTTATTGCGAAAAGCTCGCTGCCGCTTTGGTCCGCGAAGGCTGCCGCACCGCCCGTGACGCGATGGATTATTTCTCTCGTACGGGCCGTAGAAGGAAGAAGACTCCGGAAAAACCTTCTCCCATTGTTTCCTCTCCACGTATTGAACCGAAAACGATTTCGACGGTTGCGACCGAGCAAGAGGAAGACACAAGTGATGAAGCAGTAGAAAAAATGCTCAAGAATTTATTCGGAGATTAAGCATGGAGAAGATGCGCATTGATAAAAAACCATTCGAAACGCCCGAGGTGAAGTCGCTTCTTGCGGATGCCCTCGCGTCTTTAAAGTCCGATGAGCTCGTGTACCCTGTCATATCCGAGGAGCTTAAACTAACCAACCGCGAGGCTGAGACTTATATCGGCGCTTTACTCGATTACCAAGAAGACGTCCATTATTGCAAGAACTGCCCTGGACTAGAAAAGTGCGATAAACCTCATCCCCATTTCTCATTGCGGTTACAAAAGGATGGGAATGTCGTCGTCCGCCATTACGACCCGTGCGAAAAGATGATATCCCTGGCTTCGTTCCAGTCTCGTTACATCCGTTGCTCTTTTCCCGCGGAGTGGCGGGATGAGAACCTCAAGAGCATAGAACGCTCAAAATCTTCGCGAAACCCAGCTATTTTGGCAATGGGCGCTTCGTTTGACGGCTCGGGACAATGGATATACCTTACAGGGAATTCCGGTAGTGGCAAGACCTTCATGCTCGCCTGCTACGCGAACTATCTGACCATCAATAAAGGCAAAGGCGCTTTTTGCGATACAGGTTCCTTGCTTAGCGAGCTTAAGGACAAGTCCATCCGCAGCCGCGAAGAGTTCGAGGAGACAATGAAGTCCCTTTCTTCCTGCTCCGTCCTCGTCCTGGATGACTTTGGAAACGAATTCAAAACGGAATATGTTTACACTTCCATTTTGTTCCCGTTGCTCTCTGCCCGCGATAAAGCGGATTTGCCCACGGCCTTTAGCTCCGACTTCAACTTAAAACAGATCGTTTCGATGTACCAAGGAAAGATCGGCGAAGAACGTGCGAGTCAACTTCATGCGTTACTGAAAAGACGCTGCGTAAAGGAGTTTGATGTCTCGGGCATCAGCGTCCATTAAGGAAGCGGAAGCTCGAATAATTTCGCTTTCAATTCATCAATGCCAGCGTCGTTTCCAAGGATGAACGACGCTTTTTTCATCGCTGCGTTCAAGGGGTAGGAGGCATTGATCTTCGCGAGTGATTTCGCGTCGCGGCCTTCTTTCTCGATTCGAGCGATTCTCTTGTTCAAATCCGCGATGACAAGAAGCGTGGCATCGCACAAGCCATCCATCCCGCTTTGGAAGAGCAGCGGGACATCGAGAATAAGTTTCGCATCAGGTCCAAGGGAACGGATCAATTCTTCGGCGCGCGAGAAAACGTAAGGATGGATGATCGTCTCTAGCTTTGCTTTCTTCTGCGGGTTCGCCGCAAGTGTAGACCGAATGAAATCGAAGTCGGGACCGCCAGCCACATAGCTTTTGGCGCCTAGAAGCGCGCGAATCTTCTTTTTGCACGCGCGGTCGAAGTAGCTTTCCTTCGCGACTTTATCCGCGTCAAAGTGAAGATAGCCGTGCTCTTCTAAAAGAGCGGATACGGTGGACTTCCCGCTATGAATCGGGCCGGTAATTCCCAAAACAAAAGGTTTTTGCGGCGATTTTTGGCATATCGGACAATAAGTGGTTCCTCGTCCATTGACGATGATCCTATGGAGTGGGAAGCCGCAACGTAAGCAAGGGATCCCTTCTTTGCCATAGGCTTTTAGGTGCACCTGCATCAGCCCATCTATGCCGTTTCCGGGATGATAGGTCTTAACCGTGGAACCACCGCTAGAGATTGCCTCATTGAGGATTCTGCAGCACTCGGTCAGGATGGTCTCACATTGAGCCTCCGTTATTAAACTCGCCTTCGTAAGCGGATGAATTGAACTTGCGAACAACGTCTCGTCCGCGTAGATGTTGCCAATGCCTGAGATGATACTTTGGTCCATTAGACATTCTTTAATCGGGCGCGATTGCCGGGATAAAGCTTTGCATAAAGCGACGGCATTATACTCAAACGGTTCAGGGCCTAGTTTATGAAAGGGCAGGGGCAAGGCATCTTTTGACGAAGCGTAAAGCCCAAGCCTTCCGAACTTGCGAGTGTCGTTATAAACAAGGCAATCGCCGCTTTCAAAGAATAATCGGAGGATATCATGCTTCTTTTGTTCCTCGATGCGCGGTTGATAAAAGAACTTCCCTTCCATCCTTAAGTGAGCCGTGAGGACGAGGCCTTCATCCAAGCGAAAACCAAGGAGCTTCCCTTTTCGCAGGACACTCTGAATGGTTTTGCCCGTTAATGATGATACAAAAGAAGCGTGGTCGGTCTCGATGTTTGCCTCGCGGTAGACATCAACGCCGACGATTTTCTTTCCGACGACGGTCTTTTCGAGCAACCGGCGGACGGTTTCTACTTCCGGGAGTTCGGGCATTGCTTAGTCCTTCGCATCATACCAAGTCTTGCCAAGACTATATTCGACGGTGAGCCTCACGGGCAAATCGACGCAATGGACCATGATCTCCTCAATCTTCGGGATGAGTTCGTCCTTTTCGTCTTCTGCCATCGCGAAAAGCAATTCGTCGTGGATCTGGAGGACCATCTTTGTCTTATATCCGCCTTCGGTGAGCATCTCGTCAATTCGAAGCATGGCCACCTTGATTAAATCGGCGGCAGAGCCTTGGACAGGCGCGTTTAATGCGGCGCGCCGAGCTGCCTCGCGCTTGGCATAGTTAGCGTCGCTGACGTCGCGAAGGTAGCGTCTGCGCCCGAACATCGTCTTCACGAAGCCACGTTGCTCCACGTCGGCGAGGACGCTTTGCAGATACTGGTCTACTTCGGGGTAGTGCTTTTTGAAGGAGTTAATTAGCTCGACGGCTTCGCTAGGATAGCAGCCGATTTGGTCCGCTAAGCCAAATGGGGTGACGCCGTAGATGATCGCGAAATTGACGGCCTTGGCCTTACGGCGTTGCAAGGAAGTGATCTCCTCCCCTTCGGGCACATTGAATATCAGCCTCGCGGTCTCGCTATGGACGTCGCGTGAAGAGGAGAAAATGTCCATATAAGTTTGGCAATGGGACAAGGCGGCGAGAATGCGAAGCTCAATTTGTCCATAGTCGAAAGAGGCGATGGAAATGTTTGGGTCATCGTAGAAGAAAGCCTTGCGGATTTGCTTTGACTCTTCGTCGCGAGTCGAGATGTTCTGCAAGTTCGGATTGGAAGAGGAAAGCCTGCCCGTCGTCGTCTGTGCTTGGTTGAAATAAGTATGGATCTTGCCATCAGGACGTATGTGGGGAACGAGCCCGTCGATGTAGGTGGATACAAGCTTCGCGTACTTACGATATTCGAGGATGAGGCCAACGATCGGATGCTTATAGACAAGGCCTTTTAAGACATCGATGGAGGTTTTTTGGTTTTTGCCGTCTCCTAGCTGCAGCTTCTGGAAGAGCAGATCACCGACTTGCTTTGGCGAAGAGATGTTGAAGCGATAGCCTGCCATCTCATGGATTTCCTTTTCAAGGGCGTCGCGTTTCTTGCGGAATTCTTCCCCAATGGTCAGGAGCTCTTCCTTGTGCAATGGAAAACCTTCCATCTCCATTTTCGCAAGCACGTTGGACAAAGGCATCTCAATATCCGTGAATAGTTGCAGAGCATCGTTTTCCTTCATGGCGAGAATGGCTTTCTCGCGCAATTTCAATGTAAAATATGCTATTTTCCCCGTAAAAACCGGCTTATTTCTGGATAATAGCCCAAAGGATTCCTCTTCGGTCGCGATGTCCGTTCCAAAGCTAGAAAAGACCAAAACAGGATTATCCGCAAGCGAGGAATCGAGGAGATAAGCGCTGAGCAAAAGGTCGAAATCGATGCCTTGGATATTGATTCCTAGCCGCTTCAAGGCGACGGTGATGGCTTTGGCGTCATAGGCACATTTGAGGATGTCCGGATTCTCGAGCATTCTCTTTCCTTGCTCGTCTTTTTCCAAATCGGCTGGGGTGATGTAGACGATTTCTTTACCGTTAGAGAAAGCGAAGCCAAAGACTTCGTCATCGTGGTAATACGCCGAATTCATATCGAGGGCGATGGCGATGCGCTTGCTTTCCCATGCAGGCAAGGAGGCTACGGTCTTCGTTTCAGGCAAAGCGGTGCTATCCGCATCGTTTTTCAAATCGTTCGGAAGTCTAGAAAGGAATTGGCGTAATTCGTATTTACGGCAGAAGTCGTTAACGGAGGAAAAACTATAACCGCCATAGGTAAGGTCTTCGATGGTGAAAGGAAGGGGCGCTTCGGTCAATATGGTTGCAAGGCGGTAGCATGTGCGACCGAGTTCTTCGCCTGCGACAATGTTTTGGCCCATTTTCCCTTTGATGCGGCCATCTTTGGCGGCGCTTACGATTTCATCAAAGGAGCCGTATTCCGAGATGAGCTTTACGGCCGTCTTTTCACCGACCCCTGGAATGCCTGGCAAGTTGTCGCTCGCATCGCCGCGGAGCCCCTTATAATCGATGATCTGCATCGGTGAGAAACCAAATTCTTCCTGCATCGCCTCAGGCGTGAGGCGGTCGATGTCGCTCATGCCCTTGCGGATTAAGTTGACGGTCACATTTTCGTCAATGAGCTGCAGATAATCTTTATCCGAAGTGTAAACGTCCACTTTATAGCCCATCTTCCCCGCGGTCTTTGCCACGGTTCCGCAGATGTCATCCGCTTCGATGCCATGCTCCTCGTAATGGAAAATACCGAGGGCGTCGAGCAGTTCTCGCGACATTGGGAATTGTGGGATGAGCTCTTCCGGGGCTGGTTTGCGGTTGGCTTTGTATTGCTCGAATTCTTCTTTGCGGAATGTCTTTGAATCGCTGTCAAAGCCGACGAAGATCGCCTCGTCCCCTTTCATGCCTTGTAGTATTTTCGCGAGCATGTTCGAGAAGGCGAAAATCGCGTTGGTCGGAGTGCCGTCTTTTGTCCGCATGATGGAAGTCGGGTCTCCGTAGTAGGTCGCGTAGAACGCACGGAAGAGGAGGCTGTTTCCGTCGATAACGATCAATTTCTTTTCCATATTTGGGCTCCTTATAGGACTTCGACAAGGGAGGCAACGTAGCCTTCCTTCGCTTTGTTTTTGTAGATGCGGGCTTTGACGAGCGTTCCTTCTTTCAGAGCAGGATAGCTACGGTCATAGGCTTCGGCGAATAAGGCAACTTCCACGATGCTTTCTTCGTCGTAGAGGCTAAGGAAGCACATTTTTGTTCCTTTCTTCGTCGTGATGGACTTCGCGCTTTCGACAACCGCGGCATAGACGGCTTCTCCTCTAGCATTGGGCAGTTCGCTAAGGCGGTGGATGCCAGAGGAAGCGATTTCCTTCGCCTTGGATTCTAACGGAGAGCCTGAGACCATCATCCCAAGCGTCTCTCGCTCGGAAAGCAGGTCCATCATGCGGTCATCGGGAAGCGGGACGATCTCGGGGCGGGGGAAATTCAATCCGAGCAGGATTTCTTGTCCAGAGGGGCCAGTGAACATCTCCGCATAGGTGAGGGCAGACTCGGCGGCGAGGCGGAGGGTCGGACGGTTATATCCAAACCCATCAAAGCAACCTGCGTCGACGAGGCGGACGAAGGAATCGAGATTCAAGCCGTTTTTCTTGTTGCGGGTCGCGAAATCAAAGAAATCTTTGTAGGGACCGCCGATCATGCGTTCCTCGACGATGCCTTTTGCTAGGCGTCCTTGAATTCCTTTGATCGCGGATAGGGGGTACATGATGCCTTTGGAAGTCGGCAGGAAGCGAAGGCTCGCTTGATTGACAAGCGGCAAGGCGAAACGGAGGCCAGACGTCTTGATTTCGCGTATCAGGGATCGGAACTTCGGGTCTCCGGATGAAGTGTCGTCGAGAATGGAACAATAGAATTCGATTGGATAACGCGTTTTCAGATAGGCCATTTGGCAAGCCAAGATGGCATAGACCAAAGCGTGCGATTTGTTGAAACCATAATCCGCGAACTTGAAGATGAGGTCATAGACCGTTTCTGCGGTACGAGGGTCAACGCCTTTGCTATGGCAGCCCGCGAGGAAGCCCTCCCGCAACGATCCGAGTTTCTCGGCGTCTTTCTTCGAGACGGCCCGGCGAAACAAGTCGGCTTGCCCGTAACTAAACCCGGCCATGGCCGTGACGATCTGCATGATCTGCTCCTGGTACACGATGATGCCATAAGTCTCGCGGAGAATCGGCTCGACCAGCATAGAGGGGTAAGTGATTTTCTCTAGTCCAGCCTTCCTTCTCGCATAGGCGGGAATGTTCTCCATCGGGCCCGGCCGGAACAAGGCGATAATGGCGACCATATCCAAAAAAGAAGTGGGTTTTACAGTGGAAATTGCCCTGTTCATGCCAGGAGATTCGAGCTGGAAGAGCCCCATTGTGCGGTTTTTGGCGATGGTGGCGATGGCCTTAGGATCCTCATAAGGGATGGTCGCGTAGTCTAGGTGAATCCCGCGAGTCGCCTCGACGAGTTCTAAGCAACGATCCACGATCGTCAGGTTGCGCAAGCCGAGCAGGTCCATCTTTAAGACGCCCTGTTCTTCCAAATGATTCATCTCGAACTGGGCGACGAGGCCGACGCTTGGGTGTTCGGCGACGGGAACGACTTGCCGCAAAGGCTTATCGCTTAAGACGATGCCCGCCGCATGAAGGCCCGCCTGGCGCGGAAGCCCTTCAATTTTTGAGGCAAGGGAGACGATTTCTAGGTAGTAGGGATCGCTGTCAACGAGAGTGCGGAAAGCGGTGTTGGATTTGTAGTTCTGCCGGAGTGACAAGTTGTTCGCACCGATGGATTTTGCCAATGTGTCGATGTGGCGCGCTTCATAGTTGAAGACACGACCCACGTCGCGGATGGAAGCCTTCGCGCCAAGCGTTTGCATCGTCACGATGTGAGCTACCCGTTCGTGGCCGTATTTTTCCTCGAGGTATCGGGCGATTTCGTCGCGGCGGATATCCGAGAAGTCCACGTCGATATCCGGCATGGACTGGCGTTCAGGGTTCAAGAAGCGTTCAAAGAGAAGTCCATATTCCAAAGGGTCTGGGGTGACGATTCCTAGGGCATACGAAACGAGGCTTCCTGCGCCCGAGCCACGGCCTGGGCCGACGGAGATGCCATGGGTCTTCGCAAACTGGACATAATCGGCGACGATAAGGAAATAATCGGCATAGCCCATCTTCTCGATGACGGTCAATTCATATTCGAGGCGGTCGAGATATCGTTTATTGAAACCAGGTTTCTTTTGTTCTAACCCCGCATAGGCCTTGCGGCGAAGGGCGTCTTTCGACGTAACGCCATCAGCATTGGGGAATCGTGGCAAGACACCGCGTTTTTTTGCGAAGGAGAAGTCGATTCCCTCGATGAATCCAAAGGGTGCACGAAGTTCGTCTTCGGTGTAGTATTCCTGCAGGATTTTCTCCTCGAGATAGTACTGTTCGCCTTCCATTGCCTTTTGGGTCAATGTGACCTCCGAGGCGATGGCTTCAACGATGGAAAGGGCAATCGCATCGCTGCTTTTCGCATAGAGGATATGTGGGGATGCAATCAAGTCATAGGGGTATTTCTGGACGAGTTCGCGAAAGAAAGGCGCGTAGTTGCTTCGCCTTGCAAAGTACGGCAAGCCTAGGGCGAAGGTATCTAAGCCGTGGGACAACTGGGAAAGGATTTTCGCGACGGCGTCGATGCCATCGGGTACATGGTTGAGCAAGGGCGCACTGCCAAGATCAAGGAGGAAGCGAAGGCCGTTCTGGCAAGAGCGGATATCCTCAAGCGTCAAAGCTTCGCGGCTAGAGCGCAGCCCGAGGTCAATGAGATTAAGATAACCATCTTCGCTTGCGACGATGGCGGTAAAGATACAGCCATCGACATTGACATCCATTCCATATATCGGCTTCATGGTAGCGGCGGTGCATAGCGAGGTGAGTTCTGGGAAACCCGTCATGGACTCATAGTCGGAAATGGCGCAACAAGATTGTCCGCGTTTCTTTGCCAAAGCGACGAACGCAGGTAGAGAAATGCCGCTTTTGAGAAAGCTATAACCTGTATAAACGTGCAGCGGTAGAAAATCCATGCGGCCATTATAGCACCCTTTAAAAGGGGACTATAATAGCGGGCAAAAACTAATCTCTATGCTCATGGGGGAAACGTTTGCTCGAACGGATGTTTGTTTGGCAGCGTCGCTAGGCAAAAATAAAGGGAAACTAGGGGGTATATTTTCGAAATAAACCAATTTTTGCGGAGATTTTTGTATATTTTTGAAGATTAATATGGCGACACTTTCATGATTTCAAACGCTTTGCCATGGATAAAAGACGTTCTTGCGCCTATGATGGGAGACATGAAACGCGGCAAGGTGAAAAAGATGCTGTTCCTCCTTGGCCTTTCTTTGGTCACCTTATACCTCGTCGGAGGCGTCATCGGGGCGATCGTGGTCCCAAATGCGATTCTTGGGCACCGCGGAAGCGACAATAGCGGCCTTCGTTACCGGATATATAAGAATAAAGCAGATTACCCTAGTCTTTCCAATGGCCAAGGCATTGATTTCCTATCGGACGGAAACACGCTTCGCGGTCACCTCTACCAAGCCTCCGCCTCGAAAGGAGTCGTCCTTTATGCCCATGGGATGAACTCTTCCTGCCTTGGCCCCGAATGCTTGCTGCAAGACTATTTCGTCACGCAGGGATACGATGTCTTTGCTTTCGATTTAACCGCCCACGGCGACTCTGAGGGAGCGAAGATGGGCGACTTCTATCAAAGCGTACGTGATATGAAGTTCGCTTATGAAACGCTACAAAAGCAGGGGCGTCTTCACGATGAAAGCATCCTCTGCGGCTATTCTTGGGGCGGGTTTGCCGCGGCGATGTGCGCAAAGGATTTGCTGCCGGACCGTCTCGTTACCTTTTCGGCCTTTGACGACCCTTATGAGCTCATGCTCTCTTCGGCCGTGCGGACCGTCGGGCCAATCGCTTATGCTACCGTCCCGCCTTTTGCGCTTGGGACGCTTCTTTCGGGTGGGACGACCTCATTTGCCAAGGCGTCCGAATCGATACCCGTCAAGACAAAAGTCTTGGCTCTATTAGACGAATGCACTGATTCACGTGTGTGCGCGCATGGGGTCGACGAGCAGCGCAAGGTCGCCGTAT
>JAFSVB010000067.1 GCA_017450325.1 Bacilli bacterium | reverse complement strand
TCTTTTCGCCTATGGAAAAGAATTCACGAAATTACATCATTGTCAAAGGGGCTAAAGAGAACAATCTGAAGAATATCGATTGCTGCGTCCCCAAAAATTCATTGACCGTCTTTACGGGAGTTTCGGGGTCTGGCAAGTCCACGCTCGCCTTCGACACGATCTTCGCGGAAGGGCAGCGACGCTACGTCGAGTCGCTTTCCTCCTATGCTCGACAGTTCCTCGGCGGTTTCGAAAAACCGGACGTTGAGACCATCGAAGGCCTTAGCCCAGCGATTTCCATCGACCAGAAATCCACCTCCCATAACCCGCGTTCCTCCGTGGGTACGGTGACGGAAATATACGATTACCTCCGTCTTCTTTATGCCCGCATCGGCGTCCCTTATTGTCCCAATCACCATCATCCGATTGAGGCGTATTCGCCCGTGGCGATGACCAATGCCATCCTGCAGTACGAAAACGGTACCAAAGTGCAGATCCTCGCTCCGATCGTCAAAAACGAGAAGGGCACCCATGCCGAAACCTTAGCCAAGGTGAAGAAGCAGGGGTTCAGCCGCGTTCGCGTCGACGGGGAATTCCTTTTGATCGAGGATGTTCCCGCCTTGGAGAAGAACAAGCGTCACGATATCGATATCGTCGTGGACCGTCTTGTCATCAAAGAAGGTCTTCGTTCCCGCGTCAACGAAGACGTGGAACTCGCCTTGGATTTGGCGCATGGATATCTCATCGTCTATTCCGAAAAGGGCGAGCGTTTGCTCTCACAACACCATAGCTGCCCCGACTGCGGCTTTGCCGTCCCACATCTTGAACCGCGTCTATTCTCCTTTAACGCCCCCTTGGGCTGTTGCCCAGATTGCAAAGGCCTCGGCATCAAAAGAGAAGTGGCTATCGACCTGCTTATCCCAGACCCCGACAAGACCATCCGCGAAGGCTGCATCCGCTACCTCGCCAACATCGTCGGCACGACCAATTTGGAATGGCAGGAATTCGAATATCTCTGCAAACTCTACGATATTTCGCTTGATACGCCTTGGAACAAACTTTCCAAAACGCATCAGCAAATCGTCTTAAACGGTTCGCCCGAGGTCGTCAAATACACCCTGACTTCCGTATCGGGCAACAAGATGAACCGCACCCAGGTCATCGAGGGCATCAAGACCCGTATCGAGCGCCTCTACCGCGAGACCAGCTCCGATTGGATGCGCACCTATTACGAGACGTTCATGAGGGATTCCACCTGCGCGACCTGCGGTGGGGCGAGGCTCAATGCCGCTGCCTTATCTGTTAAAGTCGCCGGGCTCAACATCTTCGAAGCGACTTCCCTCTCGCTAGACGAATTCGCGAAATGGCTCGACAAAGTGTCCGATGCCTTGGATGAATCCGGCCATCAAATCGCGGATATGGTCTTACGCGAAATCAAATCGCGTACCCACTTCCTCATCGATGTCGGGCTCGATTACCTCACCTTATCGCGTTATGCCATGACTCTTTCTGGTGGCGAAGCCCAACGCATTCGTCTCGCCACGCAGATCGGTTCGCGCCTTTCGGGCGTCCTCTATGTCTTGGACGAGCCTTCTATCGGCTTGCATCAGAAAGATAACAGTGTCCTCATCGAAACCTTGAAGAAGATGCGCGACCTCGGAAACACGCTCATCGTCGTCGAACACGACGAAGATACCATGCGTAACGCCGACTACATCGTCGATATTGGCCCTGGCGCAGGCGTCCATGGTGGCAAGGTGGTTGCCGAAGGCACCGCCGAGGAAATCATGAATACCCCCGGGTCTATTACGGGCGACTATCTATCGGGCCGCAAGTTCATCCCCGTTCCCTTAAAGCGCCGCAAGGGTAACGGTAAGTTCCTTGAGATCCAAGGCGCCTATTGTCACAATCTGCAGAAAGTGGACGCTAGATTTCCCCTCGGCGAATTCGTTGTCATCACGGGCGTTTCCGGTTCAGGCAAGTCTTCGCTCATCAACGAGACCTTGGTCAAGGGCGTTGAGGACGCGATCTCGAAAAAGAAGAACGTCACCCCTGCGCCCTGCAAAGCCATCAAGGGCCTTGAGAATATCGATAAACTCATCGCGATCACCCAAGAGCCCATCGGCCGTACCCCGCGTTCCAATCCCGCGACTTATACGGGAGTGTTTGACGATATCCGCGCCCTTTTCGCCGAAACCGACGAGGCGCGCGCCCGCGGCTATGATAAGGGCCGTTTTTCCTTCAACGTCAGCGGCGGGCGCTGCGAGAAGTGCCAGGGCGCTGGCGTCACCCGCATCCCGATGTCCTTCTTGCCCGACGTCTATGTCCGCTGCGATGAATGCGAAGGCAAACGCTATAACGAAGAGACTCTCTCCTGCACTTATAAGGGCAAGAATATCCACGATGTCCTGGACATGCGCGTCGAGGATGCGTGCAAATTCTTTGAAAATCGCCCGCAAATCTATAATAAAATCAAAATGTTGGACCGCGTTGGCCTCGGCTATATCAAACTCGGGCAGCCCGCGACGGAGCTCTCAGGTGGCGAGGCGCAGCGCGTCAAGCTCGCGACTGAATTACAACGCCGTCCCACGGGCAAGACCCTCTATGTACTCGACGAGCCGACCACGGGCTTACATTCCGATGACGTTGCTCGCTTGATTGAGGTCTTGCAATCGATCGTTGACCATGGTGACACGGTCATCGTCATCGAGCATAACCTCGATGTCATCAAAGTGGCGGACCATATCATCGACCTTGGCCCCTTAGGCGGTAACCGCGGTGGTAAGATCATCGCGAAGGGAACCCCAGAGGAAGTCGCGAAGGTTCAAGGGTCCTTCACGGGCGAATATCTCGCTGGTGTGCTCTCTTCCGCGAAGGAAAAGGGCCAATATAAGTAAGGAGGAGCAACATGGGTTACGCATTGATCATCATCGGTTGGCTTGCCACGCTTCTCATGGGCATCTATGCCTCAATGGATTTCAAGAAACACCGCAAGTCCAACGAGCATTCCTTTTCTAAGAAGGCATCCAAGAACTATCTCGCTTACATGATCGTCGTCGGCCTTGCAGGGCTATTGACGAATCTCGGCTATGCCCTCGCGGGCAATTGGCCGATTGACGCGGGACATTATGTGATGCTTCTTGCAGGCGGATTCCTTTTCTACGCCTCGGCATTCTTGTTCGTCTGCAGCTTCTACGTCCGTTATTGGAGGACGGATTTAGTTGAAAAACAACGCAAAAACGCCACGCTTTTCATGATTATCTCCATTCCTGCGATGCTGGCGACCTTCTTGCTCGCGGGTGAGGGGATGGGACCCTATCTGACTTATCCGCTCGTCCAAGGCTTCGGCATCGGGGCGAATGGCTTCGTCTGGCTTTACCCGGGCACGTCCATCCAAGGGCTTCAAATCCACTGGTATGGCGTCATCATCATCGGCGCTGCCATCCTCGCCTATAAGATCTCCGACCATGAATTCTATAAGAAATATGGGAAGCACGGCATCTTGGATACCTGCTTCCTCATCGCCTTCCCCGCAGGTATTTTAGGCGCCCGCATCTGGTATGTCGTCGGCAACTGGAATGGTGACCTTGGCGGCATCACGCCTTTCGCCGAACGTGTCGCGAACGGCGACTGGATTTCCATCTTCGCCGTGTGGGAAGGCGGATTGACCATCTTGGGCGGCGCGGTCGGCGGCATTCTCGGTGGCATGATCTACATGCTCCTCGCCCGTAAATACGTCGATATTCGTTTCCCCTTCGACGTCGTCGTCCCCGCCATCTTGCTCGCGCAGGCAATTGGCCGCTTCGGCAATTTCTTCAACCACGAAGTCTATGGCAACCTGACTTTGATGAACGATTGGCCCTTGCTCCCGACATGGATTAAATACAACATGGCCGTGAGCTGGAGCGATGGTGCGCCCGTCTTCCAGACGATTACCAAAACCGTTGGCAGCATCACCTACACGGGCAACATGTACGTGCCCTTGTTCCTGATCGAGGCCATCCTCAATGTCGCGGGTTATTTCATTATCACCCGCCTCGTCCCGCTCATCTGGCGGAAGCATCGCCCGATGGGCGCGAACCTCGGCTGGTACCTCATCTGGTATGGCACGGTGCGCATCATCATGGAGCCCTTGCGCGACACGGATTACAACATGGGTGCGAACGGACAATGGTCCTTCTGGAACTCCATGGTCTACATCATCCTTGGCGTTGTGGTTATCGCCATATTCCTCGCCATTATGATCTATCGCGAAAAGAAGGGATTGCCCGTCGAATATCCGGCTTCTGCGGCGATTTTAGAAAAAGCGGGGGCGCAGGGGGCAAGCGAAAACCCTGCAAATCCTGTTGAAACGCCTGCAGAGGAAAAGAAGGACGACTTCTCCAAGCCGAAGCCTATCGGTGCCAAACAAGACGACTACTCCAAACCAAAACCTATCGGAAAGAAAAACAAGGAGGACGAATAATGGATCGATACGACTGTCTCATCATCGGAGCGGGGATCGCCGGCATCACCGCGGGAATCTACCTCAAGCGCAGCAACCTAAATGCGCTCGTGCTCGATAAGGATGCCCCTGGCGGCAAGCTCAACAACATCCACCGCATCGATAACTACCCGGGCGTGGCCAAAATCCCCGGCCCAGAACTAGCGATGGCTTTGTATAGCCAAGCCTCGGAACTCGGCGTGACCTTCGACTACGGTGCGGTGAGCGAAATCAAGAAAAGCGGCAACCTTTTCATCGTGACCACCGACGTGAACGAATACGAGGCGAAGTCCATCATCATCGCCACCGGCATCGAGAACAAGAAACTCGGCGTCCCTGGCGAGGCGGAGTTTAACGGCAAGGGCGTCAGCTATTGCGCGACATGCGACGGCAACTTCTTCAAGGGACTTCCCGTCGTCGTCTACGGCTATAAGGACCATGCGGTCGAGGATGCGATCTACCTCTCATCCCTTGCTTCTTCCGTGTTGCTTCTTGCGCCGAAGACCCTCGAGACGACTTCCGCTCACCGCGAGGAACTTCTCCGTGCGGGAAATGTGACCCTCATCGAAGAGGCGGAATTGCTGCAAATCCTTGGCGAATCCAAAGTCGCCAAGATTCGTTATAAGACAGCAGAAGGAGAAAAGGAGGCGGAAACTGCGGCGGTTTTCCAGCTTTACGGCGAGAAATCCTCCTCGATGTTCCTCGCTTCTTTGGGCGTCGAGACCAACAAAGGCTTCCTTAAGGTCGATGCGGGCATGGCCACCAATGTCCCTGGCCTATTCGCAGCGGGGGACGTCCTCGATAAGAGGCTTCGCCAGCTCGTCAACGCGGCAGGGGAGGCAAGCGTCGCCGCCACCAGCGCCATCAGCTATGTCCATTCTTTGAAGGACTAAGACGAACAAGCAATCAACGCGCGGCCGATGAGGTCGCGCTTTTGATACGCCCGAACCTGTGGTAATTTATACGCATGAACGACATTCTCTTTATCCTCGGTCCCGAAGGAGCGGGGCAATCCTACCTTCCACAAGCCCTTTCCAAAGCGGGCTATCATGTCCTCCAAGACCTATCCATCGAGGAGATGGAGGAGGCTTTTCAATCTCCCTCTGCTGGTAACGCAGCAACGGTAGTCCTCCATGCGCTCGACGAGCGTTTCATCGAGTTTGCCAAAACGAAAAAGAAGGGGGGCGTCGGCGCGTTTTTCGTTCTTTTGGACGCGGAGTCATCCACGCGGTTGCTACGCATCTCCTCCCACCCTTTGCAAGCGCAGGGCTATGGCCTTGGGGAGGCTTGCGCCGAGGATGATTTCCTCCTTGGCAAGCTTCGGCCCTATGCGGACATGGTGCTCGACACGACGAGGCTTGAAGAAGACGGCATCATAAAGCAGGTCCTCTCTTTGCTAGAGCATCGCGGCGAGATGACCGTGCGTTTTCTTTCCTGCGGCTTCCGCTTTGGGACGCCGCGCGATGCCAATCTCATCTTGGATTGCCGCAACGCCCCCAACCCGTTCTGGGACCTTTCCTTAAGAGATTTCTGCGGTCTCGACGAACCGATCATCGCCTTTATGGAAAGCCACCCCGAGACGGAGGAGATCTATGGGCCGATGCGCGACTACATTGCTTCTTTCCTCGTGACCTGCAAGAAGCAGGGCAGACGACTGGTCAATATCTATCTCGCCTGCACGGGCGGCCAGCATCGGTCGGTGTATTTCGCATCGCGCTTATATAAAGAATTTGAAAAGCAGTACCGCTGCGAAACCTATCACCGCGATCAGCCCCTTTGGAGAAGCAACCATGCCTAGAGCGAAGAACGAAGAAGGCCTTTCCTTTGCCATGCAAGCCAAGGAAGAAATCGCCGCCCATCAATTCCCCGAACATCTCCAGCGGAGCCTCCTCTCGGGGTTTGCAAAGACGAACGGCTCGCTCCGTCTTGGGGAAGGAGGGGAGGAGCTCGACCTCTCCACCGAATCGGCGAAAGTCGCCAAGACGCTTTATCTTCTCGCGGGGAGGCGTTATGGCGGGTCGCCGCATTTCGCCTATTCCCGCAGTTTCGGCAGAGGGAAAAGGACGCGTTTCCACGTCTTGATTCCTCATGCCTCGGAAGTGCTCGAGGATCTGCGCGTCGATTTCCTCTCGGGCAAGATCGACCCTTCCGTCGTGAATGGGACGGAGGAGGCGAGCTGCTATCTTTCGGGTGCCTTCTTGGCAAGTGGCTCCGTCAATAGCCCCGTCTCGAGCAACTACCATCTTGAGATCGCGGTGAGTTCCGCATCCTATGCAAAGTGGCTTAGCCATCTCATCAACAAAGTGCTCTCCCATCATTTCACCTCGAAAGTCTCGACGCGCAGGAACCAATGGATCGTCTACTTAAAGCGCAGCGACCAGATTTCGGAGTTCCTCGTCTTGATCGGGGCGACCGAAGCTTGCTTGGAATTCGAGTCGGTCCGCATCGACCGCGAGCAGGCCAACATCGATAACCGCTTGCTCAACCTCGACTCGGCGAATATGTCCAAGACACTGCAAGTGGCCGCGAAGCAGGTGAAGCAAATCAACTACATCGTGGAACGTCACGGCTTCGATGCCTTTCCAAGCGAGAAGGCGCGCGTCCTCATGCAGCTGCGCCTCGACCATCCAGAAGCGTCGCTTGGGGAACTCGCGGAGCTTCTTTCGGAGGAGCTTTCCACTACGGTGAGCAAGTCCAACGTCAACCATCTCTTCCGAGCCTTGGAAGAGTTATATGTTGAAGTAGGGGGAAGCAACGATGGCGAGTAAACGTTATGTGAGCTTTGCCTTGGGCAAGCGCATCGCCCACCTCCGCAAGCAAAAAGGCCTTAGCCAGTTGGAATTCTCTTTGGATTCCGGCATCGCGAAAAGCTATGTCTGCGAGCTCGAAGCGGGCAAGCGCAACCCAAGCCTTTTCGTCTTGGAGCGCGTCTGCCTCACCCTCGGGGTCACTTTAAGCACCTTGTTCGAGGGCGTCGGCCCGGTTGTTCCTGGCCAATTCCGCCGCAAATCCTAAGCGTTTTTGGATTTCGCTCTCAAGCGACTTTCCCACGACTTGCAAAATAATCCCTTTTAAGGGAAATACCCAACGCGCTATACTATCTCCGCAATGAAAAGGAGGACATAGTTAAGTCATGTCAGTTAAAGTTGCGATTAACGGATTCGGACGCATCGGCCGTCTCGCTTTCCGTCAGATGTTTGGCGCCGAAGGATACGAAGTCGTCGCCATCAACGATCTCACGAGCCCCAAGATGCTCGCCAACCTCTTGAAGTACGATACCGCCCAGAAAGGCTATTGCGGCGTTATCGGAGAGAACCTCCACACCGTCGATTCCAAGGAACCCGTTTTTGAAGAAGACGGCAAGACCATCAAGGTTCCTGGCGCCATCATCGTCGATGGCAAGGAAATCACCATCTATGCCGAACCCAAGGC
>JAFSVB010000066.1 GCA_017450325.1 Bacilli bacterium | reverse complement strand
GAGCTACTTCGCGGCCCTCACGGGGAACTTCCCCCTAAACGAGGACAACCAGTGCGTGGCGGTCGCGACCAACATGGTCTGCTCGTTCTACGACACCTACTACAACGACAACATCATCAACGATGGTTACGAAAGGCCAGTGACCTGTTCATGGAACTACGACGCGTACGGCAACGCCATGTATTTCACGCCATTGGGGTCCTCTCCCGGTGCCGGTTTCGTCTACGACCCAGACTACGTCAAAACAGGGCAGGATGTGCTAAATCCTCCTCCGAACTCTGACTTGCTGTTAAATGTGCCTGCTGGGCCAATCTCGCCTCTTCCTGGTATCCAACTATCACTGCAGGCGATGGACTCAACTGGAACGCTTGCCCTGTCTCAGTGGTGCCCCCTGACGAATGGTCAGATTATTTCACTTTTAAACGACGGGTTCCCCGTCCTTGTCAACTACTATATTGCTGGCGGCGTCGACCACTGCGTCGTCGCCTTCGACCATGACGGGAACGGCAACCTGCTCTGCCACAACGGATACCCTGTCGGGAACCCATACGGGTACCCCACGTTCGTCGTCAAGTCGCTGAGCGAGCTCTCAAACTGCCTCGCGATCGTCCCACCGGACGACCTTCCCCACGTCTGCTCCGACAACTACCGTCTCACCAACGGAACCCCCGTCTGCCCCTGCATGATGGGGGTCAACTACGACCCGTCTCACGTCCATTCGAGCGTCCGAATTGACGCGAACTCCCACTACGTTACGTGCCCCCAGACGCTGCAGACCGTCCAGAAGGGGCACCTGCACCAGATCGATCCGCTCCTGGGCGACCGCTACTACCACGTGGCGGTGTGCGTCTGCGGCGACGAGGTGGAAGCGGACCACGACGCGGTGGGGTACGCGCCCCTCGACGCGGTGAGCCACCTGGCCGTCTGCGGGGACGGGTGCGAGGTCCCCGAGGCGCACCAGCCGGGCGTCATCAACCCGTACGGGATGGCCCTGCACATCATCGAGTGCCCCTGCGGCGCCTACACGGCCGCCCCTCACTTCCAGTGGGCGCAGTTCGAGTATTACTACGAGGAGCACTGGATGTGCCTTTGCGGCTACACCGACTGCGTGCTCCCCCCGGAAACCCACGACCTTATCTACCAGTCGCTTCTTGAATCGGAAGGAGTCGAATTCCTATGAAACGCCTTAAGCTGTTCTCGCTGTTCGCGTCGCTTGCGATGCTCATGGGCTGCGGAGCGCCGTCTGCGCCCCAAGCCTCGTCCGCCCCAGCGCCGGAGGGGACCTCGATTCCCACGCCCTCGAGCGAGGCGCCGTCGTCCCTTTCCGCATCGGACGCCGTCCCATCGAGCGAGGATTCCGCGAGCTCTTCCGACGAGGCGTCCTCATCTGAGCCCGTCCTCCTGCCCGGCTACTTCCGCGACGAGTCGTCGCACTGGAGGGAGTACGAGGGCGACGAAACGCACGGGAGGATAGGGGAGGAGCCCCATTCCTTCGGCGAGTGGGGGCCAGACGGGGACGGCATGCTCCGAGCGTGCCTCGTCTGCGGGTACGAGCAGCGCCACCAGCATTCCTACCCCGAGGGCTACGAGCACGACGAAGCGCACCACTGGAAGGCGGACTCCTGCGGCCACGGCACGGTCTCCGGCTACGGCCCGCATGAGTTCAGAACGCGCTACTTCCGCGGCGAGAGGGCCCTGATGATTCGCCAGGAGTGCGCCGAATGCGGCTACTACGTCGAGCGCGACACCTATGACCCGGACCTGCTGAGCAAGATCAATTACCACTTGAACGAAGCAGCCTCCTGGATCGTCTCTTTTGGGGACGCCTTTGACGCCGATACCCTCAATATCCCGGGCGAGGTCGAAGGACTGCCCGTGGAACGAATACTATCTAGTCCCGGAAACGGCTGCCATCGAGACATCGAAAATACGAGAAAAGGGGTCGTTTACATGCCGTCTTCCATTAAAAAATGGCTCGGAACGTTCCTCAATCGCGGGGAAATCGACCTCTGCTACGACGGGACGCTCGAGGACTGGCTTTCTATGGATATGCACGACTATCCTGCACTGCGCCGCACGAACCTCTATCTCCCTGACGAAAGCGGCGAGTTCCACCTCTTGGAGCACGTCACGCTTCCTGCTGGCACGGTTGAGGTCAAGGATGCTACGTTTTACCGCGTTTCGATACGCAGCGTCACCTGCAACCCTGAGCTGGAATCGATTGGCTTTGGCGCTTTTCTCGACTGTGACCTGCTCGAAACGTTGAGCCTCAATGAGGGGCTGAAGAAGTTCGGCCTCGACGCGGTCGCCGGGACGCGCGTCCATTCCCTAACCCTTCCCGCGTCGCTGACGAGCGTTCGCCCCGCTTACTGCAACTATCATCTGCTAAGCGTCACCATTCCTAACGGCCTCGCCGCGGAGCTCCCCTCCAGCTTCTTTGCCGACGCCCCGAAGCTGGTCGAGATCAAGGACAACCGCGGCGGCAGCCATCCCAAGTTCGAGACGAGCGTCCCTTTGCTTTCCACGGAGCAGGGGCCAAAGGACTTCCGCTTCGTGGAGGAGGACGGCTTCGTGTTCGCTCGTGGCAGCGGACAGGCGAAGCTCGTCGACTACGTGGGCTCGAAGCGCCACCTCGCCCTTCCCGCGTCCTTCCATGACGGCGAGGAAACGGTGGAGGGCTACGTCCTATCGGACACCTTCCTTTCGACCTTCTCGCCCCGCGCGTATTCTTACCGTGACCAGGCCATTCATAGCGAGGACTGGGTCTGCAACTACCACGCGAAAGACATCGTGTTCGTCCTTGAGGTCCCAAAGGCCGTCTCCTGCATCGAGGCGGGGGCACTCACGAACGGGGGCATCCTCCTCGACGGCATCTATTTCGACATGACGATGGAGGAGCTGCAGGAAAGGCTGGAGGAACCCTTGTTCATGCATGAGCACATCGAAAACCGGACTTTCTACATACGCGGTGATGGCGGCGCCTACGTCCCCTTCGAGGTGCCGAAGCTCAGCTACGAAGAAATCGACGCCAGATAGGCCCACTGAGTTCCATGGTCTTTTGATAGGACCTCCATTCCTCGTGGAATGGGTAGGGGCAAAGGGCTATAATGAGTAGGCTATGATCCTGGTCCTTTATTCCCCTGATCCTCAGATGGCGCGCCATATCGCGATGAAGTCCATCAAGAAGGATTTTCCCGTGCGCGACGAGTTCAATTACATCTCGCTTAACATGGCGGTGACGACCCTGAACGAGCTCGCGGACGAATGCGCCTTCTTGCCGCTAGGGACGGAAAGGAAATGCATCCTCGCCTCTGACTGCGCTTTCCTCGCCAAATCGAAGACCAAATACAAATACCAAAAGGATGACGGGCCGGATAAATTGCTCGAGTATTGCTCTTCACCTAGCGCCTTTATCGACCTCTACATGCTCGTCCATGCTGAGGACGTCGACGAGAAGAACCCCATCCTCAAAGCCGTGGTGAAAACCGGCTCGGTCAAGGGCATTCCCATGCCTAAGCCCGAGGAGTGGGTCGCCTATGCAACAAAGTATCTATCTTCCCGTGGATGCCCGATAGACCCAGACGCGGCAAGGGAGCTTGTATCCCGCGTCGATAACGATTATGGCCGCTTTATCTCGGACCTCGAGAAACTCGCCTGCTACGCGAATGGCGAACCCGTCCGCCTCGCGGCCGTGAAGATGCTCGTCACCCCGAAGGTGGAGGAGGATACGTTCGCGATGAGCAACGCCCTCACCCGCGGCGACGTCGCCTTGGCGATGACGATCTACAAGGACCTCAAGTCCCATAGCGTCGACGAGATCCGCCTCATCAACCAGCTCGCGAACCAATTCACCTTCATGGACGAAGTCCGTTACCTCGACGCCAAAGGCGCCTCGAGCTATGACATCGCGAAGGAACTAGGCACTTCCCCTAAGCGTGTCGAAGTGACCGTGCGGAACCTCTACCGCGTCAAGCCCGATTCCCTTCCGCGCATCCTCGAGGAGCTCTACCTCGCCGAGAAAGCCATCCTCACGGGCCAAGTTACCCCGGAATTCGCCTTCCAGCGGTTCCTTGCCAATTACGTCATCTAAGCGGAGGCTTCGGCCTCCTTTCTTAATCATCTCGAAAGCGGTGGGAGTCGTTTTTAATTCACGTTAAATGTGTAACGTCCATGCGCGCACGATTGAAGAAGCGCCATCAAAACGCTAGAATTTATTCGCAAAGGAGAACTGTCATTGATGAAAAAACACAGTTTACTTACGCTCGCCACCTTGCCGCTGATCCTCAGCGCATGCGGTGGGACGAGCTCTCAAGGATCTTCCGTTACCCCCTCAAGCGAGGCTTCTTCTTCCTCAAGCGAACCCTCCGCTTCGAGCGAGCGCAAAGTCGACGGCCTCGTCACCAAAGAGGTGAATGTGAAGATGGTCTCCCATTTCGGCGAGAAGTTCGCCGAAGAGGAAATCGCGGATACCTGCACCTATAGCGACTACTGGTTCCTCGAGGATTCGAGCAAGCTCAATTACGGGCTCGCGCTTATGTCCGCGTTTACCGCTGGCGCGTCGTACACCAATAGCATCGATGAGACCGGCACCAAGATCGAGGCCCTCATGAAGCAGATGGGATTCACCTCGATCAAGAAGAACAAATACTACGAGCAATTCGCCACTTTCGCCGACTCCATCGGCGTCATCATCGGCCAGAAGTCCATCAAGGACTATGAAGGCAAGCCCTATACCCTCCTCGCCCTCTTCCCGCGCAACGCAGGATACGTCAACGAGTGGGTGGGCAACTTCAACCTCGGCGAGGAAGGCATCCACGAAGGCTTCCGCCAAACCCGCGACGAGGCGCTTCGCTTCCTGAAGAAGTACGTCACCGAGAGCAACCTCACCGGCGACCTCAAGCTCTGGGCCACCGGCTATAGCAGGGGTGCGGCCACCGTGAACCTCCTCGGCGGCTACTTGGGCGAGAACGTCGGCTACCTGGGCGAGAACGTCAAGCTCGCCCCGAAGGACATGTTCGTCTATACCGTGGGCACGCCACGCGTCATCCCTTCAGGTCTCCAGAAAGCGGCCACCCTCAACGTCGAAGGGCCGCGCGGTGGCGATTACGCCCTTGATACCGATATCCCCGCCTATACCTATAGCGGCGCCGCGACGGGCGTCCTCGATCTACAGGCGGACCAATACAAAGGCATCCATAACTTCACCGCGATCGGCGACTACATCACCAAGCTCCCGCCGAAGGAGTGGGCTTTTGACCGCTTTGGCCAGAGCGAGGAATTCCTCTATGGCGAGGAGGCGATGCTCAACGAGCTCCGCAAATATAGCCCCGAGACCGCCGATAGCTTCGCCGGTGGCAAGACCTATGCGACCCAGACCTCCAACAAGACCTTCGACCCGAGTTCCTTCTCCCTCATCGACACCAACGAGAAGCAATCCGCCAACGAGATGATCGATGAGCGCATCAACGCCCTCTTCAAGGTCATTCCCACGCGCAAAGCCTATGTCGAAGGCGGCTATGACGTCGCCCTCGGCGCCCTCGCCGGCGTCTTTGGGACCGACGTCGATGGCTTCCTCGGCTGCGTCAAGGACAATATCGGCACCGCCGTCAAGGCGGGACTACTCAACGTCATCGCCCACGTCATGGACGAGACGGGCAAGACCGAATCCGAAGCGACCGCCCTCATCCTCGCCTCCTTGTTCCAGAAAGAAGGCAAGGCCGAGGAATATACCGACCAGCAGTTCCTCGCCGATTTCCTCGACTTCTTCGTCAATGACTACCAGGCGGATCTAAGGTCCTCCTTGCGCTGCTCGCTGCTAGCCTCGCTCATCCCCGCGCCTTATGGCCCCTTCTACCTCGACGTCCTTAACCACGCCAAGGAGCTGAAGTTCAAGGCCAAGACGGCCGATGATCTCCTCTACCTCATCGGCGACCATATCGCGACCCATCGCGAAGACCCGATCGTCAACGCCGTCGCGGACGCCCTCGTGAAGTTGATTCCCGCCGAAAGCGCAACCTATATCTCCATCCTCGCCGGTGCCACGGGCAAGAACTATGACGACAAAGAACTCTACCCCGATGACCTCACCAAGAATAAGGCCATCATCCTCGACTTCTTGGCCGTTTGCTCCACCGGTGTCCCCAATCCCGAGAAAGAAGGCGAAATCGCCACGAAGCCGGAACTCATCCGCTACTCGGTCCTTGGAATGATCGTCCCGATGGTGCTCAGCATGGGCCTTGGCGTGGACGCGCCGAATCTCCGCAATCTCTTGGTAAATGGCTGCAACGATGGCGAAAACCCCACCGTCAGCGATCCCGTCCTTCTCTCGGTCCTGGCAGACGAAATCCTCTCCATCGCCTTGCCTAAGGACGAAGAGACCAGCGAGCGCGTGGACTTCGTCAAAGCGGCCGACCAGAGCCTCCTCGATCTCCTCGAGAAGGGCAGGACCGAAAAGAACGCCCAGCACGTCGAAAACATCAAGGAACACATCGGCGCCGTCCGCAAAGTGCTCCTCACCCTCTTGCTGAACCCGGGCGAGAGCTTCGACCTCATGAAGGAAGTCGGCAACGCCATCACCTTCATCGACAAGGTCCAATTCCTCTTCCCCGCCCACGATCACGAGCTCTATATCGCTTATCTCCGCTCCAAGATCGTCGCCTAATCCAAAGGTATACGAGAGACCGCCATGCAGCGATGCGTGGCGGTTTTCCTTATCCTTTGCCTAGGGGCTATTAAGAGTCCATCATCTTTTTCTTATCTATAAGAAGATAGCTACCAAGATGTAAAATACTTTACAAAACTTTACACTTCTTTACACTCATGCTATCATCTTGTCCAGAAGGAGGTCCTCATGAATATCACCGAAGCCATCTCCATTACGGAACTATCGCGCCTTCTCCAGAAGTCGCGTCCGACCATCTATAAATACATCACCGACTACGAGGAGGGAAGCGAGTCTTCCATCCCTCCCGCGGTCTTACGCCTCTTCCACCTCATCGACCACGAGGACCTAAGCCACGACGACATCATCCAATATTGCAAGACGCGCTTTGGCTCCTTAGACGCGGAAATCCTTCCGCAAGCCCGACGCCTCATCGAATTCATCAAAGAAAACCAGCATCGCATCGACTTTGAGCGCTTAGAGAAACTTATCAGAAAGGTCATCGACTAACATGAAGCATACATCCACCTTAGAACAAATCCTCCTTCCTGCCATCTCGCTCTACCGTTATGAGCAGGAAATCCGCATCATCGAGGAAGAAACCGCCGACCTCGCCGCGAAGAAAGTCGAACCAAAATCCGGCTTCCAGAAAATGATCGACGGCGTCCAAAGCGCCTTCCGTAAGGACAAAGAAGACCTTTTCCAAGTCCTTGCCAAAGCGAAGAAGAACCGCGACGAATATCGCACCTCACTTCCCGCGGAATGCGACGAGGAGCTTTCGACCAACGAGTCGAAGCTACGCGCTAAGATTGAGGAAAACCTCGGCCACGATAATGGTTCCAAGCGATTGACCCTCGCGCTAGAAATCGGCTTACGCGAAGGCAAGAAGGACATGCCTTCCCTCTTACGCCCCGAGAAATCAAGAGAAGCGGTGAGCTTGCTCCTATTCTCCGACGAGAAGATGATCGGCAAGATCCTCGACGTCTATGTCTATTCCTATCGCCGCATTAATGGGGAGAAACTCCTCGACGGCCCAGAGGCATCCATGCAAAAAGGAAAGAACCTCGGCAAGATCGGCGCGACGGTGGGGGTGGTGAGCTTGCTCACTGGCGTTGGCCTAGGGGTAATCGCTGGGGCTGCCCTTGGCTTATCGGGGCTCGCCCTGATGGGCAAAGCCAAGTATCAGCGCGACATCGAATATCGCGGTGGCGAGGAATTGCTCCTTTATAGCGCGTTCATCGCTTCGAGCGATATCAAGAAGCGCCGCTTTGGGCGCCGCGCGGCGAAGAACCTAAAGAAAGTGGGGCGGGAGACACCTTCTGGTGAGATGATCCACGCCCTCGCCTCGGGCATCACCTTATATAACTTCCGCTTCGACGATAAAGATAGCGAAGCGGCCAAAAACGCCCTAAGCCTCTACCTCGAGATGCTCGATAATCTCCGCTCCGACGCCGAATACCTCGCCTTTGTCGAGCGGCTCGACATGGAGGAGAACTACAAAAAGACCCTCTATGCCGCCCGCGCGGTCGAACTCCTCCATGACCTCCTCGTCCATGACGAGGCGAAGGGGGAACGCGATATCGAAGTCATCGAAGTATTGCCAAAGCCCGCGAATGCCTAAACCTTTGCCCTAGGCTCTCCTCCCTAGGGCTTTTTAAACGCAAAAACGGCCCCGAGGGACCGTAAGTCGCTTGTTGTTACCGCTTAATTACTTAAGTCCGGCGACCGCGTGGGCGAGGTGGGCTTTCTTGCGGTCCGCGGAGTTGCGGGTATAAACGCCAAGCTGAGCAGCGCGGTCGAGTAAGGAGACCGCTTCGCGAAGAGCGGCTTCGGCCTCGGCTTTCTTGCCTTCGGCGACGAGGGTCTCAACTTTCTTGATGGCCGTGCGGACTTCGGATTTGCGGGCGGCGTTGGCCTGACGGGCTTCCTCGTTGGTCCTGGTGCGTTTGATCTGGGATTTGATATTCGGCATAGTGACAATCCTTCTTCTATTTGTGCGGTCAATAGTTTACCGATATGGGCGGAGTTAAGCAAGCCTTTTATGCATATGCGTGCGAACACGCGCTTGCTATGAGGCTATGGGGAGGAACGTCTGAGGAAGAGGACGCTCCATTCCTGCGCCACAGTGAGAATCGTCTCCTTCCTTTAAAGGCGACGGCAATCCAAGAGAGAACCGCTTAAAGGAAGACTCTAAATAGAGTATTAAGTCAGCCCACCAAGTTATTTTCGCGTTGCCTATATACTTTTTTACTTGCTTGCCTAGGACAAAGAAAAGCGGCCCGGTTTCTTGGGCCGCCCTAGCTTATTTGGTGAGGTCGAGGATCTGCTTGGTGAAGTCGTTCGCGTTGGCGAGGACGCCATATTGTTCCTCGGGGATATGGACCTTGAATTCCTTGTCGAGGAGCTGGCACATCTCGATATAGCTCATGGAGTCGCCGCCGAGGTCGGTCGTCCAGACCGCTTCTGGGTCGATCTTGAACTCGGGGAGCATGAGGACCTTCGCGAAGCACTTGATGACTTTCTTGAGGGTCTTCTCGACGTCAGCGGGGTCATAACCCTCGAAGCTGACGGTCGTCTTGGCGGGGGCGTCGAGGCCGACGAAGTCGCTCGAGCCTTTCTCGATGGCTTCCTTGAGGACGAAGCGCTTGACCTTCATGGAGGAGGACATCGGAAGCGGATGCTTGTCGATGAGGATCTCCTGGACCTTCTTCTCGGAGGCCAAGGTGTCGTTGATGGCCTTGATGTCGGCGAAGATCTTGGCGACTTGCTCCTCGGTGACGGAGTTATCGACCTCGCAGACGAGGACGATCTTCTCCTCGGACTGGCCAGGCAATTTCGCGCCGAGGCAGACGACGTTATGGAGCAGCGCCACATCTTTGAAGTAGTACTCGATCTCGTCGGGGAAGACGTTTTCGCCGTTGGCGAGGATGATGGTGTCCTTGAGGCGGCCCTTGATGAAGACGTTGCCATGGTTATCCATGGTCGCGATGTCGCCGGTGCGGAAATAGCCATCCTCGGTCAGACTCGTCTTCTTGCGGACGCCGCCGATGATCTCTTCCTCGTGGGTGATGGGGGACTTGACGAGGAGTTCGCCCTGCGTCTCGCCCTGTTTGCAGTCTAGGCGCATCTCGACGCCATAAAGCGGGCGCCCGATCGAGCCTTTCATGCGCTGCTCGACGCGGGTGGACTGGTCGAAGCAGACGACGCCGATCTCGGTCATGCCGAAGCCATTATAGAGGTTGTAGCCGAGGCCATTGACCATCGATTGGGTCTTCGGGGAGAGGAATCCGCCACCGGAGATGGCGTAGCGGACGTAGGGGCCAAGGACCTTCTTCTGGAAGGAGCGGATGGCGAGTCCCGTGGAGGCGAAGCCCGCCTCGCGCTGGGAGATTTTGTGGGTGTTATAGGCGATCATCTTCGACACGAGGTCGGATTTGGAGGGCTTTAAGGAAGCGATGGTGCGCGAGACCGTCTGCGCAAGGCCATCCCAGAAAAGCGGCACGGAATAGACGTGGGTGCATTTGCCGTTTCGGCAGGCGGAGAGCAGGTCGCTCGTGGCCAAGGAACTAGGATAGACGAGCGTCTTGCCATAGTAGGTGTACCAAAGAAGCACCGCGACGAAGCCGAAGATGTGGTGAAACGGCAGCATCGCGAGGATGCGGATGGGGCTTGGGTACATGATGTCGATGGTGCCGTCTGGAATCGAGAGCGAGGCGATGATCTGCGCGCAGAGGTTATGGCCCGCGAAGACCATCATCTTGGCGTCGCCCGTCGTTCCCGAGGAGCAGAAGATGACGTTATCCGCCCAATCGGGGTTGAAGGAGAGGTCGTCTTCGCGGTTAGCCACCTCGTTGACGCGGTAGCTCGGGACGACGAAGTCCGCCTCGTCGTTGCAGATGAGGGCGACGGCCTTCGACTGACGGAGGAGGTTATTGGTGTTCTCTAAAGGCAGTCGCGCATCGATGAGCAGGGGAATATGACCCGACATCAGGATGGCCCAGAACATGACGGGCCAGCGCGGCGAGTTCTTGAGCTTTAACCCCACGATGGTGCGGGGAGCGGTGCCCGAGAAGAGGTTGCTTAGCTTCGAGGCCGTGCGGAAGACGCGGTTGCGGAACTCGTCATAGGTCATATGGCGCGAGGCGCCGGACTCGTCGAAATAGATCGCGCACCAGGCGTCGGGATTGCGCTCGACGATGGCCGTGTAGATATCCTCCATGGTCTGGGAGGTCTGGCCGAGTTTGGCCGTCTCCTGCATGAAGGCCTTTACGGCTTCATAATTATCTTTTTTCATGAATGATTAACGGGATCCTTTCTTTGCGGGAAGCGTGCTCCCCGTGCGATAGGCGCCTACATTATGCCCCAAAGCGCGCGAAGTTTTAACTTTTTCTTGCGGAGGGAGGCAGGAAGGCCCTCGAGGTGTTACAATCTCCCTGACTTCAAGGAGGCATCGGTATGACCTACGACAAACAATCCGCGCGCATCGTTTACATGGGGACGCCCGAGATCACCGCGACCGTCCTGAAAGGACTCCTCGACGAAGGGTTCCAGGTCGTCGGCGTCGTCACCAACCCCGATAAGCCCGTGGGAAGGAAGAACGTCTTGACCCCTTCGCCCGTCAAATCCTTGGCGCTTTCCTATGGCATCCCCGTCTTCCAACCCGCCAAGATCCGCCTGGAAAACGATTTCCTCCAAGAGCTTAAGCCCGACGTCTTGGTCACGATGGCCTATGGGCAGATCGTTCCGCAGAAGGTCCTTGATTGCCCCGCGCGAGGCTGCATCAACCTCCATGGCTCCTTGCTCCCCGCGCTTCGCGGCGCGGCTCCCATCCAGCGCTCCATCGATTTGGGGATGGAGAAGACCGGCATCACCTTGATGGAGATGGTCGCGGCGATGGACGCGGGCAGGATGTATGACAAAATAGCCGTCGATATCCTGCCGGAAGACAACTACACCTCCCTGGCAGAGAAACTTTCCATCGCGGCCCGCGACCTCATCGTCAAAGACCTGATTCCTTACCTTAACGGCGAGCTCCCGGGGATCCCGCAGGAGGAATCCCTCGTCACCTTCGCGGACAAGATTCGCCCCGAGGACGAGAAGCTCGATTTCTCTTGGCCCGCCAAGCGGCTATCGAACCGCATCCGCGCCTTATCGCTCACTCCGGGCGGCTACGCCTATCTCGATGGGCTGAAGCTCAAGGTGCTTCGCGCCCATGTCGTCGAAGGCATAGGCGCGGCCCCAGGCAGCATCGTGAAGGCCCATAAGGGCTTTGAGGTCGCCACGGGGGAAGGCGTCCTCTCCCTTGACGAAGTGCAGCTGCAGGGCAAGAAGGCGATGGATGGCAAGTCCTTCGTCAATGGGATGCGCGACTTGCTCGGCAAGACCCTCCAATAGCCATGCAGAAACGCTACTTGAGCCTTTCGGTCCACGAGCTCGTCGACCCCATCTTGCGGGAAGGCGACATCGATGACCGCGTCTATAACCAGGAAACGATGGCCGCGGGCAGCCGCCTCCATTCGCTTTACCAATCCAAGCAGAATAGCGACTACCTCTCCGAAGTCTATCTGGCTAAGCGCATCGAGATCGAGGAGGGGGTCATCTCCTTAAGTGGCAGGGCCGATGGCATCATCCTCGGCGGGGCCTATCCCGTCATCGACGAGATCAAGACCACCGTCATGCCCGTAGCGCAGTTCGCCCAGGAACAAGAAGCCTGGCACTTAGGGCAAGCCATCTGCTACGCCTATATGTATCTATGTATGCAAGGCGGAGAAAAAGCAGGGGTACGCCTTACCTATTTTCACCAAATTAACACCGATGATAAATTGATTCGCGACTTCGTCTATTCCTTCTCCGAGCTCGAGGAAGCGGTGGAAGGATATTGCCGCGAATACCTTTCCTTCCTCTCCTTGACCTTCCTCCACGCGAAGGAAAGGGACGAGGCCGCGAAGACCCTCGCCTTCCCATACAAAGCCTTCCGCAAGGGCCAACGGGAACTCGCCCGCTACGTCTATGGGGTGGCTCAGCGCGGTGGCGAGCTTTTCGTCGAGGCCCCAACGGGGACGGGCAAGACCATGTCGACCCTCTATCCCGCCGTCAAGGCGTATCGCGAAGGGCGGGTCGATAAGGTCTTCTACCTGACCGCGAAGAACACCGGCGCCCAAAGCGCAAGCGCCGCCGCGAAGGACATCCGCGACGCGGGACTACCCTTATGGGATGTATCGCTTCTAGCCAAAGAGAAGATATGTTTTAATCCTGGCCGACAATGCAACCCGGACGAATGCCCTTTCGCCAAGGGCTATTTCGGCAAGGCGCGCAAGGCCATCAAGGAGGCCCTTTCCTCGAATAGGCGCTTCGACGTCGAGTTCATCAAGGACCATTGCTTCTCCCACGCGCTTTGCCCCTTTGAGTTCCAACTCGACTTATCCAACCATTGCGACCTCATCGTCGCCGACTACAACTATTTCTTCGACCCCATCGTGAAATTGGAGCGTTATTTCTCTGACGAGGCCGATGCCTCGACCTTCCTCGTCCTCATCGACGAGGCCCACAATGTCCTCGACCGCGGACGCGACATGTATAGCAGCACGCTTTCGAAAAGCCTCGTCCTCGACGCGAAGAAATCGCTCAAGGGCGATAAATACAAAGGCCTCCGCAAGAGCCTAAGCAACCTCGCGAAAGCCTTCGACGAATACGAGGAGCTTGGACTAGGCGCCCATGACGTCGAAAAGCCCGACCAAGCCATCCTCAAGGGCATCAACAACCTCAAGGCCCTCTTGCAGCGCGCCTCGAAGAAAGGAGGATTGCCCCTAAGCGACGAATACCGCGCCTTCTCGCGAGAAGCCAACCGTTTCTACCGCCTCGCCGAGGAGCATTTCGACGCGACGTACCGCTGCTACGCGGAGACGAAGCGGAAGGACGTCTTTTTCCGGATGCTTTGCGTCGACCCCTCCAAGAAGATCGCCTCTTCCGTCAAAAAGGCCAAAGGAGCGGTGCTTTTCAGCGCGACCCTCTCGCCGATCGACTACTACATGGACGCGACCATCGGAGGCGTGGACCATCCGTATCTTCTCTTAACTTCGCCTTTTCCCCGGCAGAACCTCGACCTTATGGTCGCCCCGAAGGTCTCCGTCCGTTATAAAGACCGCGCCGCCTCCTACCCCGAGGTCGCGAAGTACCTAAGGCGCTTCGTCGAGGCGAAGATGGGCAATTACTTCCTTTATTTCCCTAGCTACGAATACATGGAGGCCATCTTGCCGCTTCTAGATTTCGGGGAGGCCGAAGTGCTTGCGCAGCAGCGCCAAATGACCCCCGCCCAGCGCGAGTCCTTCCTCGCGGAATTTAGCCCCAACCCCGACCATACCAAAGTGGGGTTGCTCATCCTCGGCGGCGCCTTCAGCGAGGGCATCGACCTCGTCGACGACCGCCTCATCGGCGTGGCGGTGGTGGGGGTAGGCATGCCGCAGATCGGCAAGGAGAACGACCTCATCCGCGCCTACCATGACCGCCTTTCGGGAAACGGCTTCGCCTATGCCTACATGGACCCGGGCATGAACAAGGTCCTGCAAGCCGTCGGCAGGCTCATCCGCTCGGAGACCGACCGCGGGGCGGTGTTGCTTCTAGACGACCGCTACCTGCAAGAGGAATACCGCTCCCTCTTCCAGCGCCTATACCCCGATTACGATGTCGTCCTCTCCCCTGAGGAAGTATCGGACAACCTCGCCCACTTCCATAGGAAGAAATAAACCGCTATAATTCCTCCCGCTATGGCCTTTGACCCCAAGAAAATCCGCAATTTCTCCATCATTGCCCACATCGACCATGGAAAGTCGACGCTGGCCGACCGCATTTTGGAATTGACCGGCACGGTCTCCAAGCGCGAGATGAAGGAGCAATTGCTCGACTCGATGGACCTTGAGCGCGAGCGCGGCATCACCATCAAGCTCAACGCCGTCACCATCTCCTACAAGGCCAAGGATGGCGAGGAATACATCTTCAACCTCATCGATACCCCGGGGCACGTCGACTTCACCTACGAAGTCTCGCGTTCCCTCGCCGCCTGCGAAGGCGCCCTTTTGGTCGTCGACGCGACGCAGGGCGTGCAAGCCCAAACCCTCGCCAACGTCTACCTCGCCATCGATAACGACCTCGAGATCCTCCCCGTCATCAACAAAGTGGACCTCCCAAGCGCCCAACCCGACTTCGTCAAGGACGAGATCGAGAACCGCGTCGGCATCGATTGCAGCAACGCCTGTTTGGTTTCCGCCAAGACCGGAGTGGGGGTGGACGAGGTCTTGGAGCGCATCGTCCAAGACATCCCCGCCCCTAGCGGAGACCCTAACGCCCCCTTAAAAGCGTTGATTTTCGATTCCTATTACGATTCCTATCGCGGCGTCATCGTCCTCATCCGCGTCAAGGAGGGCAATGTGAAGGTTGGCGATACCATCCACCTCATGCAGTCGGGGAAGGACTACCTCGTCACCGAAGTGGGCATCCGCACGCCCGAGGAGATGAAAGTCGCCTCCTTAAGCGCTGGCGAAGTCGGGTATTTAGCCGCCCAGATCAAGGACATCCACGACGTCCATCCTGGCGAGACCATCACCCTGCGCGATACCCCCGCCTTAGAGGCGCTTCCTGGCTACCGCAAGATCAACCCGATGGTCTATTGCGGCCTCTATCCCGTCGATTCCAAGGAATACGGCGCCTTGAAGGACGCCTTGGAAAAGCTCTCGCTCAACGATGCCTCCTTAGCCTTTGAGCCCGAAACTTCGCAGGCTTTGGGCTTTGGGTTCCGCTGCGGCTTCCTCGGCTTGCTCCATATGGACGTCATCCAAGAACGCCTCGAACGCGAATATAAGCTCAACCTCATCCTCACCGCTCCCTCGGTCATCTACCACGTCCGCAGGACAAGCGGCGAAGTCCTCCATATCGATAACCCCTCGAAACTGCCCGACATGACGACGGTTTTGGCCATCGAGGAGCCCTATGTCAAAGCCGACATCATGTCCCCGAAGGAATACGTCGGCCCCATCATGGAGCTATGCCAGCAAAAGCGCGGCTCCTACCGTGACCTCGTCTATTTCGACGACACCCGTGTCATCTTGACCTACGACCTGCCCTTATCCGAGATCATCTTCGACTTCTTCGATAAACTCAAGAGCTTCACCAAGGGCTATGCCTCCTTGGACTACGAATTGCTCGATTACCGCAAGTCGGAGCTATGCAAACTCGACATCCTCCTCAACGGCCAGATCATCGATGCCCTCTCCTCCATCGTCTATCGCCCAAGCGCGTACCATCGTGGCCTTGCGATCGTACGGCGATTGAAGGAAGTCATTCCAAGACAGCAGTTCGAAGTGCCCATCCAAGCGGCGATTGGCGGCAAGGTCATCGCCCGCGCGGATATCAAGTCGATGCGCAAGGACGTCCTCGCCAAGTGCTATGGTGGCGACATCTCCCGCAAGAAGAAGCTCCTTGAGAAGCAGAAGGAGGGCAAGAAGCGCATGAAGGCCATCGGCTCGGTCGACGTGCCGCAGGAAGCGTTCATGGCCGTCCTCTCCATCGACGAAGACGAATAGAAAGCAAAGCCATCCTGGACTACCCTCGATGGCTTTTTTTGCTGCGATTAGAACCCAATGCACTTGGACGCTCATATATATCCGCGTATGCATCAATGCGAAAAAGAGATGCGCCGCCGAATGAAAAAGCCCCACGAGGGGCTAATTAGGCGCGGTTGCCGTCTTTCTTCTTCTGAATCGCGTGGAGTTGGCGGTAGATGTCTTTCTTGGTCTCTAGGGGCAAGGGCGATTCTTGGATGGCTTTGCGGTAGTCGTCGATGCTCATTTCCCCGCGGAGCATGCTCTCGACGATGTTCGGGCCGAGGCTGATGGTCAAAGGGCCTTTCCGCGACATCGGCATCATCTTTAATAACTGAGAGGGGCTATAGCCGTGGTTTTCGTGAATCCTCGTATTGTTATAGGCTTTGTTGATGAGGTTTATCAGCGTGTCGATGTCTTCTTCCCGCTGGAACTCATAGCCGAAGTATTCGTC